>CADCUK010000150.1 GCA_902805865.1 uncultured Nocardioidaceae bacterium | reverse complement strand
GTGAATCGACGGATTGCTCGCACCCTGTGAGCCTACTCAATGGATCGTTCAAATGCAGCGTTGGGTGTGATTCTCGTAACCCCTTCTCCTCCGGAGCGTTGTCCGGTTGAATGAGTTGGTCACGAGCCGGCTCTGCCGTTCGCCGACCGACACACCCCGCCGGTCTCCGTAACGGCCGCCCTCGGGCGTCGCACCCACATCTGGAGGCCGAACATGTCCCAACGCCCCTCTCTCAATGCGCCACCGGCCCCACCAGGTCGACCACGGCTGAGGAAGGCGGCGGGCATCTCCGCAGCCGGCCTCACGGCTGCCGCACTGGCCCTTGGGCTCACCCACGTCCCAGCAGGCGCCGCCCCCGTCGGCGTCGTCGAGCCAGGGACCCTGCAGTCCATCGTCGACCCGAACAAGGAGAACCTCGACAACCGCTCCGGACGGCTCGCGCCGACCGCCGCAGCGCAGGACCGGGTCCGCGCCCTCGGCGCGACGCGGGTCGAGTGGAACCAGTTCGGCACTCCTGCATCGTTGATCAAGCACGGCGGCTACCTCGCCACCGGTCTCGGTCGCAACCCGGTCAAGGCTGCCAAGTCGTTCATCGCCTCGAACCGCGCCCTGTTCAGCCTCAGCACCAGCGGCCTCGAGAACCTCGAGGTCGTCAACGACTCGGTGCTGAGCGGTGGCAGGGGCCACGCCGTGCTCTTCCGCCAGACCTTCGGTGACCTCCGCGCCGGACAGGACGGTCTCATCACCGTCGGCGTCGTCGACGGGAACGTGGCGTACGTGTCGTCCTCGGCCGCCGGCGACGGCACGGCCCCGGCAGAGCCCGACCTCACCGCGATCGAGGCCTGGCAGGCAGCAGCGAACAGCCTCGGACTGAGCAAGACCGCCGAAGCCATCTCTTCCGAGGAGGAGGTCGACGGCTGGACCACGTTCGAGGTCGACGGCCTCGGTGAGGTACAGAGGTCGCGACTCGTCGCCGTGCCGACACCCGGCGACGGTGTGCGGCCCGCCTACGAGACGATCGTCTACCACCCCACCGGCGGCAACGAGTTCGCCTACACGGTGTTCGTCGACGCGGTGACCGGAGAGGTGCTCCTCCGCACGAACCGGCTCGAGCACCTGGCTGCGGCGCCCATGGCGCCCACGGCCGGCGAGTTCACTGGCACCTACACGCCTCAGGAGTGCGGGCCGCTGCACCCGATCGACGTCGATGACGACACCGAGAGCATCTACGTCTTCGCCACCGCCGTGAACCCGAGCAACGACATCGTCGTGAACATCCTCCGCAACGGGGAGGTCGTGGGTGGACCCGGCGACTCCGGGACGAGCCCGGAGGTCAGCGCGTACGACGGTGTCGCCGGCGACCCGGCCGGCACCGAGTACGCCGCACAGGTCTGCCCCTTCGACGCCGGCTCGCAGGTGGCTCCTCCGTACGCGTACGCAGGCAGCTTCGTCACCAGCAACGTGGCCTCGTCCGGAGTGCCCTTCCCCCCGAGCTGGAAGTACTTCCTGAACAACCCGCCGCTCAACGGCAACGACACGGACACGCGGATCGTCGGTTGCTTCACGCGGGCTGACGGTCAGACCCGGCCGCAGGGGACGTTGCCCGCCGGGTGCGAGCGCGAGGAGGGCAACATCGCGGCGCGGCTGCCTTGGGACGTCGATCCCATGACGGGGCAGCCGACCTTCACGACGACCGGCAACGCCGCTCGTTCCGTCGAGGCGTGGCTGAGCCCGCTCGCGCCCCCAGTGGGAGACAACTTCAGCCCGGTGGCGCCTGATCGCGAGTACGTCTTCCCGTGGACCGACCAGTGGAAGAACTCGAAGTGCTCGCCGGAGGTCTTCGCCACCCCTGAGCGCAACGACATCGACGCCTCGATCACCAGCCTGTTCGGCAGCCACAACCGGATGCACGACTGGTCGTACTTCCTCGGCTTCACCGAGAACAACTACAACATGCAGGTGTCCAACTTCGGCAACGACGCGGACGGCCAGGTACCTGGTCTCGGCGACAAGGACCCCGAGCTCGGCGGCGCCCAGGCCGGTGCGGTCGACGGCGGGTTCCCGTCGTTCATGGGCCGTGACAACGCCAACCAGATCACGCTGAACGACGGCGTGCCGGGCATCACGAACATGTACCTGTGGCAGCCGCTGCCGGCGGCGTTCTACGCCGCCTGCTCCGACGGTGACTACGACATGTCAGTGATCGGTCACGAGTACACCCACGCGATCTCCAACCGGATGGTCGGAGGTCCCGACGCCGGTCTGACCTCGGGCAGCGACGGTCAGGCGAGAGCGATGGGCGAGAGCTACAGCGACCTCACCGCCGTCGAGTACCTCAACGAGTTCGGGTACGTACCCACCGCCGACGAGAACCCGTTCGCCGTCGGTCCGTACGTCACCGGAAGCGACGAGCGCGGCATCCGCAACTACGGCATGAACGTCAGCCCGCTCAACTTCAGCGACGTCCAGGGCTACGACGGCAGTGGTGTCGGTAGCCCGCACGACGACGGCGAGATCTGGAGCGCGGTGAACTTCCAGATCCGGCAGGCCATGATCCGCAAGTACAACGGCACGTTCCCCGCGGGCAACGACCGTCTGCAGATCCGCTGTGCCAACGGGATCCTCCCTGCGGACCGGTGCCCGGGCAACCGGCGGTGGATGCAGACGGTGTTCGACGCCTACCTGCTCATGCCTCCGGCGGTCAGCATGCTCGGTTCGCGTGACGCCTACCTGGCGGCGGACCTCATGCGGTACGGCGGCAAGCGCCCGGGTCCGGACAACCAGAAGGTCCTGTGGGACGAGTTCGCGAAGCGAGGCTTCGGAGCGAAGGCCAAGAGCAACGGCACCGACGACTCGCAGCCGAAGCCGAGCTTCGAGTCGCCGACGTCGGGCAACGAGGCAACCGTCACCTGGCGGTTCGTCGACGAGAACGACAAGCCGCTCAAGAACGTGCAGGTGTTCGTCGGAGACTACGAGGCTCGCGTCACGCCGATCGCCGACACCGACCCCTCGACGCCGTTGGGGGCTGTCAGCAAGTTCCTCCCGGGCCGCTACGACTTCGTGGTCCAGGCTCCAGGGCGCGGTCTGACCCGGCTGACCCGGACGTTCGACCCCAACCGCGAGCACCGCGCCCAGTACCTGCTCGTCAAGAACCTCGCGTCGGTGCACAACGGCGCGACGGTGGCCGGTGGCGACGGAGGCAACTTCGAGAGCCTGATCGACGACACGGAGGCGACCAACTACGTCTCCGGGCGACCGGGCGGTCCCCTGGCCGGGACCACCACGGCGGCCACTCCGGAGGTGGTGCGGGGCCGACAGGTCACCGTCGACCTCGCTGGCACGCGACCGAAGGTCGACGTGGTGAAGGTCAGCGCACTGCTGCGGTCGAACGCCGAGGACGCCTGCCAGGCTCCGGAGGAGTGCGACCCGCAGGACCTGAGCCAGAACCGGTTCTCCGCCCTGCGCCAGTTCGCGGTCGAGGTCTGCACCGCTGCCGCCGGCAACGACAGCTGTGGGAACCGGAGCACGGCCGGCAAGGCAGGGGACGGCTGGGAGCGCATCTTCACCAGCGCCCCCAACGCCTTCCCGGGAGACGTGCCGAGGCCGCTCGCGCCGCAGCTCATCTTCCGCGAGTTCGACGTGCCTGACCGGCGTGCCACCCACGTACGCATGGTCGTGCTGAGCAACCAGTGCACAGGGAACCCGACGTACCACGGTGACCAGGACAGCGACCCGCTGGTGAACTCCGACTGCCGGCGTCAGGCGACGGACTTCCCGTTCGACCCGGAGGCGGCCGACGAGGCAATCCTCGCCCCGCAGGACGACACCGTTCGTGCGGCTGAGTTCCAGGTCTTCGGTGCCGGCGGGAACGGCGGCGGCGGCTCCGGAACCATCAGGGACCCGTTCGTCGCCTTCACCAAGACGGGACCGGCGACGGCGGACCAGGGTGAGACCATCACCTACGAGCTCGACTACACCAACCTGGGTCCGGCTCCCTCGGAGCAGGTGAAGATCACCGACCAGCTCCCGGCGGGAGTGACGTTCGTGTCCGCGACCGGTCCGGACAGCTACAACAGCCGGACGCGGACCGTCACGTGGGACATCGGCAAGGTGCCGGTGCTCGCGGACGGCACGGTGCGGGTAACGGTGCGGGTGAAGCAAGGTGTCGAGAACGGCACTGTGCTCACGAACACTGCCGAGTTCACTGCACCGCTGACGATCGCCACTCCGGCAGCGATGGTGACGCTGGTGCTGTAAACCCTGGGTGCCCCAGGCAGTCGAGCAAGGACCGGAGATCCGTCCCCGTGTTCGTGAATGACCCAGTGACCACTGGGTAGGACGCGAACATGGTTGGACGGATCCCGGTCCTTGACGTTTTTCCAGTTCTCGAAGGAGGCAAGCACCCGGCCAAGGCGGCGCTCGGCGAGCCGTTCGAGGTGAGCGCCGTCGTCATCCGCGAGGGGCACGACGCCCTGGCCGCGGAGGTCGTCCTGATCGACCCCGCGGGGAAGCGGCGCCCTCCCCAGCGGATGCACCGCTCCCCCGACGTCGTCGACCGCTGGCAGGCCACCGTGGTGGCCGACCAGGAGGGCGCCTGGTCCTTCGAGGTCCATGGCTGGGGCGACCCCGTCGAGAGCTGGCGCCACGCTGCGGAGATCAAGGTGCCTGCCGGGATGGACACCGAGCTGATGTTCGCCGAGGGCGCGCTGGTCCTCGAGCGGGCGGCGGCCGGCATGTCCAAGGCCGGCCGGGCCACCGTGCTCGACGCCGTCACGGCGCTGCGCGACACGACCCGCCCCGACGCCGTACGGCTGGGAGCGGCGCTGACACCCGAGGTGACCGGGGTGCTGGACGCGGAGCCGCTGCGTGAGCTCGTGACCGTGGAGGGGCCGTTCCCGTTCTTCGCCGACCGTCAGCGGGCGCTGTACGGCTCCTGGTACGAGTTCTTCCCGCGGTCCGAGGGCGCTTACGTC
>CADCUK010000149.1 GCA_902805865.1 uncultured Nocardioidaceae bacterium | reverse complement strand
GTCCAAGCTCGGCACCCGGTGGCGCGGCGTGCCGGTGGATGCGCTCCTGGAGGACGTCGAGGACGCCGATGCCCTGTACACGATGGCGCACTCCTACGGCGGCTACACCACCAACGTCCCGCTGGAGGACCTCCTCGACGGGCGCGGCTGGCTGGTCTTCGAGTACGAGGACGAGCCGCTGCCCGCGGAGCACGGCGGCCCGGTGCGGCTGCTGGTCCCGCACCTCTACCTGTGGAAGAGCGCCAAGTGGCTGAACGGCCTCACGCTCATGACGCACGACGAACCGGGCTTCTGGGAGTCGCTCGGCTACCACCTCTACGGCGACCCATGGCAAGAGCAGCGACACTCCCGCGACTGACGTGGCAGGGCGCCACGATCAGTGACGTGCGCCGCGAGTCCATGACCGGGACGACGTTGCGGCTCGACGTCGCGGACTGGCCCGGGCACCGGGCGGGGCAGCATGTCGACGTCCGCCTCACCGCGCCCGACGGCTACGCCGCGGTCCGCCCCTACTCCCTCGCCTCCGCGGCGGGGTCTTCCCTGGTCGAGATCACGGTGGACACCACCCCGGACGGCGAGGTGTCGCCGTACCTGGCCCACACCGCCCGGCCAGGACACCACGTGGAGGTGCGTGGCCCCCTCGGGAGCTGGTTCGTCTGGGAAGTCACCGACTCCTCCCCCGTGCAGCTCGTCGGTGGCGGCAGCGGCGTCGTACCCCTGATGAGCATGCTGCGCACGCATCGCGACGCAGGTCATCCGTCCCTCATGCAGTTGCTGTACTCGGTCGCCGGCCCGGACCACCTGCTCTACCGCGACGAGCTGCACCAGCTCGAGCAGCAGGGCGCCGTCACGCACGTGTACACGCGGCAGGCCCCGTCCGGGAGCACGCGCCCCCCGGGTCGGCTGACAGCGGCCGAGCTGGCCGAGCTGACCCTGCCCGCTGCGATGCGGCCCGCCTGCTTCGTCTGCGGACCCACAGGCTTCGTCGAGACCGTCCTGGAACGGCTCGTCGAGCTCGGCCACGAGCCCGACCGACTCCGCGCGGAGAGGTACGGGGAGAGGAGCACGCCATGACCGACCGGAGCACGATCCCTCGCCACCTCGACGGCAACGCGGCCGCCGGGGAAATGACGCAGCTGTTCGGCAGCGACATCACCAACGCCATGGGGACCTGCAGGCTCTGCGGCCACCGTGCTGCCGTGGGCCAGACGCGGGCGTACGTCGACGGGCCCGGTGTCGTGCTCCGCTGCCCGGACTGCGAGACGGTGCTGATGCGCTGGGCCACCGGGCCGACCACGGTGTGGTTGGAGATGCCCGGACTGCGCAGCCTCGAGATCGCGATCGAGCCGTGAGCACCCGCGTCGAGGACGTCGCCGACCGCAGCCGGCTCGAGGTCTTCGAGGGCAGTGACCGGGTCGGCTGGTTGAAGTACCAGCGGGCTCAGGACGTCCTGGTCCTCGAGCACACCGAGGTCGACCGCAGCCACGAGGGGCACGGGTACGGGGGGCGGCTGGTGAGGTCCGCGCTCGACCTGGCCAAGGGGGAAGGCCGCCGCGTCATCGTCGTGTGCCCCTACGCCAAGGCGTGGCTGCAACGGCACCCCGACTACGCCGGCCTGGACTACACCCATGACGGAGCGCAAGGCACGCCAGGCCCGGCTCCGGAACGCGCGGAACAACCATGACCGACGTCCTGTTCCAGCCCGGACAAGCCAACCGATGCCGTACGAAACGAACGTCCCAGCTCTCTTCGCGGCGGCGACGTCCGAGCGGGATCGGTCAAGCGTGTCCGCAGCCTCAGTCGCGGTCCGCCTGCTGCGCGTCGTCGTAGGACGTGTCCTCCGGGGCGTGCGCGGCAAGCGCAGCGGCAAGCGTCGCGCGGGACGTGATCCCGAGCCGCGGGAAGATGCGGTACAACGCGGCACCGACCGATCGGGGCGACAGGAACAGCTGCTCGCCGATCTGCCGGTTCGTGAGGCCCCGAGCCGCCAGCGTCGCGATCTCCCGCTCTCGCGCCGTCAGGGTGACGGTGCCGGAAGCGTCTCGGGGACCGTCTTGGACCGCGGCGCCGCTGGCGCGCAACGCGGTGGACGCCCGGGTCTCCCACGGCTGTGCGCCGAGCCGTCGGAAGACGGCGACGGCCTCGGCCAGGGTGGCACGAGCGGCCGGCTGCTTGGCGCGGTGGAGGTGCTCGCCGTGGGCGAGCAGGATCCGAGCTCGGTCGAAGGGCCAGCGCGGGCCTTCCGGGATGCTGAGCGCGCTGTCGAAGAGGCGGCTCGCCTCGTCCCCCGAGCACGTGAGGGCCGCGCAACCGTCGACGAGCATCCGCAGTCGGGGGGACAGCTCGGCGACGCGGTGCTCGCGCATGGCATCGACGTGGGCTCGGGCCTCGGTCTCCCGGCCGGTGCGCGTCGCGGACTCGACGAGGTCGAACAGGACCCACAGCGCGTGCGGGTTGTACGGCGCGAGCTGTCCGGCCGTCGTGATCCGGGTGACGTGACCGTACGCGGTGTCGAAGTCGCCCAGCGCGATCGCCCGCAGGGTGTACAGGTGCTCGGCGAACACGCGCGTCATGCCGGCACCGCGGGCGCTCGCCCACTGAGCCATCTCGGCCGCCGCGGCGAGGCCTCCGTCGAGGTCCCCGCGCGAGATCCGGACGAGCTGCTCGATGTAGCCGCCGAGGATCACCGAGTAGCGGCGGAACCCGTGTCGTCGGCAGAGCTCCAACCCCTCGTTCGCGAGCTCCACCGCCTCGTCCCACTGGCCGGTCAGCCAGTCGTCGACGCAGCTCGAGACCAGCGCGTTGATCGCCAGGGCGACCGCGCCCCCCTCCCGCCCGCTGTCGACGACGCGGCGGAGCGCCTGCCGGCACTCGCCCATGCGATCGGTGTACACGCACGCGAGGCCGATCCGGGCGATCCGGGAAGGGTCCCGCTCGTTGTCGACCGTGCCGAGGGCGTCGTCCAGCGCCGAGAAAACGCTCGTCCCCAGCCGGACGGGATCGCCGAACGCGCTGTGCACGAGGTCCACCAGCGGTGGAGGTCCGGGCCGCAGCCTCTGGACCGCGAGCAGGAACGGCGCCCATAGGTCCGGGCGTCCGCCGAACCAGCTCATCATCACGAGGCTGAGCAAAGCCTCCTCGAGCACGGCATCACTGGAATCGTCGCGGTTCGGGTAGGCCTCGACGGCCGCGCTCAGCAGCCGGTGGGCAGTGTCGACGTCACACTCCTCGTTGAGCAGCAGGTACGTCGCAGCGACGGTGGCCGGCAACGAACGGGTCAGCGTCGGCTCCACCCGGTCGGCGTCGGCCAGCAGCTGCGCTGCACCGTCGAGATCGCCGGTGACGTCGACCTCGATGAGCGCCGCCTGAACCTGTCGGCGGGCCCGTGACCGCGGCGCGGGACTCAGCTCCGCTGCCTGCTTGAGGAGCCGCGTCGCACCGAGGACGTCGCCGCGACCGAGACAGCGGCGCGACTGCGCCTCGAGCTCGGCTGCCACCGTCTCGTCCGGTCCGGGAGCGGCCTCGGCCAGGTGGTGGGCCCGCCGCTCCGGATGGTCCCGGAGCGCCTGAGCGATGAGCGCATGGGCCTCACGGCGCTGGGTCGGGGTTGCCAGCTCGACGAGCGTGCTGATCACCAGAGGGTGCCGGAAGGTGAGCCGGGTGGAGCCGTCGTCGATCCTGACGAGCCCGGCGCGCTCAGCCGGGACCATCGCCTCGAGCAGGTTCAGTCCAGCTGCACCGGCTACCAGCCGCAGGTCCTCCGCCTCGCCGCCCTCGAGGGCGGCGAGGAGGAGGAGCCGCCGGGTGCGGTCGGGCAAGGCACGGATCCGAGGTCCGAACAGCCGCACGACCTCGGACGGGTCCTGCTCCTCCGCCGGCGACCGATCAGTCGCCCCTTGGCCGAGGGCATGCGGGAGCTCGAGGAGCGCGAGCGGGTTGCCGGCGGCTGCCCCGAGGACGCGGCTCCGCACCGGCCCGTCGAGGTCCGGGAAGTGACGGTCCAGCAGGACGCGTGCGTCCGCCTCACCGAGCGCGGTCACGCGGTGCTCCGGCACGCCGACGGAGCGGAGGAGATCGTCGTGTCCTGGGCGGGTGGCGACGAGGAGGTTGGTGCGGGTCCCGACGAGTCTGCGTGCGACGAAGGCAATCACCTCGGCGCTCGGACGGTCGAGCCACTGGGCGTCGTCGACGGTCACCAGCAGCGGCCCTTCCACCGCCGCAGCTTCGCGCGCCAGCGCCAGCACCGCCCAGCCGAGTGCACCGGTCGCGAGAGGCTCCACGGGGCCACGACGGCGCTCGTCGACGCTCTCGCCGAGGGCTGCCGTCAGCGCGTTCCTCTGGGTGGGGGTCACCGACGGGAGGAGCGGGCGGAGCGGGTCGAGCAGCTGGCGCAGCGCACCGAAGCTCGTGCCCCCTCCGAACTCCGCCCCCCGCACGCTGATGCGGCGCAGTCCGGCGCGTGCGGCTCGGGCCTCGGCTGCGCGGACCAGCTCGGTCTTGCCGATGCCTGCCTCACCGACGAGCAGCAGTGCTCCGCCTTGTGCGGGTGCGCCGTGGAGCAGCGCGTCGAGTGCGCGCAGGTCGTCGTCGCGACCGAGCACTCCGACCGGCGTGGCGTCTGTCATCTCGATCGACTCAGCTCCGACCGATCGGCGCCGCGGTGGCTCCGAGGGGATCGGCCAGCGCCTGGTGCAGGCCGCCGCGACCGGCGACCCCGAGCTTGCGGTAGACGCCTCGCAGGTGCGCCCCCGCCGTCCGTGGCGACATCAGCAGCCGTTCAGCGATCTGCTGGTTCGTCAGCCCTCGACTCGCCAACGTCGCGACCTGGTGCTCCTGCGGAGTCAGCAGGGAGAGGACGTCGTGCCGGCCTGCGCGTCGCTTGACCTGGCTGGTGGCCTCGAGCTCCTGCTGCGCCCTGTGCACCCAGTCGGTCGCACCGAGGTCGCGGAACGTGGACAGTGCGCTCTCAAGGTGCCCCCGGGCATCGGCCGCGGCCCGGTCGCGGCGCAGGAGCTGGCCGTAGCACAACCTGATCCGGGCCAGCTCGAACGGCCAGTGCTCTGCGTCGGGGGTTGCCAGTGCCTGGTCGAACAGCTCTCGGTCCAGCTCCTCCGCGGCCATCGCTGCGGCACCGGCCTCGACGAGGCGAAGACGTCCGGAGAGCTCTCCGACGCCTGCCCGGCGCATCGCCGAGACGTGCGCGGCTGCTGCGTCCTTGTGCCCCGCGTGGACTGCGGCCTCGACCAGGTCCATGGCCGCCCACAAGGCGTGTCCGACATGGCTGCGCAGCTCGCCCGGGCTGCTGACCTGGGAGAGCTCGGAGAAGGCAGTCAGGTAGTCACCGCGGCCCAGTGCCCCGAGACCTGCAGCGTGGTGGGCGTAATCGAGCACGGTGCCCACCTGTCGCGGAGTGGCCCACGCGTGCATCTGGTCGAGGAGCGACTGGAGTGCACGATGGTCGCCGGTGCCCGCGGCCAGCCAGGCCTGGGTCAGCTTCAGGGGCCAGGCAAGCAGGTCGAGACCGTGCTCGTCCGCCAGCTGCAGTCCTTCCTCCGCGAAGGCCCGCGCGTCCGACCAGCGGCCGCGGTGGAAGTCCTCGACGGCCAGGAGCATCAGCGCCAGGATCCCTGAGCCGGTGGACGTCCCCGCCCGGGCGGCGTCGAGCAGCCCCAGCAGAGGCTGACGGGCGGAGTCGACGCGGTCGACGTACAGCGCGGCAGCGGCGACCCGTTCGACACGGACCGGGTCCTGCTCGTCCCCGAGGCTGGACAACGCGTCCTCCAGTGCCGCGAGCGTGGGGCGCGCGCTCCGCGCCGGATCGACCAGGATCCGGTCCCAAAGGGCGAGCACCGGGAATTGTTCGAGGGGCACCCGCTCGGCCGCGGCGTGGTACGCCGGCCACAGGTCGGGCTGTGCGGCGTAGATGCAGATCTCGCACAGGGTGTGCACGCCCTCGACAACCACGTCCGCGGCGGCGTTCCCCGTACGCCACGCCTCGTCCAGTGCCGCGACGATCACGCGGTGGGCGGTCCTGGTGTCTCCGGCGCCGTTGAGGAGGAGGTACGCGGTCGCGATCGCGGCCTCCAGGGTCTGCCCCGAGTCCGGATCCGCACGGGCGGCGTCCTCGAGCAGCCGGGCAGCACGGCGCAGGTCGCCGCCCACATCCGCGCCGCGGTACGCCGCCTCGGCCAGCCGCCGGGCCCGGTCCGCCCGCTCCGGGCTCAGCTCGGCCGCGCGGATCAGGGTGCGCACCGCCCCCGCCGTGTCCCCGCGGCTCAACGCCCGGCCCGCTGCGGCCTCCAGCAGGTGGGCGACCTCCTCGTCGGGTCCGAGCGTGGCAGCGGCACGGTGCCACGCAGCGCGGTCCTCGTCGGAATCACCCCGGTGCGCCAGGAACAGGTGCGCCCGGCGCCTCTCCTGGGCCGTCGACAGGTCGACCACGGTGCTGCGGACCAGCGGGTGCCGGAACCGGACCACGCCGTCCGGCTCGAGCTGCAGCAGCCCGGCCTGCTCGGCGGGTGCCAGGAGCCGGGCGTGCTCGGAGCGGTCGTGGGCGAGCGCGGTCATCTCGCTGCCGCCGAGGGCCGCCACCAGCAGCCTGTGGCGCGTGTCCGCTGCGAGCGGCAGCACGCGGCCGCCGTACAGGGCCTGCAGACGCTCGGTGAGGGGCAGGTACGCCGGGAGCTCCCGCTGCGCGGTTCGTTCGTGCGCTGTCAGCGCCGTCGGGAGCTCGAGCAAGGCCAGCGGGTTCCCGTCGGCCTCGGCTAGAACTCGCGCAACAACGAACCGGTCGACGTCCGGGAAGGCCGACCTGACCAGAGCTTCCGCGTCCCTCGCGGCGAGCGGCCCCAACGCCAGCCGGGACAGTCCCGAGGTGTCGAAGTAGGTCCGCGCCGCTGTGCGCACCAGCACCAGCACCCGGACGTCGGCGGCGCCCAGCGATCGCACGGTCCTGCTGAGCACGTCCGCGGTGGCAGGGTCCGTCCACTGCAGGTCGTCGACGACCACGAGCACCGGGGACGCCCGAGCGAGCCCCGCCAGCAGCGTCCTCACCGCTGCGGCGACCTGGAGAGCTCGTCCCGGCTGCGGGTCGTCGAAGCCGAGGGCGGCGTACAGGTCGTCCCGCAGCTCCGCCGGAAGCTGATGCACCCGGTCGACGACCGGCCCCAGCAGCTGGCTGAGGCCGGCGAAGCCGACGTCCACCTCGGACTGGACACCGGTCGCGCGCAGCACGGTCACGCCCCGCTGTGCCTCCTCCCGCGCGAGCTGCGTCGACAGCGCGGTCTTCCCTGCGCCGGGGTCACCGGTGACGACCAGCGCGGGCGGCTCCGCGCCGGTCCGCCGCACTCCTCCGCGAACGAACCTGCCGAGTGCCTCCAGCTCGGCGGTTCGGCCGACCAGCGGTTCGTGTGGTGGCTCCATCGTGCGTCCACCCACTCCGGTCCCCTCTCACACGTCGACCTCGGTCGCGCCGCAGGTTCACCGGTGGGGTGCGTGGCCGGTCTTCCGTCGGACAACACGCTGCCACCGACGGTCCGCGCGCGCCACGACCGTTTGGCTCACTGTCATGAACCTCTGCTTCATAGGTCGTCAGGTGACCGTGTCGGACCGCCCGATGCCGCGGCTGGCTTCGACGGCGGCCGCCCGGAACGCCGTCAGTGCCGGTGAGGTGCTGTCGCCGCGCCAGACCACACAGCCCACCGTCATCCATGGCGGATCGAACGAACGGGTGACCCACTCACCTCGGAGCATCTCGGCCACAGGTCGGCTCAACGGTGCCAGGGCGCCGGTCGACGCGACACACCTGGCCATGGCCTCCTGGGCCCGCACCGTCACGCTGATCTCCTGCACCGGTGGGTCGGGACACCCATGACCGTAGAGCTCCTCCACGGCGTAGTCGTAGGTGACCGGCGAGTACTCGCGCTCGAACAGCACCACCGGGGTGCCTCGCAGCGGCTCACCGCGACGGACACGGTCGTCGCCTGCGAGAGGGCTGGACGGGTGCAGAGCCGCCATCACCTCGGTGGGCGCGACCTCGACCCAGTGCAGCCCTTCGCTGTCGCTCGCCCGGTCGAGGAGGAACGACCAGGTCAGCGCGACGTCAGCGCTGCCTTCGCGCAACGCGTTCAGGAGCTCGGCGTGCCTCAGCGCTGCGATCTTGAACTGGACGCCCGGATAGGTGACGTGGAAGTCGGCGAGGAACGGCTCGAAGGCCGACTCCGCTTCGTGGATGGCAGCGATCACGAGCTGCCCGGTCATCAGCCCAGCAACCTCCCGAGACTCCAGCACCGCCGCCTCGCCGTCGTCGAGAAGGCGATGGCCGGCCTGGGCGAAGACCTCCCCGGCAGGTGTGAGATGCACGCTGCGGGTGTCGCGGACCAGCAGCTGCACGCCCAGCTGGCGCTCGAGCGCCTTGATCTGCTGCGACAGGGCGGGCGCCGAGATGTGCAACCGTTCTGCGGCGCGGGTGAAGTTGAGCTCGCGAGCGACGGTGACGAAGTACCAGACCTGTCGCAGGTCGAGCGGCGGGACCGCCGCCACGTTGGACACCATCGCCGCCACCACCTCTGCCATGGCAGAGCCTCTGGGGTCCGCCGCGCTTCAGACTAGGCGTTTCGCCTCTCGGGGACGACTGTCCTAGGTCCCCCGCCGCCGGTCACAGTCGATCAGCCGACGATGTCAGACCTGCCGCCGTACGAACCTTGCTCCATGCCCGAACCCGCCCAAGCGCCCGAATCAGGAGCAGCACTCTGGTGGCCGGCGCTGCCGCTTGACGAGTGGCGCGACACCCGCGACACGTTGCACCTCTGGACCCAGGTCGTCGGAAAGGTCCGAATGGCCGTCGAGGCGCCGCACAACCACTGGTGGCACGTCCCGCTGTACGTCAGCAGCCGAGGGCTGACGACGTCGCTGGTCCATCACCCCTCGATCCCCTTCGAGGTCGTCTTCGACTTCCGGCAGCGACGGCTCTCGATCGAGGTCGTCGACGGTCGGGTCGCCCACGTCGAGCTGCATGCCCGGTCCGTCGCCGACTTCTACGGCGACTTCATGTCTGCACTGGACCAGCTGCACCTGCACGTGGAGATCAACCCCCGTCCGGTCGAGGTCGAGGAGTCCATCCCCTTCCCGGAGGACACGGTCCACGAGGCGTACGACGCGGAGCGCGCCCTCGCCTTCTGGCTGTCGCTGGTCGGCACACAACGGGTGCTTCGTCAGTACAGCGGTCAGTTCCTCGGCAAGAACAGCCCGGTTCACTTCTTCTGGGGTGCCTTCGACCTGGCGCAGACCCGGTTCTCCGGCCGTCCCGCCCCCACCCATCCCGGAGGGGTGCCCAACTGTCCCGACTGGGTGATGGAGAGCGCCTACAGCCACGAGGTCACCAGCTGCGGCTACTGGCCAGGAGGCGCGGACGAAGGGATCTTCTACGCGTACACCTACCCCGAGCCCGAGGGCTACCGCACCGGTCCGGTCCTTCCTGCAGAGGCGAGGTACGAGGCCTCCCTCGGCGAGTTCGTGCTGCCCTACGCCGACGTACGCCGTAGCCCGGATCCGCACGCGATGCTGCTGGAGTTCTACGAGTCGACGTACGACGCCGCAGCCGTTGCGGGCGGCTGGGACCCCGCGTTGAGGACCGAGCCCGTGCCCCCGTCACGACCTTCGGCGGCTCAATGACTGCTGGCGCGGCTGGCCTGCATGACGTCGGCGCCGGCAGTGGTCTCCCTGTCGCGACCGTGCCCGCCGTACCAGTCCAGGCACAGCACGGTCGCGTCGTCGCTGAGCGCGTGCCCGGTGACCGCGAGGACGCTGTCGGCCAGTGCTGTCGCCGCCTCCCGCGGGTGCAGCGAGGCGGAGTCGCGGATGGCACGGGGCAGGTCGATGTCGGCTGCGTTGCGCTCGAGCATCCCGTCGGTCACGAAGATGATGCGGTCACCCGGCTGGAGCGCGAGGTCGACGGCCTCGTAGGCGGTCTCGGCGAAGATGCCGAACGGCAGGTTCGAGGGCAGCTCGATCCGACGCACCTCCCCGTCGCGCGCCAGGTACGGCGGGACGTGGCCCGCGTTCACGAGGTGCAGCACGCCAGTCCTCAGGTCCACCTGGCCGACGAGGCCGGTGACGAAGTCGTCGAGACCACCACCGGTGATGTGCTGCGCTACCGCGACATTGGCCTCGCACGCCTGCTCCACGAGCGGGACGGCCCGACGTCGGGAGCCACGCAGAGCGCCGACGCACAGCGTCGCGGTCAGCGCTGCCGACACCCCGTGGCCCATCGCGTCGGTCACCGACAGGTGCAGGGTGTCGCGCGCCAGGCTGTAGTCGAAGGTGTCACCGGCGATGTCGGCCGCGGGCTCGAGCCAGCCCGCCAGGGTGAACGCTCCTCCTTCACAGGTGCGCGGGCCAGGCAGGAGCCGTTGCTGGATCTCGGCGGACAGGCTCATCGGCCGGCTCCGCTGGCCCCACTCGAAGAGGTCGGTGTGCCGACGGTTGGCGATGACGACGAAGGCCAGCAGGTGGGCGACCGTCGCGACCTCGTCGACGTCCTCCTTGCTGGGCTCCTCGGGGAGCACGAGCTCGAGCACACCCATGACCTCGCCGCGCTCGGTCACCGGCGCAAGGACCGTCCACTCCTGCTGGGCCACGCCATCGCGCGGCGGCACGACCTCGGGTCGCTGGCCGCGCACCACCCGTTCGACCGGTCCACCGTCGAAAGGCACCGCCCTCGCCGACTCCTCGCCGTCACGGCGGTAGCCGGCTCCGGGCAGCGGTGCTTCCTCCGCGAGCTCGGAACCGAGAGGCACGTGCACCAGACGCACCAGCGCCCGCCCGGAGGAGTCGGCGACGAGGAAAGCGGCTGACGACGCACTCAACCGCGCACCGAGCTCTCGGGTGAGGGCGCCGACCGCGTCGACAGGGGCAGCTGCCTCCGCAGCGTCGAGCAGGCGAGCGAGGTGATCCGACCGAAACACCCTGGGATGATAGTGGCCGGCGTTCAACCCCAGCGAGAAGAGATCGGGGACCCGGCGCGTCCGGGTCAGGCGCCTTGCTGACGCTTGAGCCGGATGACCGACTCGACGTCGAGATCGTTCTCCGCGCGCCACCGGTCCAGGCGGTCGAGGTCACGGGCGAGGTCGTCGGGGTCCTGGTGGTGCCAGCGCAGCGCGTCCTCGGCGTACGCGACGAAGGCGATCGGCCGCACCCTCCTGATGGCGTCGAGCGCCTCGATGGCGTCCCACCCCTGCGCGAGCAGGATCGCGAGGCCGAGCGAGGGGCCGCGGTTGATCCCCATGTGGCAGTGGCTGAGCACCTTGCCGCCGGACCTCAACGCCTCGAGCGCGAAGTCCACGCCCTCCTGGAACCACTCGGCCGGCACCTGCTGGCCCGCGTCGTCGATGCCGTGGTGGAAGTACTTCAGACCAGGCAGCAGCTCCGCCACCCAGTCCTGGTCGGACCACTCGACCCGGACGTCGATGATGTGCGTGACGCCGACGTCGTGCAGCTCGCGCACCTGCGTCTCGGCCAGCTGACGCGACCCGTAGTCGAGGTCGCCGCCGATGAGCACGTCGTCGGTCACGAAGTGGGCGTTGGCATGGCGGAGCAGCGGCATGGAGTTCGTCATGAGGCCTCCAGTCTGCCCACTCCTGCAAGCCGACCAACCGGCACGCCGAGCCTTCGTCGTCACGCCCGCGTAGTCCTAGAGTTCCAGGCATGACCCGTGCCCATCCCGACGTCGACGCCTACATCGGCCGGCTGCCCTCGTGGCAGCAGGAGATCTGCCGGGAGCTGCGCGAGGTCATCTGGGCAGCGGACGCCGAGATCGAGGAGACGATCAAACGGTCGGTGCAGCCGTACTTCGTCCTGAACGGCAACGCCACCGCCCGGGCGATCCAGGTCTACGAAGGTGACACCGTCGACGTCCCGGCGCTGACGGCGATGCTCAGGGCGATCGTCGCGAACAACCGCGCCGGCGGGTGGCGGCGTCTGCGAGCATGAGCCGTGGCCCGGCGGCTTCGTAGGACTCTCGGACGCGGGGCCCTGGTCCTGCTCGTCGTCATAGGGGCGGTCATCGCGATGTTGTGGGCGTTGCAGCGCCAGCTGATCTACTTCCCCGACGAGACGGCGGTGCCCGCTGCCGGTGAAGCCGTCCCCGGCGCCAGGGACGTCACGCTGCACACCTCGGACGGGCTCGACCTCGGCGCCTGGTTCGTCCCGGCCAGGGCTGCGGAGGACACCGGGATCGCGGTGCTTCTGGCACCGGGCAACGGCGGCAACCGCGCGAGCAGGGCGGGGTTGGCCGAGGAGCTGAGCCGACGTGGCCTCGCGGTCCTCCTCGTCGACTACCGCGGCTACGGCGGCAACCCGGGCAGCCCCAGCGAGGACGGGTTGGCGGCGGACGCGGACGCCGCTGTCGCGGCGCTGGAAGAGCTGGGCTACCCGCCGGGCCGGGTCATCTATCTCGGGGAGTCACTGGGCACGGGCGTGGTCGCCGCCCTCCAGCGTCGACATCGGCCTGCCGGGATCGTGCTCCGGTCACCGTTCACCGCACTGGGCGACGTGGGCAGCCACCACTACCCGTGGCTGCCCGTCCGCACGCTGCTGCGCGACCGCTTCCCGGTGCTGGAGGACCTTGCCGACAGCGACGTCCCGGTCACGGTGATCTACGGGGACGAGGACTCGGTGGTCCCCTCGTCGCTCAGCGCTCGCGTCGCCGACCACGCTCCGAACCTTCATGAGCGGGTCGTGTTCAGGGGTGCGGACCACAACGACGCCGTCATGTTCGGGACGCGCGTCGCCGAGGCCGTCGATCGGCTGGCTCGAAGCGTGCGCTGACCCGCCACGCGACGGCAACGGCGAGCAGCGCCAGGAGTGCGGCTCCCACCGCGGCGTTGGCCTCGCGCGCGACGAGTCCGACGAGCGTGCCGGTCAGCGGCACGGGCAGCAGCCAGAGACCCGGTCGAGGGACGACCGAGCGACGAGGCGCCGTCGGCATGGCTCGCAGTCGGCCCACGCCGTACGCCGTCACCACGACCGTGCCGACGACCGTCGAGCCGAGCTGGAGCCAACCGTAGAGCGGCATCGCACCCTGCTCGTCCTGCAGGAAGTCGATGCCCTCGACGACGAAACCCCATTCGTGGGTCACCGAGTCCCACAGGACATGGGTCGCGGCTCCGATCGCGACCGAGAGCGGCGCCAGCAGCCAGGCCCGCCGGTCGAGGCGCTTCCGCAAGGGACGCCGGGCACGCAGCGCCGACACGAGGTCGACAACCGCGTCGCGCACCAGGTGATCCCAGATGGCCAGCAGGACAAGGCCGATCAGGACATCGACCAGGAGCCCGGCGCCGCTGTGCGTCGTCGCATAGCTCACCGGGACCGGCAGGTACACCGCGGCATCCGGCGCGACCGCGCCCACCGTCAGGGCGCTCAGCGGCAGCCCCAGCCGCTCGAGCGGGAGCACCACTGCCGGGTGCGCGGGCGCCAGGGGCATCTCGGCAGGACCGCCGTCAGTCCGTGGGCCGTTCCTGGGCGGCGGCCTCGAACTCCGCACGCGGGTTCTGCAGCCGGCCCAGCGCGACGAGCTCCCTGCGGAAGAACAGCGCCAACGTCCAGTCGAGCACGATGCGCACCTTGCGGTTGAACGTCGGCATCCGGCTCATGTGGTACGTCCGGTGCATGACCCACGCGGGCAGCCCCTTGACCTTCACGCCGTAGACGTCGGCCACTCCCTTGTGCAGCCCGAGCGACGCCACCGAGCCGACGTGCCGGTGCCGGTACTCCGCCGGTGCCTCCCCTCGCAGGGCGGCCACGATGTTGTCCCCGAGCACGCGCGCTTGCCGGACTGCGTGCTGGGCGCTCGGTGAGCAGAACGCACCGGGCTCCCCCGTCAGGTCCGGTACGGCGGCGCAGTCGCCGGCGCCCCAGACCCCGTCGGTCACGCCGTCCTCGCCGAGGACCTGCAGGGTGGCGGTGCACCGGAGGCGCCCGTCTTCGTCGAGTGGCAGGTCGGTGTCGAGCAGCACCGGGTTGGCCTTGACACCCGCGGTCCACACGACGGTGTCGGCGCTCATCCTCGTGCCGTCCGACAGCTCGACCTCACCGTCGACGCATGACTCCAGCCGCGTCTCGAGCCGCACCTCGATGCCGCGGGAGCGCAGCTGCTCGACGGTGTAGACGCCCATCTCCGGCCGGACCTCGGGAAGGATCCGTGCACTGGCCTCGACCAGCACGAACCGCAGGTCGCTCTCGCGGAGCCCGTCGTAGTACCTGGTCGCGGCGCGTGCCATGTCCTCGAGCTCGGCGATGGCCTCGGTCCCGGCGTAGCCGCCGCCCACGAACACGAACGTCAGGGCCCGTGCACGGAGGTCCGGGTCGTCGACCGCCGCAGCGACGTCCAGCATCTCGAGGACGTGGTTGCGCAGGGCGATGGCCTCCTCGACCTGCTTGAAGCCGATGCCCACCTCCTTGAGACCGGGGACCGGCAACGTCCTGGCCACCGACCCGAGGGCGACGACGAGGTGGTCGTAGGGCAGCGACAGCGGTGCACCGACCTCCGGGGTGACCGACACCGTCCGGTCGTGGTGGCTGACGCCGGTGACCCGCCCGTTGATCACCTCCAGGCCCCGCAGCTCGCGTCGCAGCGAGACGACGACGTGTCGCGGCTCGAGCGACCCGGCGGCCGCCTCGGGCAGGAACGGCTGGTAGGTCATGTACGAGCGCGGGTCCACCACCGTCACCTGCGCCTCGCCCCGCCGCAGCTTCTTCTTCAGCCGCAACGCGGTGTAGAGGCCGACGTAGCCGCCGCCGAGGACCAGGATGCGCGGACGTCCGTCCGACCGGGGACCGCGGAGCTCGCTCATGGTTGCAGCGTAGACAGCGGCGCCGCCGAGCGGACCCACGCACTAGCGTGGGGATCCCCGCACCAAGGAGGTCCGTGTGACCCAGCTCAGCCCCGCACCCGTGGCCCGCGCCGCCGTGCGCTGGTCGCTCGGCCACGCGATACCCCGGACGCTGCTGCGCCGAGCGGCCGCGCAGGGGGACCTCCACGGCCGGATGTTCGTCGCGAGCCAGGCCGGCGAGCTGGCGGCGATCGAGCCGGTCCTCGGCGAGCTGCGCGAGCACCGCCCGTTCTACAAGGGCAAGTACGCCGCGGTCAGCGCCGACAACGCCGCGGTCCGTGCGCTCCTGTCCAGCCCCGACGCCGGCTCGGGCGTCGTCCCCGGCGACCAGACCAGCCGTCTCGGTCGGCTGCAGTCGTGGGCCGCGGTCGACGCCCCGCTCGGACCGCTCACCCCTCCCTCGCTCCTGGTGACCGAGCCGCCGGACCACACGCGCTACCGCAAGCTCGTCTCGCGCGTCTTCAGCGCCCGGGCGGTCGAGCAGCTCCGAGGTCGGACGCAGCAGATCGCCGCCGACCTGCTCGACCGGATCGATGCGACCGACCCGGTCGACATCGTCGAGAGCTACTGCAGCCTGCTCCCGGTCACCGTCATCGCGGAGATCCTCGGCGTGCCCGAGCAGGACCGCGCGAAGGTGCTCCGCTTCGGCGCCGCAGCCGCACCCAGCCTCGACCTGGGACTGTCGTGGCGGGAGTTCCGCACGGTGGAGGCGGCGCTGCGCGACTTCGACCAGTGGCTCGAGCAGCACCTCGAGTCACTGCGCCGCCGGCCCGGTGACGACCTGCTGAGCCAGCTGGTCTCCGCCCAGGAGGACGGCGTCGGACTCACCGACACCGAGCTCAAGTCCACGGCGGGGCTGGTGCTCGCCGCCGGGTTCGAGACGACCGTGAACCTGCTGAGCAACGGCATCGCGCTGCTGGCGGCCGACCCCGACCAGCGACGCCTCCTCGCCGACCGACCCGAGCTCTGGCCCAACGCGGTCGACGAGGTGCTGCGGTTCGACCCGCCGGTGCTCCTGACCGGCCGGGTCACCTCCGCCGACACCGAGGTGGCCGGCGTACCGATGCGGCACGGGACGGTGATGGTCGGGCTGCTGGTCGGCGCGAACCGCGACCCGCTGGTCTTCCCCGATCCGGAGAGGTTCGACGTCACCCGGGAGAACGCCCGTGACCACGTCTCGTTCTCGGCCGGCCGGCACTACTGCCTCGGTGCCGCGCTGGCGCGGATGGAGGGCGAGGTCGGGCTGCGCACCGCCTTCGAGCGCTACCCCGAGCTGCGGGTCGAGCCGGGCGCGGTGCGCCGGAGCACCCGCATCCTGCGTGGCTACGAGCAGCTGCCGGTGACGCTGGACGCATCGGCGCGGGTCAGCTGAGGAGCGCGTCGACCTCGGGCGAGGAGAAGAACGGCTCGAGGTGCGCTCGCAGGATCCGTTCGAGGTCACCGCTCTCTCGGAGCGCGTCGACCATCGGGGGTGCCACCCGCACCAGGTCCGCGACGAGGTCGTCACGGCTGATGCCGAGCTCGTCGAGGAGCTCGGTCGGCGTGCAGCCCCCGAAGCGGTCGAAGAACCCGTCGACCACGACCCGCGCCGTCTCCGCGACGCGCTTCTTGGCCGAGGTGGTGACCGCCAGCTCGCGCACGGCGTCGACGATCCCGGTGACCTCCTCGCGGGTGATGTACCGCTCCAGGCCTGCCACCGGTTCCTGCGCGACCAGGTCCCAGACCTGCAGCAGCGCCTGCCGGGTCGTGGGGTCCTGGAGCGTCTCGATGACGATGCGGTTGAGCCGGCGTACCGCATAGGTGCCGCCCTTGCCGACCGTGCCACCGACGGTCCCGCCCATCAGCGCCTCGAACTGCTTGTCCGCGGCGCCCATCGCCATCGACGCGGCGACCGTCCCGAAGGACATCAACGAGCCGAGCCCGGGCACCTTCTCCGCGACGGTCTTGTTGGCCTGCAGCACCTCCCCGGCGACCCGCGCCATGAACCGCGACGCCATCGTGCCGACGAGCGGGCTGTCGGTGAGCCGGTCCAGGGCCCGTTCGAGCACCGGGTGCAGGGCGAGCAGCTCGTCGACGAGCACCTCGATCCGGTCACGGTCGACGACCTCGCCCAACGGGTACGGCGTCGCCGGACCGTCGTGGACGATCGTGGTCACCATCTCGACGATGCCGCCGACGGCGGCGCTGCCGGGCACCGTTCCCAGGGAGCGGACCACGACGTCCTTGATCGCCTGCCGGTCGACGAGGTCGTCGAGCGAGTCCTTCCCGGAGCCCCGCAGCAGGTCGTCGGCCAGCCTGGTCACCGTGGACTCGAGGGCCTCCCCCGTCAACCGGTCTAGGTGGTAGGCCACCTGGGCATCGAGGAGCTGCTGGGCGAGCGAGGTGGGGGCGCGGTCGGACACGGTGAAACCGTACTGGCCGGGCGGTCGCATCACTCCTGCGCGAGCCACTCCACGGCGTCGTCGCGGATGTCCGGCGGGACGCTGTGGCCGCCCTCGAACTCGCGGTACTCGACCTCGTAGCGCGAGTCCCGGAGCAGCGGCACGATCCGACGGCTGCACCTGTCGATGGGCAGCACCTCGTCGTCCACCCCGTGCGAGACGAAGAAGCGCGGGTGGCCGTGCGCCGTACGAGCGGCACTGAAGCCCGGGGAGAAGGCGATGACCGAGTCGAAGACGTCGCCGTTGGTGATGCCCAGCGACAACGCGTAGCTGGCGCCGTCGGAGAAACCGCCGATCGTCAGGCCACGGACGGGGTAGGCAGCGGTCAGCTCGTGCAGGACCTCGTCGAGGTTCTCCACGTCCGGGCCGAACCCTCCTTGGATGACGTCCCACGTGGCGCCGACCGACTTGGGCGCGACCAGCAGCAGCCGTCGCTCGTCCGCGTGCTCGCGCAGCAGCTCGAGGGTGCGGGAGGCGATGCCGCCGGCGCCGTGGAGCATCACCACCAGTCGCAGCGGGGCGCCGCCGGTGTCCGGGACGTAGGCGGCCGCGGAGGGCCCTCCGGGAACCGGCACGTCGAAGCGACCGAGCTCGCCGGTCGTGGGGCTCTGGTCCGCCGCTGACCGAAAGGCCAGCCGACCGGCGGCCGCCGGCCTCACGACCTCGAGCTGCGGATGGCGACGGCGTTGAAGAGAAGGCGGAGCACCGCGAGGCGCACCCGCCCCGGGCGTGCAGAAAGACGGGACGGAAGAGGGGTGGTCATCTCGAGCCTTGGGGGGACACGTGCGGATCGCACAGGGTCACTGCCGCACTGCTTGCGGCACCCGCTGACCTACCCCCCGGGCCGGGCGGGGAAACCCGTCAACGGCGCGCTGAGGCCAGGGCCGGTGACTCCTGCTCGGCTGCCCGCTGGAACAGCCACGCCGAAGCGGCGAACATCACGGCGTACATGCAGGTGAGTCCCATGATCTCCAGCACCGAGGCACCCGGGCTCGCGTGGAGGCCGCGGCCGATCGCGACGAGCCCGACGACCACCTGCGTGACAGCGGTGGCCGCCAGCCCCAGGGCCATACCGCGGGGCTGGAGCCGGGCCACGACGGACCCGATGAGGAGGACCGCCGGCACGGCGAGGTACATCCGGTCGTTCGACCCACCCTCGCCGATGATCCCCAGCGCGCCGATGCCGAGGACGAGGAACAGGACGGTCCCGGCGGCCAGGGCGAGGCCGAGGCGGTAGTTGGCGTTGCGGCTCATGGGTAGAACGCTAGAGCGACAGGTGGTCGCGAGGCGGGAAGAACCTGTGGAGGTTGTGTGCAGATGACGGCGCCCACAGAGGGGACCGCCGACGACGCGACGAAGCCGGCGCAGCTGTCGGGACCGAGCTGGCGGCAGGTGCTGGCGCGCGCAGGCAAGCACCTGGTGGATGCCCGCCTCCCCCTGCTCAGCGCCGGCATCGCGTTCTTCGCCGTGCTGTCGATCGCGCCGGTCCTCGTCACCGCGCTCTCGGTGTACGGCGCCGTGAACACACCGACCCAGGCTCTCGACCAGCTCTCCCGGTCCGCCGAGATGCTGCCGTCGCAGATGGAGTCGCTGGTGGCGGACCAGCTCACGAGCATCACCACGGCGTCGACCAAGGTCCTCACCGTGCGCGGGCTCGTCGGGCTGCTCATCGCGCTCTGGACGGCGACGACCGCCATGGTGTCGCTCATCGACGCGTTGACGCTGGCCTACCACGAGACCGAGAGCCGGACCTTCACGCGACGGGTGACGCTCGCCCTCGGGTTCGTGCTCGCCGGCGCGCTGCTGCTCGGCGCCGTGATCGCGCTCGTCGGCGTCGTGTCGCGGGCGATCAGCGGTGCCCCCGACGCCGTACGCGCGGCAGCGCCGTTCGTCACCTGGTTCGGGCTGGCGCTGCTGATGATCACCGCGCTGGCCGTCCTGTACCGCTTCGCCCCCGACCGCAAGAACCCCCGCTGGCACTGGACGACCTGGGGTGCCACCGGCGCCACGGTGCTGTGGGCAGCCACCTCCGCGGCGCTCTTCGCCTACGTGCGGAGCCTCGGCACCTACGAGACGACCTACGGCTCGCTCGCCGGGGTGGCGATCAGCATGTTCTGGCTCTGGCTCACCGTGCTGCTGGTCGTGGCCGGCGCGGCCGTCAACGGCGAGGCCGAACGGCAGACCCATCGCGACTCCACGGTCGGTCCCGAGCAGCCGTTGGGGCAACGGGGCGCCGTGGTGGCCGACAGCACACCTGCGGACGCCCGGACCGGGATCGAGGCACGTGAGCGCGGCCAGGGGTGACACTGGTGGCATGGTCGAATCAACTGGCAGCTCCGAACCGATGCCCGGCATGGATCCCGACGAGCCGATCCCGGACGACCCGGCCGAGCTGACCGACCCGGAGGAGACGTTGCCTCCTGCGCCGGTCGAGGCGACTCCCGACGACCCGGGCGGCGACCCCGGCCAGCAGCCCGCTCCTGCCTGAGGGCCGACGCAGACGCCTCCGTCTCAGGTGACCGTCGACGTCGGACGCCAGCCGAGGTCCCGATGCGCAGCACCGTTGGCCATCGGGATGCGGACGCCGTCGAGGATCATCGCGATGTACGGCATCACCAACCCGGCGAGCCTCAGGGGGACCGACCGCGGTCGGGGCAGACCGTGCCGGGTCGCCACGGCTCGGACGTACACCCCGAACTCGGCCGGCTCGTCGTCGCAGACGTTGTAGGTGGCGCCGGGCCTTCCCCGCTCGAGAGCGGCTGCGGTCGCTCGCGCGGCATCGTCCAGGGCGACGAACGAGAGCACGGATCGCCCTCCGCCGGGGAGCACGGGCAGCCGGAGCTTGAGCACCTTCGCGAGGTAGGCCTCGGAGGGGACCGCCTGGCCCCGGAAGAGGCCGTAGCGCAGCACAACGCCGCCGGCGACGCGTACCCGCTCCTCCATCCCCCGCAGGGAGTCGAGGACTTCCCGCTGCGCGGGGGTCCGCCCTCCGGCCAGCGGGCTGTCCTCGGTCAGGTGCTTCTCGCCGTGGTCGAGGTAGCCGTAGGCGAAGAGCACCGACTCCCCCACGATCCGGCTCACGCCCGAAGCCTCGGCGGCCGCGAGGAGGTTCGGCACGCCGATGTCCCAGAGGGCCCGCGAGTCGCGGTAGTCGCGGTAGCGCCGTGGCCCGTTCCGCGGGAGCTTGATGAGGAGCGAGACGACTGCGTCGGGGCGGGTCCGGTCGAGGACCGATGCGATCGAGGACGCGTCGAGGACGTCGCCGACCAGCGCGGTGAGACCGCGTCCCGACAGCTCGCGCGCGGCCTCCTCGGACCGGGTCAGGGCAAGCACCTCGTGGCCCCGGCGCCCGAGCTCGTCCACCGTCGCCCGGCCGAGGGTGCTCGTGGCTCCGGCTACCAGCACCCTCATGGACGATCCCCTGCGACGCGGTCGACCGGTGGGCGTCCGGGCATCCCGAGCGCCGCCGCAGCAGCGACCACCGTCATCACGGACAACGAGGCGATGTCGCGAACCGGGGAGCCGCCGAGGTCGATGTCGATGACGTGGGCGGCGACGTGCAGGCCTGTCGCGGTGGCGACGGCCGCCATCACGGGCCGGTTGCCCCAGGGGGAGGCGGCGCAGGCCAGGGCGACCAGACCGATGCCGATCTGGAACGCGCCCGCGTCGCGGAGGAAGTGCGCGTTGTCAGGAGGGAAGGGGGCGATCGAGTCGTAGAACGAGCCTGGCGCCACGAACGCCCAGACCCCGAGGACCAGGTAGGTCATCCCGAGCAGGGCCGCCGCGGCCCGCGCCCAGATGGCGTAGGGCGTCACCGGACGGGTCCCTCCATGGACCGACCCCCACTCCTGTCGGCCTGTTCGGCGCCGCGGGCGGAGAGCCGTCTGATGGCCGGGACGAACGCTCGGTAGACGGGGCGGATGAGCCAGGTGGGGAGCTGGCCGTTGCGCTCCTCCAGGGCCACGCGGGACCGCGGGTGGCGGGCGAAGAGCGGTCGCCGCATCAGCAGTCGGGCGAGCGGGTAGCCCGCACCGAAGTTCTCGTCGGGGGTCCCGGTGAGGAGCTCGATCCCGCTCAGGTGCTTGGTGCTGACGTAGCCGTACTGGCTGGGGCTGACGAACCTTGCCGGCGCCCCGTGGTCACTGCCCAGCGGTCGGCCGTCCAAGGTGTCGGCGATCAGGACGTCCTCGCCGAGTGCGTCCTCGAGGGTCATGACGCACCGGTAGCCGTCGAGCCCCACAGTGGCCAGGTGCGTCACCTCCTGGTCCGCGCGGAGCCCGGGCGCGATCACCTGCTCGTAGAACGTCCGGAAGCGCACGCCTGCCCACGAGAGGTCGGTCGCCGACCAGCCGGCGACGCAGTGGAAGTCGGCCATGATCTCCGACCGCGGGAGCTCGGCGAGGTCCTGGACCCGAAAGCGGACGGGCACCTCGACGGCGCCGTGCACCTCGATCACCGGGTCCACCGGGATCTGCGGCGCGGGTCTCTGCAGGTGGGTCCCGAAGCGAGGGAATCCCTCGACGCGTCGCTGGCCCGGCGGCAGGGCCCGGGGCGTCGTTCCTGACCGTGAGCTGCGGATCTCCGACACGTCGCACCACCATCTGTCGAGGTCTGTGCTTAACATACATACGTGTACGTATCTTTGGGAACCCCCCGATGACCGCGGCAAGGACGGGGCGGACGCAGGCTCACCGTCGGGAGCAGTCGCGGACCGCCCTCCTGGAGTCGGCGGCGCGCGCCCTGTCGACCTACGGCTACACCAACGTCAACCTCGAGCGGGTGGCCCGGGACGCCGGCTACACGCGCGGCGCGCTGTACCACTCCTTCGGCGGCAAGGAACAGCTCGCTCTCGCGGTCGTCGAATGGGTCGACGAGACGTGGCACTCGGAGGTCAGGGGCGCTCTCCGGGAGCACCAGGAGGACGCCGCGTCACTGGTGCGCGAGATCGCCCGCGCCCACGCTCGCTTCTGCCGTCGCGACATCGCGGGCGTCATGACGACACTCCGGGTCGAGTTCGCGGGGCAGCAGCACCCCGTGGGTGAGGCGGTCGCCCGTGCCACGAGGAAGGTGGTCGACGACTGCACCCGGCTCGTCGAGGCCGGCCGCCAGGACGGGTCGATCCCCGAAGGACCCCCGGCCGACGTCGTCGCGCGTGCCGTGGTCGGCGCGGTCGAGGGGCTCACGATCTACCTCGGCGGGGCCGCCCCGCACGACGAGCTCCTCGCCGACCAGGCGGTCGTCGGGCTCCTGTCCCTGTAGCGCGGCGTCCCGCGGGCTGCTGTCCCGCGGGCTGCTAGGAGCGCAGCCCCGCGTCGATTTCGGCCAGTGCTTCTGGGAGCTCCACCTTCGGGGTCCACCCCCACGCCTGAGCGCGGTTGCTCAGGATGCGGCCGGTCCACGCACCGCCGTCCTTCCACACCGGCTCGACACCCAGGGCGCCGGTCACGGTCTCGTAGTAGTCCCGCTGCTTCGCCGGGCCACCCGCGACGTTCACCGCGGTCCAGCCACCGTCGACCGGGCCGGCTTCCGGATCCGTTCCCGCGGAGATCTGCCCGACCGCGACGTCTGCGGTGAGCGCGGCCAGGTCGTCGACGTGGACCCAGGCCCAGCTGCCCTCGGGAAGAGTCGTGCGCTCCTCCTCGCTCGTGCGCATGTCGGCGGGTCGGAGCGTGTTCCAGATCGAGCTCTCGCCGGCGCCCAGGATCGCCGGCGGCCTCACGATCACGCGGGTGATCCCGT
>CADCUK010000148.1 GCA_902805865.1 uncultured Nocardioidaceae bacterium | reverse complement strand
CGGTGGCGGCCCTCGGCATCACCGACCAGCGCGAGACGGTGGTGGCCTGGGACCGGCGGACTGGCCGCCCCCGGCACCGGGCGATCGTGTGGCAGGACCGCCGCACGGCGGACCGCTGCGCGGCGCTCGAGGCGGATGGCCACCTGCCCCTGGTCAGGTCCCGCACCGGGCTCGTCCTCGACCCGTACTTCAGCGCCACCAAGGCGGCGTGGCTCGTCGACGAGGGCGGCGTGGAGGCCGACGAGCACCTCGCCCTCGGCACCGTCGACACGTGGCTCCTCTGGCAGCTGACCGCTGGGGCCACGTTCGCGACGGACGTCTCCAACGCCAGCAGGACGTCGCTGCTCGACATCGGCACCCTCTCGTGGTCCGACGAGCTCTGCGAGCTGTTCCGCGTGCCCCGCTCGGCCCTGGCCGAGGTGCGACCGTCCAGCGGGCGCTTCGGCGTCACCGTCGAGGGGGTCGGGGTGCCTGCCGGGACCCCGGTGAGCGGGATCGCCGGCGACCAGCAGGCGGCCCTGTTCGGCCAGGCGTGCACCGCCCCTGGCATGACGAAGAACACCTACGGCACCGGCAGCTTCGTCCTCATGAACGTGGGGGACGTCGTGCCCGAACCGGTCCCCGGCCTCCTCACCACGGTGGCGTGGAGCCTCAGCGGGTCCGGCGCCACCTACGCGCTGGAGGGCTCGATCTTCGCCACCGGCGCCGCCGTGCAGTGGTTGCGCGACGGCCTGGGGCTCATCGAGGACGCAGCCGCGAGCGAGGCGCTCGCCGCCTCCGTCGCCGACACCGGCGG
This sequence comes from uncultured Nocardioidaceae bacterium, assembly GCA_902805865.1. Taxonomy (GTDB): domain Bacteria; phylum Actinomycetota; class Actinomycetes; order Propionibacteriales; family Nocardioidaceae; genus Marmoricola_A. The sequence goes on along the minus strand of CADCUK010000148.1, from coordinate 22,606 downwards.
TGCCTACGTGGTGCCCGCCTTCACGGGGCTGGGCAGCCCGTGGTGGGACCCGTACGCACGAGGCGCCGTCCTCGGCATCACGCGCGGGACGACGGCCGCCCACCTGGCCCGGGCCACCCTCGAGTCGATCGCCTACCAGACCCGGGACGTCGTCGAGGCCATGAGCGAGGCGTCGGGGCACCCGATCACGTCGTTGCGGGTGGACGGCGGAGCCTCGGCCAACGACCTGCTCCTCCAGCTCCAGGCCGACCAGCTGCAGGTCCCCGTCGCCCGCCCGGCCGTCCCGGAGACGACGGCGCTCGGGGCGGCCTGGCTGGCGGGCCTGGCGGAGGGCGTGTGGTCGAGCCTGGACGACGTCGGTCGGCAGTGGGCGCTCGACCGCCAGTTCGAACCGGCGACCCCCGCCGGAGCCGCCGACCGCGCCTGGCGGGGCTGGCGGCGCGCCGTCGACCGGGCCCTGGCCTGGGAGACCTGAGCCGGCAGGACGGCCCCGACGGACGGGTCAGTCGTCGAAGAGGTCGTCCAGGAAGGAGCGGCGCTTCTTCTTGCCGCGGTGTCGGTCGTCGCTGCGGTACCTGTCGTCCCGGTCCCGGTCCCAACCCCGGTCGCGGTCACGGTCACGGTCGTCGTACCGGAGCTGGCCCTGGTAGCGGGAGCGGTCGTCGTCCCGGTCGCCCGCCCACGGCGGCGGGGCGGGCGCCGAGGCTCCGCCCATCTCGACGGCGGCCCGCTCGATGATCTTGTCGAGCTCGCCCCGGTCGAGCCACACGCCGCGACACTCCGGGCAGTAGTCGATCTCCACGCCGGCGCGCTCGCTCATCACCAGGGTTGCTGAGTCGTTCGGACACTTCATCGGGATCCTCCTCGGCCGGGCACCTGCCCCCAGGGTAGGCCGCGGCGTCGTCGGTGGTCGGCAAGGTCGCTCCGGGCTCAGCGCGCCGCGAGCCCCTGCACGATCGCGAGGGTGCCCGCCACCGCGGAGAGGGTCAGCACTGCACCCCGGGTGTGGCCGCGGTCGACGACGCCGCGGATCGGTCCGGAGAGCAGGAATCCCAGGACCACGCCCGGCAGCAGGACCGCGGAGGCCTTGAACGCGTCGGCCCCGAAGTGGCCGGAGACGAGGAGCACCAGCAGGGACACCGCACCCGTCACGATGAAGAACGCCGAGAGGTTGCTGCGCAGCCGTGAGCCGTGGTCGCCGGCGTAGACCAGGGCAAGGGGAGGGCCGCCGATCGCCGCGGCGGTCGCCATGAACCCCGATGCGGTCCCGGCGACCGCCAGCGAGACCCTGCTCGGGGTGAGGTCGAGCCTCACCGCCGAGAGCACGACGGCGAGCAGGACGAGGATGCCGGTAGGGACGGCCAGCTCGCTGCTGGGCACCGCGGCCAGGAGAAGCAGCGCGAGGGCGTTGCCCGGCACGAGCCCGACGACAGCCCAGCCGAGCTGGGGATCCACCGACGCAGGCTCCCTGACGACCATCAGGAGCGACAGGACCAGTCCCGCTGCCACTGCCGGTCCGGGCACGAAGACGGGGTCGAGGACGGCCAGCACCGGAACCGCCAACAGGTTCACGCCGAAGCCCACGGCGCCGTGGATGGCGCACGCCACCGCGACCACCAGGGTGGCCACGGCCAAGGTCAGCACGGAAGGCTCGGTACCCAGCGCTTGCCCGACAAACCGTCGCCAGAGAGCAGAATGGCGCCATGGAACGCGCGCGTGGCCGTCATCGTGCGGTCGTGCTCGCAGCCGGGTTGGTCGTGTGCCTCGTCGGCTGCACCGACGAGGGAGGTGCGACCGCCACGTCTGCGCAGCCGTCCCGGAGCCCGGCCCAAGGAACCGAGTCCCCGTCGCCGTCCGACACCTCCTCGGCAGAGCGCGCCGTCAGACCCAGCTCGGAGCCCTCGGCCCCACAGCGGCTCAGCCCCCGGGAGCAGGAGCGGCTGGACACAGAGCTGATCGCAGCCGCCTGGGCGAACGACGTCGATCTGGCTCGCCGACTCATCGCTCGCGGCGCGGATGTGAACGCCGAGGACGAGACGCAGCAGAGTGCGTTCCTCATCGCGACCAGTGAGGGCCACCTGGAGCTGCTCGACCTCACGTTCGACAACGGCGCCAACGTGGCGGCCAAGGACAGCTTCAACGGGACCGGGCTCATCCGGGCCGCCGAGCGCGGCCACTGGTACGTCGTCGGCCGGCTCGTGCAGGCCGGGATCTCCCTGGACCACGTCAACAACCTGGGGTGGACCGCGTTGCACGAGGCGATCATCCTCGGCGACGGGGACCAGCGGGCGCTCGACACCGTACGGGTGCTGGTCGCAGCCGGTGCCGACGTACGGCTGCCGTCCCGGCGTGACGGCGTCACCCCCGTGGAGCACGCAAGGAGCCGGGGGTACGCCGCGATGGCGGACCTCCTCGAGGCCGCCGCCGGCACCCGGCCCGGATCCGGCGGGGAACGACGCGACCGGACGCTGCTCGCCGCAGCGACCGACGGGGACGTCGACGCGGCGGCACTCGCGCTCAGGTCGGGCGCCCGGCTCGAGACCCGGGACAGCGAGGCACGGACGCCGTTGCTCCTCGCCGCGGCCGGGCGTCGGCTCGGAGTGGCACGGTTGCTCGTGGCGCTGGGTGCCGACCCGGATGCGCTCGACGCGCGCCACGACACCCCGTGGCTGGTCACCGGTGTCACCGGCGACGTGGCCATGGCCGCCCTGCTGCTCACCGCCTCACCGGACCTCACCGTTCGCAACCGGTACGGCGGGGTGTCGATCATCCCGGCGAGCGAGAGGGGACACGTCGCCTACGTGCGCTGGGTCGTCGGTCACACCCGGATCGACGTCGACCACGTGAACGACCTCGGCTGGACCGCCCTGCTCGAGGCGGTCATCCTCGGGGACGGGTCGGAGCAGTACCAGGACATCGTCCGCATCCTGCTCGACGCCGGTGCCGACCCGTCCATCCCGGACAGCGACGGGGTGACCGCCCTCGAGCACGCGGTCGCAGCAGGGCAGGAGAGGGTTGCCGCGCTGCTGCGTCAGGCCGGGCGGTGAGCCGCGAGTCCGGAGATCCGCTGGTACGCCTGCTCGGAGGTGAGCACCGTGCACCCCGCGCGACGGGCGCGGTCGACGACGTCCATGTCGTGACGGAGCAGCGAGACTCCGCGCCGGACCAGCACCCAGGCGGGCTTGCGGCGCTCGCGCAGGTCGCGCACCAGGCGGCGCCAGAAGGTCACCAGCCTGGCGTTGTGCACGCAGACCGCGTCGGCCAGCAGCCCGGCCTCGCGGCACGCGGCGACCACCTCGTCGGCGAAGATGCCCTCGGCGAGCACGCAGTCGGCGCCACCCAGCTCCACCAACCGGTGCCCGGTCCGGCCGTCGGAGGCGATGTCGTAGACCGGGATGTCGGCGCTGCCGGTGCGGCAGAGCAGCTCCAGCGCGGCGACAGCGTCCTCACGGACCCAGGAGTCGGGGTGGTCCCAGTCGACCACCGGGGCGCCACCCGACAGGGCGGTCCGGGGGAGCGTCGGGTCGCTGCCGTCCTTGTAGAAGTCGTCGAGGTTCACCACCGGCAAGCCGTGCTCGCCGGCCAACCGGCTGCACAGCCGCGACTTCCCGGAGCCGGAGGGACCGGCGACGACGACGACCTGGGCGGGCACGTGAGGGTCAGATGCCGATGGGGTGCCAGACGGTCTTCGTCTCGAGCACCCAGGTCATCCGGTCCAGCGCCGGATCGGCGTTCCAGTCCTCGTCCTGCGCCCGGCGAACGCGCTTGAGGTTGTCGGCAGCGGCGATCTCGAGCTCCTTGCCGACGTCGTCGTTGCCCAGGGTGCCGGTCAGGTCGATCGCGTTGACGTCCATGTGGGAGGCCAGCGTGGGTGCGGTGTCCGCCTGCGGACCGGTGAGCACGTTGACGACCCCACCGGGGAGGTCGGAGGTCGCCAGCACCTCCGCAAAGGTGATCGAGGGCAACGGGCGGGCGGTCGATGCGGCGACCACGACGGTGTTCCCGGTGACGATCACCGGCGCCACGACGCTGACCAGCCCGAGCAGCGACGACTCCTGCGGGGCGAGCACACCGACGATCCCGGTCGGCTCCGGGATGCTGAAGTCGAAGTACGGCGCCGAGACGGGGTTGGTGCCACCGACGACCTGGGCGAGCTTGTCGGCCCAGCCGGCGTACCAGACGAGCCGGTCGGTCGCGGCGTCCACGGTGGCCTCGGCGTTCTTGCGGCTGAGTCCCTCGGAGCCCTGCACCTCCTCGACGAACTGCGCACGCCGGCCCTCGAGGACCTCAGCTGCTCGGTAGAGGATCTGGCCGCGGTTGTAGGCGGTCCTGCTCGACCAGCCGCCGAAGGCCTTGCGGGCGGCGACGACCGCGTCACGCGCGTCCTTGCGGGTCGCCGATGCTGCGTTGGCGAGGAATCGCCCCTGGGCGTCCTCGACCACGTAGGTGCGCCCCGACTCCGAGCGCGGGAACGCCCCGCCGATCGCGAGCTTGTAGGTCTTGCGCACGTCCAGCCGACTCATGATGCGTCCCATCGCAGGTAGCCCTCGAGGCCGTGACGGCCGCCCTCCCGGCCGTAACCGGACTCCTTGTACCCGCCGAACGGCGAGGCGGGGTCGAACTTGTTGAAGGTGTTGGCCCAGACCACCCCGGCACGGAGCTTGTCGGCCATCCAGAGGCTGCGGGAGCCCTTGTCGGTCCACACGCCCGCGGACAGCCCGAACGGCGTGTTGTTGGCCTTCTCGACCGCCTCGGCAGGGGTGCGGAAGGTCAGCACCGACAGCACCGGGCCGAAGATCTCCTCGCGCGCGATCCGGTGGGCCTGGGTGACGCCGGTGAAGATCGTCGGCGGGAACCAGAACCCGTTGCTCGGCAGGTCGCACGGCGGGGACCACCGGCCGGCGCCCTCCTGCTCACCCACGTCCGACAGCTCACGGATCTTGGCGAGCTGCTCGGCGGAGTTGATCGCGCCGACGTCGGTGTTCTTGTCGAGCGGGTCACCCACGCGGAGCGTCGTCATCCGGCGCTTGAGCCGGGCGAGCACGTCCTCGGCGATGGACTCCTGCACCAGCAGCCGGGAACCCGCACAGCAGACGTGACCCTGGTTGAAGAAGATGCCGTCGACGATGCCCTCGACTGCCTGGTCGATCGGAGCGTCGTCGAAGACGATGTTCGCCGCCTTGCCGCCCAGCTCGAGCGTGACCTTCTTGCGGGTCCCGGCGACCGTCTTGGCGATCTGGCGGCCCACGTCGGTGGAGCCGGTGAACGCGACCTTGTCGATGTCCGGGTGCGCGACGAGCGCACGCCCGGTCTCCCCGGCGCCGGTGACGATGTTGACCACACCGGGGGGCAGGTCGGCCTGCTGGCAGATCTCCGCGAACAGCAGCGCGGTCAGCGGTGTGGTCTCCGCCGGCTTGAGCACCACGGTGTTGCCGCAGGCGAGGGCCGGGGCGATCTTCCACGACAGCATGAGCAGCGGGAAGTTCCACGGGATGACCTGACCGGCGACGCCGAGCGGCCGGGGTGCCTTGCCCGGGAACGCGTAGTCGAGCTTGTCGGCCCAACCGGCGTAGTAGAAGAAGTTCGCGGCCACCTGCGGGATGTCGACGTCGCGGGACTCGCGGATCGGCTTGCCGTTGTCGAGCGACTCCAGCACGGCGAGCTCACGGCTGCGCTCCTGCAGGATGCGGGCGATCCGGAAGAGGTACTTGCCGCGTTCGCGGCCGCTCAGCCGCGACCAGGTGCGGGTGTACGCGCGGCGGGCGGCCTGGACGGCCAGGTCCACGTCGGCGGCGTCGCCCTCGGCGATCTCGGCGAGCACCTCCTCGCTCGCGGGGCTGATCGACTTGAAGGAGCCGCCCGCGACGGGGTCGACGAACTCGCCGTCGATGAAGAGCCCGTACGACGAGCGGAGGTTGAGCACCGACCGGGACTCCGGCGCGGGTGCGTAGTCGAAGATCCCGGTGCTCGCACTGGTCGGGCCGGAGCCGGGGTCGCTGGTGGTGGATCGTGTCGAGACCATGTCCTCAGTCCAGGGTGAAGTAGTCGGGGCCGGAGTAGCGGCCGGTGCGCATCTTGGTGCGCTGCATGAGCAGGTCGTTGAGCAGGGTGGAGGCGCCGAAGCGGAACCAGTCCGGGTCCAGCCAGTCGGCGCCGGCGACCTCGTTGACCATCACGAGGTACTTGATCGCCTCCTTCGACGACCGGATGCCGCCTGCCGGCTTGACCCCGACCATCGTGCCGGTGGCCTCGCGGAAGTCGCGGACCGCCTCGAGCAGGATCAACGTGCCGGGCATGGTCGCCGCCGGCTGCACCTTGCCGGTGGAGGTCTTGATGAAGTGCGCACCCGCCATCATCGCCAGCCACGACACGCGCCGGATGTTGTCGAACGTCTGCAGCTCGCCGGTCTCGAAGATGACCTTGAGGTGCGCCTCGGTGCCGTCCGCACGCCGGCAGGCCTCGCGGACCGCGATGATCTCCTCGAACACCTGCAGGTAGCGGCCGGACAGGAACGCGCCCCGGTCGATCACCATGTCGATCTCGTCGGCGCCGGCCTCGACCGCGTCGCGGGTGTCGGCCAGCTTGATGTCCAGCGCGGCGCGGCCGGAGGGGAACGCGGTGGCGACCGCAGCGACGTTGACGCCGCTGGTGCCGAGGGTCTCCTTGGCCACGCCGACCAGGTCGCCGTACACACAGACGGCCGCGACCTGGGGGACGCTGGCGTCGGCCGGGTCCGGGCGCATCGCCTTGGTGCACAGGGCGCGCACCTTGCCGGGTGTGTCCTGCCCCTCGAGCGTGGTGAGGTCGACCATCCGGATGGCCAGGTCGATCGCCTGCGCCTTCGCCGTCGTCTTGATGGAACGGGTGCCCAGCATCGCGGCCCGCGCCTCGGCGCCGACCTGGTCCACGCCGGGCAGTCCGTGCAGGAACCGGCGCAGTGCGGCGTCCGAGGATGTCGCCTCGGCGAGGTCCGCGGCGAGCGGTGAACCGGCCGCGTCAAGGGCTGTGTGCATCAGGACAGTTTAGGCCCGGTGCAGAATCGTCCGCATGGCCACCCGTCCGTCCTCACCACCGAAGCCGCAGCCCGTGCACGCCTTCAAGCCGACCAGCGGCACGCTGCTCGGGATCGCCGGACTGGTGGCCGCCGGGCTGGTCGTCGTACTGGCTGCGGTGACCGACCACAGCGTCATGGGGCTGCGGACCGCGCTGGGCGCCGCGCTGGTAGCGCTGCTCATCTGGATGGTGCTGCTGCGCCCTCGGGTGACCGCGTACGCCGACACGCTCGTGCTCCGGAACATGGCCACCGACGTCCGCATCCCGCTGGCTGCCATCGACGACGTGGCCGTGCGCCACGTCCTCCACGTGTGGGTGGGCGACGAGCGCTACACCTGTGCCGGCATCGGCCGGTCGACGCGGAGCATGGTGCGCGCCTCCGGCGGCGGTCCGCATGCTGCGGCGGGCGCGGAGACGTCGTCGGGGAACCGGGACTACGTGACGTTCGTGGAGACGTCGATCGAGCAGCTTGCCGGCGCTGCGCGGAGGGACGCCGGTGAGGATCGCGGGACGGTGCGCCGGCGGTGGGCGGTGCCGGAGCTCGTGGCAGCCGGGGTGCTCGTCGTCGCGCTGGTCCTGTCGTTCGTGCTCGCCTGACCCGCCGGACACCAGCAGGTCGGCTGGGCTCAGAGGCCGGCGGCCGCGGCCAGGTCAGCCCGGATCGCGTCGAGGCGGCCGGCAGCGGAGATCCGCGCGGCCGCGACGCCCTGCGGCTCGTCCTCCACCGGGACGACCACCTCGAGGTAGCACTTGATCTTCGGCTCGGTCCCGGACGGCCGCACGATGACCCGGGCGCCGCCGGCGAGGCGGTAGCGCAGCCCGTCGGTCGGTGGCAGCGCCTCGCTGCCCTTCGTCAGGTCCTCGGCCTCCTCCACAGCCAGACCGCCCAGCTCGGTCGGCGGCCGGGACCGCAGCCGGGTCATTGCGTCGGTGATGATCGAGAGGTCCTCGACGCGCACGCTGAGCTGGTCGGTGGCGTGCACGCCGTACTCACGGGCGATCTCGTCGAGCCGGTCGAGCAAGGTCCGGCCTTCCGCCTTGAGCAGCGCGGCCAGCTCCACGACGCGGATCGCGGCGGAGACGCCGTCCTTGTCCTTGACCTGGTCCGGTGCGACGCAGTAGCCGAGCGCCTCCTCGTAGCCGAAGGCCAGACCCTCGAGGCGGCCGATCCACTTGAAGCCGGTGAGGGTCTCGGCGTACGGCTGGCCGTGGCGGGCGGCCATCTTGCCCAGCAGCGACGACGACACGATCGAGACCGCGTAGGTGCCCTGCTTGCCGCTGCGCAGCAGGAAGTCGCCGAGCAGCGCCCCGACCTCGTCGCCGCGGAGCATCCGCCAGCCGTTGTCGGTGGGCACACCGACGGCGCAGCGGTCCGCGTCGGGGTCGTTGGCGACGACGATGTCGGCGCCGACCTCCTCGGCCAGCGCCATCGCGAGATCCATCGCCCCGGGCTCCTCGGGGTTGGGAAAGCTGACCGTCGGGAACTCGGGGTCCGGCTCGGCCTGGGCGGTGACCACGTGCGGCGCCGGGAAGCCGGCACGCTCCATCACCTCCACGACGCTGGACCCCCCGACGCCATGCATCGGGGTGTAGACGACGGAGATGTCCCGAGGTCCGTCCGTCGACGGCAACGACGCCACCGCGTCGAGGTAGGCCTCGGTGACCTGCTCGTCGAGCACGTCTCCGGAGTCGCCCCGCGGCACGTCACCGAGCGCACCGACCGCGTCGATCCGGGCCGCGATCTCGACGTCGGCGGGCGGGACGATCTGGCTGCCGTCGCCGAGGTAGACCTTGTAGCCGTTGTCCTGCGGGGGGTTGTGGCTCGCGGTGACCATCACCCCGGCCACGCAGCCGAGGTGGCGGATGGCGAACGCCAGCAGAGGGGTGGGCAGCGGCCGGGGGAGCACGAGCGCCCGGAGCCCCACCCCGGTCATCACCTCGGCGGTGTCGCGGGCGAAGGCGTCGGAGTTGTGGCGGGCGTCGTACCCGATCACGACGCTGTCGCCGGCGGTCGCGCCGTTCTCGAGCAGGTACGCCGCCAACCCGGCCGCCGCTCGGGTGACGACGACCCGGTTCATCCGCATCGGGCCCGCCCCCAGGGCGCCGCGCAGCCCGGCGGTGCCGAACTCCAGCGTGCCGGAGAAGCGCTCAGCGAGGTCTGTCGCAGCCGCACCCTCGGGGTCGCCCTCCGCCGCTGCGATGAGCTCCTCGAGCTCGGCGCGGGTGCGGTCGTCGGGGTCCTCGGCGGCCCAGGCACGGGCACGGGCGAGCAGCTCGGTGTCGGTCACCGGGTCAATCTAGCGACGGTCGGCGGGGTCAGCGCTTGCGGGCGACGAACACCGGGCGCTCGCGCTTGAAGGCCGCCTCACGGGCGATCTTGGTGTTCGCGTTGACCAGCAGCGCCAGCTGCTCGGCTCGCTCGCGGGCGAACGTCCTCCGCGGGGTCGCGGTCCAGGTGTCGTTGAACAGCCGCTTGGCGGCCGCCACGGCGTCGGGGGAGCGGGTCTTGAGCCGCTCGACGAGCTCGTCGGCCGCCGTCATCGGGTCCGCGCTGAGCTCGGTGACCAGCCCGAGCTCCTTGGCGCGCTCGCCGCTGAAGGTCTCGCCGGTCATCGTCAGCAGCTTGGCGGTGTCGATGCCGACGAGCTCGGTGAGGCTCTTGATCCCGGACATGTCGGGGATCAGGCCCCACTTGGCCTCGAGCACCGACCACTGCGCGTCCGGGGTGGAGAACCGGAAGTCGGCGCCGAGGGCGATCTGCAGCCCGCCGCCGTAGCAGTGCCCCTGGACCACCGCGATGACCGGCACCGGCAGGCGACGCCAGCCCCAGCTCGCCTCCTGGAAGGTGTTCGTGCCGCGGAACGGCGAGGGGATGAACGTCTTCGCGATCCGGCGCGGGTCCCGGAGCGCCGAGGCGAAGTCGAGCCCGGCGCTGAACGACTCACCGGCGCCGGTGATGACGACCGCGCGGAGGCTCTTGTCCTTGGCCAGCCGGCGGCTGGTCGCGGTCAGCTCGGCCAGCATGTCGAGCGTGAGGCCGTTGAGCTTGTCCGGCCGGTCGAGCCAGACCCGGGCGACGCCCTCGTCCACGGTGCAGGTGATGTTGCGGGCTGAGGTGCTCGTCATGGGGTGATCCTAGATGCGGGGGACGACCGCGCCGAGGAGGTCGCCCATCCGGGTGGCCGCGGCGCGACCGGCCTCGAGGACCTCGGCGTGGTTGAGCGGCTCGCCGCTGATCCCGGCCGCCAGGTTCGTCACCAGCGAGAGGCCGAGGACCTCGAGACCGGCCTCCCGGGCCGCGATCGCCTCGAGCACCGTGGACATCCCGACGAGGTGGCCGCCGATCGCCCGCACCATGCCGATCTCGGCGGGGGTCTCGTAGTGCGGGCCGGGGAACTGGACGTAGACCCCCTCGTCGAGCGACGGCTCGACCTCCTTGCAGAGGGCGCGCAGCCGCGGTGAGTACAGGTCGGTCAGGTCGACGAAGTTCGCGCCCTCGATCGGGCTCTTCCCGGTCAGGTTGATGTGGTCGCTGATCAGCACCGCGGTGCCCGGGGACCAGCTCTCCCGCAGCCCGCCGCAGCCGTTCGTCAGCACGATCGCGCGGCACCCGGCCGCCGCTGCGGTGCGCACCCCGTGCACGACCGAGCGCACGCCGCGACCCTCGTAGAGGTGCGTGCGGCCGAGGAAGACCAGCATGTCCCGGTCTCCGGCGCGCACCGAACGGAGCTTGCCGGCATGCCCGGCGACCGCCGGCGGCGCGAAGCCGGGGAGGTCCGAGAGCGTCAGCTCGGCCATCGTCTCGCCGAGCGCGTCGACGGCCGGCAGCCACCCGGACCCGAGCACGAGCGCCAGGTCGTGGTCCGCCACGCCGGTCGCCTCGCGGATCGCGTCGGCCGCGGCTCGGGCGAGCTCGGCGGACTCGGTGGCGGCGGCGTCGTGCGTCTCGCCCGGGAGGTCGATGCTGGGGTCGCTGGCTGTCACCGGTGCAGCGTAGGGGATGCGGTGCGAGGCCTCACAGGCCGCTGGAGCGGCAGGGACGGGCCCGCAGCCGGGACACGTAGTCGCTCGGAGCATCGGCGGCCTCGGCCGCGTCCGCAAGGATGCCGAGGTACGACGCCGACGGCAGCCCGCCCTCGTAGGCGGCCAGGACGTAGGTCCAGGCCAGCTGCTCGCCGTTCATCGTCGCCACCCGCACGCGGGTCTTGATGTACAGCCCCGTGGACACGCTCTCCCAGCCGTCGAGGACGGCCGAGTCCTCGTCGGTGACGTCGTACACCGCGACGAACACCTGGTCGAGGTGGTCCTCCACCACCGTGGCGAGGGCGCCGTCCCAGCCGAACTCCTCGCCGCCGAAGGTCAAGCGGTAGCCGAGCAGCCAGCCGGTGCCCTGCAGCGGTGAGTGCGGGCAGCGGTCGCTCATCTTCCGCGGGTCCATGTTCGGCCCGTACGCCGCGTAGAGGGTCACGGACCGCAGCGTAGTGAATGCCGACCCCCTCGACCTCCGACAGCCTGGAACAATGGTCCTCGTGACTCATGTGGCGATCATCGGCGGCGGTCCCGGCGGCTACGAGGCAGCGCTCGTCGCAGCCCAGCTGGGAGCCGACGTCACCGTCGTGGACAGCGACGGGATCGGCGGCTCGGCGGTGCTCACCGACTGCGTGCCGAGCAAGACGCTGATCGCCACCGCCGAGGTGATGACCGGCTTCGAGGTCGCACCGGAGCTCGGGATCAAGCTGGGCGGCACAGGTGTCCCCGACATCTCGGTGGACCTGGCGCGGGTCAACAAGCGGGTCCTCGAGCTCGCCCGGGCGCAGTCCGGCGACATCGAGCGACGGCTCACCCGTGACGGCGTACGCGTCATCTGCGGCACCGGCCGCCTCGACGGTCCGCAGCGCGTGGTCGCCACCGGCACCGACGGCACCGAGGAGACGCTGGAGGCCGACACGGTCCTGCTGGCCACCGGTGCCGAGCCGCGGACCCTTCCCACCGCGCAGCCCGACGGGGAGCGGATCCTCACCTGGGAGCAGGTCTACGACCTCGACGAGCGTCCCGAGCACCTCGTCGTCGTGGGCTCGGGCGTGACCGGCGCCGAGTTCGCGGGCGCGTACAAGGCCCTGGGCATCGACGTGACCCTCGTGAGCAGCCGCGACCGGGTGCTGCCGGGCGAGGACGCCGAGGCGGCCGAGGTGCTGGAGGAGGTCTTCAAGAGGCGCGGGATGACCGTGCTGTCGAAGTCCCGGATGGCCGGGGTGGAGCGCTCCGGCGACGCCGTGACGGTGACCCTCGAGGACGGTCGGGAGGTGCAGGGCTCGCACTGCCTGCTCGCGCTCGGCTCGATCCCGCGGACCCGCGGCATCGGGCTCGAGGAGGCCGGTGTCGTCCTCGACAAGGGCGGCTTCGTCGAGGTGGACCGCGTCTCGCGGACCTCCGCGCGTGGCGTGTACGCCGCCGGCGACTGCACCGGCGTGCTCATGCTCGCCTCGGTGGCGGCCATGCAGGGGCGGATCGCGATGTGGCACTTCCTGGGCGACGCCGTGGCCCCGCTCGACCTCAAGGCCGTGTCGTCGAACGTCTTCACCGCCCCCGAGATCGCCACCGTCGGCTACTCGCAGGGGGCGGTCGACGCCGGCGAGATCGACGTCGACGCGATGCTGCTCCCGCTGGCGACCAACGCCCGGGCGAAGATGCAGGGCGTCCAGGACGGCTTCGTGAAGCTCTTCTGCCGGCCGGGCACGGGGATCGTGGTCGGCGGCGTCGTCGTCGCCCCCAAGGCCAGCGAGCTGATCCACGCGATCGCGGTCGCCGTCGCCGAGAAGCTCACCGCGGACGACCTGGCGCAGGCGTTCACCGTGTACCCGTCGATGAGCGGATCGGTGGCCGAGGCCGCCCGTCGGCTGCACCAGGTGCGCTGATCGGCCCGTTCCGATCCGGTCGTTCTGCTGCGCAGCAGCGGCGGCGGAGGAATAGTGGGCCCGTCCCACCCGTCCCACTGTTCACACCTCGGGAGAGCTCCACGATGAGGCTCCGGCTCCGCACCGCCGCTCTGACCTGCCTGACCATCGGTCTCCTGGCCGGCACCCCGCAGCTGATCGCCACCGGCTCCGACGTCCCACCGCCGGCACGGGTCTCGGTCGACCAGCGGTACCCGGTCCCGGCGTCCGGCACCTACAAGGTGCGTGGGCACGGCTACGGCCACGGCCGAGGGATGTCGCAGCACGGCGCGAACGGAGCGGCCCACGAGGGGCTGAGCCACGAGGAGATCCTGAGGTTCTACTACCCGGGCACCTCGTTCGGCACCGCCCGGCAGAAGATCCGGGTGCTGATCTCCGGTGACACCACGTCCGACCTCGTCGTCGAGGCCCGGCGAGGACTCCGCCTGCGGGACATGGGCGCCGGGACGGCGTACCGGCTGCCGGACGACGTCGGCGCCTCACGCTGGCGGGTGAGCGTCGACGGGCAGAACCGCAACGTCGTCGCCTACTACGCGAACGGCGCCTGGCGCACCTGGCGACCCGGCGGCGCCGACGCGCTGGAGGGCACGGGCGAGTTCCGTGCCAAGGCGCCGATCACGCTCGTCACCCCGTCGGGCGCGTATCCCTACCGCGGCTCGTTGCGCGCGATGCCGCCGAGCAGCGGCTCGACCGACCGCGACACCGTGAACGTGCTGCCGATGGACGCCTACATCCAGGGCGTCGTGCCGGCCGAGATGCCGGCCTCCTGGGAGCCCGAGGCGGTGCAGGCGCAGGCGGTCGCCGCACGCACGTACGCCGCCTTCCACCGCGCCCGCAGCGTCGACCGCTACTACCAGGTCTGCGACACCACGGCCTGCCAGGTCTACAGGGGCGTCGACGGTGAGCACGAGCTCGGCAACGCCGCCGTCCGGGCGACAGCCCGGCAGATCCTCACCTACGGCGGCGACCCGGCGTTCACCGAGTTCTCCGCGAGCTCGGGCGGCTGGACGGTGACCGGCGACTTCGACTACCTGACCGCCAAGCGGGACCCCTACGACGACTGGTCCGGCAACACCGTGCACGACTGGTCGGTCTCCGTGTCGGCCGCGAGGATCGCCTCGGCCTGGCCGGCGATCGGCAGGCTCCAGTCGATCCGGGTCACCAGCCGCGACGGCAACGGCGAGTGGAAGGGCCGGGTGCTGGCCATGAGCCTGGTCGGCAGCAGGTCGACGGTGCGGATCAGCGGCGACGAGTTCCGGTGGGAGTTCGGGCTGCGGTCCAGCTGGTTCTCGTTCTGACCTCGGCTCAGGAGGTCAGTCCTTGAGCTCGCAGACCACGGCGCCGCTGGTCACGGTCGCGCCGATCTCGGCGGACAGCCCGGTCACGGTGCCGCCCTTGTGGGCCTTGAGCGGCTGCTCCATCTTCATCGCCTCGATGACCACGATGACGTCGCCCTCGCTGACCGTCTGACCCTCCTCGACGGCGACCTTGACGATCGTGCCCTGCATCGGGGAGGCGACCGCGTCGCCGGAGACCGCAGCACCGGCCTTCTTGCTCGCCGACCGCTTGGGCTTCTTGGCCGCACCGCCGACCGGCATCCCGGCGGAGATGCCGAAGCCACCGGGCAGCACGACGTCGAGCCGCTTGCCGCCGACCTCGACGGTGACGGTCTGGCGGGGCTCGGTCTCCTCGGCCTCGGCGACGTCACCGGCGTACGGCGTGAGCTGGTTGTCGAACTCGGTCTCGATCCACTGCGTGTAGACGTCGAACGACCCTTCGCCGGTCGGGTTCGAGGCGCCGACGTACGCCGGGTCCGAGACGACCGCGCGGTGGAACGGGATGACGGTCGGCATGCCGTCGACGACGAACTCGTCCAGCGCGCGGCGTGAGCGCTCGAGCGCCTGGGTGCGGTCGCGGCCGGTGACGATCAGCTTGGCGATGAGCGAGTCGAACGAGCCGGGGATCGTCTCGCCCTTCTCGTAGCCGCCGTCGAGGCGGACGCCGGGGCCGCCGGGCGGGCTCCACGCCGACAGCGTGCCGGGAGCCGGCATGAAGTTGCGGCCGCCGTCCTCGGCGTTGATGCGGAACTCGATGGAGTGGCCGCGGATCTCCGGGTCGTCGTAGCCGAGCTCCTCACCGGCGGCGATCCGGAACATCTCCCGGACGAGGTCGATCCCGGTGACCTCCTCGGAGACGCAGTGCTCGACCTGGAGCCGGGTGTTGACCTCGAGGAACGAGATCGTGCCGTCCTGGGCCACGAGGAACTCGCAGGTGCCGGCGCCGTAGTAGCCCGCCTCCTGCAGGATGCGCTTGGACGACTCGTAGAGCTCGGCCAGCTGTGACTCGCTCAGGAACGGCGCCGGCGCCTCCTCGACCAGCTTCTGGTTGCGGCGCTGCAGCGAGCAGTCCCGCGTCGAGACGACCACGACGTTGCCGTGCTGGTCGGCCAGGCACTGGGTCTCGACGTGCCGCGGCTTGTCGAGGAACTTCTCGACGAGGCACTCGCCGCGTCCGAAGGCGGTGACCGCCTCGCGGACCGCCGACTCGTAGGCGTCGGGGATCTCCTCGAGGGTGCGCGCGACCTTGAGGCCGCGGCCGCCACCACCGAAGACCGCCTTGATCGCGACGGGGAGCCCGTTGTCCTTGGCGAACGCGACGACCTCGTCGGCGTCCGCGACCGGGTCCTTGGTGCCCGGCGCCAGCGGCGCGTTCGCCTTGTCGGCGATGTGCTTGGCCTTGGCCTTGTCGCCCAGGGCCTCGATCGCGGCCGGCGGCGGGCCGATCCAGGTCAGCCCGGCGTCGATGACGGCCTGGGCGAAGTCGGCGTTCTCGGCCAGGAAGCCGTAGCCGGGGTGGACCGAGTCCGCGCCGGACTTCTGGGCGACGGCGACGATCTTCTCGATGGAGAGGTAGGAGTCGGCCGGCGTGGAGCCGTCGAGCGAGTAGGCCTCGTCGGCCAGCCGCACGAACACCGCGTTGCGGTCGGGCTCGGCGTAGACCGCGACGCTGCCGATCCCGGCGTCCTTGCAGGCGCGGATCACGCGCACCGCGATCTCGCCCCGGTTGGCGATCAGGACCTTGTGCAGTGGCTTGATCTCGGGCAACGCCGCTCCTCGAGTGTCGTCGGTTCGGGGCGAGTCTAGGGCCCGGCCGACTCCCGTCCGTCGCTGGTGTCACGGTCCGGACCCGGCTGTCGGACCGGCTGGGCCCAGAGGTCGTGCCAGGCGATTCCCAGCTCGCCCATGATCTCGCGCAGCAGGGGCAGCCCGATGCCCACGACCGTGTGCGGGTCGCCCTCGATCCCGGTGACGTAGGCGCCACCCAGCCCGTCGATCGTGAACGCGCCGGCCACGCCGAGCGGCTCGCCGGTGGCGACGTACGCGTCGATCTCGGCGTCGGACAGCTCGGCGAAGTGGACGACGGTGCGGGCCGAGCGGGCGACCACCCGGTCGGTCGCGGTGTCGATCACGCAGTGGCCGGTGTGCAGGACCCCTGAGCGGCCCCGCATCTGGTGCCATCGCGCGATGGCTGCCTCGGCGCTGCCGGGCTTGCCGTGGATCTCCCCGTCGAGCTCGAGCACGGAGTCGCAGCCGACGACCAGGGCCGTTCCGTCGAGCCGCTCGGCCACCGTCAGCGCCTTCATCCGCGCGAGCTCGACCGACAGGTGCTCCGGGTCGTCGGCGACCACCGTCGACTCGTCGACGCCGGAGACGACCACCTCGGGGTCGAGCCCGGCGGAGCGCAGCGTCGCGAGCCGGGCCGGGGACTGGGACGCGAGCACGATCCTCACAGCCGCGCCAGGGATGCGAGCAGCGGGTCGAGCCCGACCGAGCCCAGGTCGAGCGCCTGCCGGTGGAACGTCCGCAGGTCGAATTCCGAGCCCTGCCTGGCCTTTGCCTCGTCCCGGGCTCTCAGCCACAGCCGTTCGCCCACCTTGTACGACGGCGCCTGGCCCGGCCAGCCGAGGTAGCGGTTGACCTCGAACCGCAGAGTCGCGTCGTCGTCCTGCGAGTGCGCTCGCATGAACTCGAGCACCAGTCCGGGCGTCCAGGTCTCGCCGGGATGGAAGCCGAACGGGTTGGGATCAGGGATCGGCAGCTGCAGGTGCATGCCGATGTCCACGACGACGCGGGCCGCCCTCATCCCCTGGGCGCCGAGCATGCCGAGCCGGTCGGCCGGGTCCTGCAGGTAGCCGAGCTCGTCCATGAGCCGCTCGGCGTACAGCGCCCAGCCCTCGCCGCTGCCCGAGACCCAGCACATCTGTCGCTGCCACCGGTTCAGCAGCTCACGGCGGAAGATCGTCTGCCCCACCTGCAGGTGATGGCCCGGCACACCCTCGTGGAAGACCGTGGTGACCTCACGCCAGGGGCTGAAGCGGGTGATCCCCTCCGGCACCGACCACCACATCCGGCCCGGCCGGCTGAAGTCCTCGCTGGGGCCGGTGTAGTAGACCCCGCCGTCCTGGGTGGGAGCGATGCAGCACTCGATGCGGCGCACCGGGTCGGGGATGTCGAAGTGGACGCCGGCGAGCTCCTCGAGGGTGCGGTCGGCGAGCTCCTGCATCCAGTCACGGAAGGCGTCCTTGCCCTCGATGAACCGGGCAGGGTCGTCGTCGAGGTGCTGCGCCGCGTCCTCGATGCTGCCGCCGGGGACGAAGCCGTCGGCGATGACCCGCATCTCGTCCTCGATGCGACGCAGCTCCTCCCAGCCCCAGGCGTAGGTCTCCTCCAGGTCGACCCGGGCGCCCAGGAAGTAGCGCGACGCCAGCTCGTAGTGCTCCCGGCCCACGGCGTCGGCCTCCCGGCCCCGCGGTGCGAGCTCGTCGGTGAGGAAGCGGCCGAGCTCGGCGACCGCGTCGGTGGCCTCGCCCGCGTGCCGCTCGAGCTCCTGCTTCAGGGGACCGTCCGGTGCCTTCGACACCAGCGTGGCGAAGATGCTCGGCGTCGACCCCTGACCGGTCCACTGCCGGACCTGGCCGGCCACCTCGGCGTACTGCCGGCGGGCGGAGACGTGGCCGGCACCGGCCGACTCCTCCAGCGTCCGCCGGTAGCCGTCGAGGGTCGGCCCGACCGCCGCGAGCCGCTTGCTGACGTTGCGCCAGCCCTCCTCGGTCGAGGTGTCCATGAGGTCGAAGACCATGCGTACGTCGTGCAGCCCGCTGACGATGACCGAGACCTCGGACTGCGGGACCCGTGCCTCCGACCGCTCCAACGTCAGCGTCAACCGCTCGACGAACGCGTCCTGGGCCGCCTGCTCGCGCTCGTCGCTCGGGGTCGCCGCCCGGACGGCCGCGAGCGTGCGCCGGACCAGCTCCTCGCGCGCCGCGAACCCGTCAGGGGACAGGTCGGTCATCCGGTCCTCGTGGCCGGCGATGCCGTGCTCGGTGGCCGCGATCGGGTCGAGGGCGGCGTGCTCCTCGACGTAGGCGTCCGCGATCGCGTCGACGGGGCGGGTGGGCTCGTCCATCCACACACCCTAGGACCGTGGCGGGCCGCCGTGGAGCCCGGAGCCGGTGTGGCCGACCGGACTAACCTGCAGACGTGTCGCGGGCCGGCCGGTGGTCGATGTTCGGGGTCGGTGTGCTTCTCCTGCTCGCCGTGCCCCTGCTGGTCGACGCCCGGCCCGTGCCTTCCAACGACATCACCGCGACGGCCCTCCTGCAGCGGATCGAGGACTCCGAGGACGTCTCCTTCACCGGCTACGCCCAGTCGGTCGGCCAGGTGTCCCTGCCGTCGGAGGAGTCGCTGTCCTCGGTCGCCGGGCTGCTGGGTGACACCACGTCGGTGCGGGTCTGGTGGGACGGTCCCGACCGGTGGCGGACCGCGACGCTGCGCCCCACCGGGGAGACCGGCCACTGGCACCGCGACGGCCGCACGGTCCGGTGGGTCTACGAGTCCAAGCGCGCGACCCTCAGCCCGGACGTGCCGGTGCGGCTGCCGATCTCCGTCGACGTCCTTCCCCACCTGCTCGCCTCGCGGGTGCTCGACGGAGCTACCCCGCAGGAGCTCACCCGGATCGGGTCCGACCGCGTCGCCGGGCGGGCCGCCGACGGGTTGCGGCTGGTCCCGTCCGACCCCCAGGCCAGCATCGCCCGCGCCGACGTGTGGGCGGACGCCGAGACCGGGGTGCCGCTGCGGGTCGAGCTGGTGTCGTCCCTCGACGACGCGGTGGCGCTGCGCAGCTCCATGCTCGACGTCTCCTTTGAGGCGCCGAGCCAGGAGGTGCTGAGCTTCGAGCCGCCGCCGGACGCCACGCTGGTCTACGACGACACCGTCGACATCGCGGCCGCCGCGGACCGCTACGCCGAGCGCACCGTCCCCGACGTGCTCGCCGGACTGCCGCTGCGGGTCGACGGTGTGCGCTCGGTCGGCGTCTACGGCCGGGGCCCGACGGTGCTGCTCGCGGTCCCGCTGCGGGACAGCGACGCCGAGCGGTTCCGTGAGCAGATCTCCGGGCGCATCGGTGCCGAGTGCCTGCGTCGGGGGTGGCTCGTCGGCACCGGGCCGCTGCAGCTGCTGGTGACGCCGCCGGCCCTGGAGGGCAGCTGGCTGGTCACCGGGACGGTCACCCGCGACGCGGCGCTCGACGCAGCAGCGGAGCTCGGCGACCGGTCGTTCGAGGCGTGCCTGTGATCCGCACCCACGCGCTGACGAAGAGGTTCGGCCCGGTCCTGGCGGTGGACCGGGTGGACCTCGACGTCCGCGAAGGTGACGTCTACGGCTTCCTGGGCGCCAACGGGTCGGGGAAGACGACCACGGTGCGCATGCTGCTGGGGCTGGTGCTCGCCACCTCCGGGACGGTCGAGGTGCTGGGTGAGCCGATGCCGCGTGCCGGGCGCACGGTCCTGCCGCAGGTCGGGACGCTGGTCGAGGGGCCGGCGGCCTACGGCCATCTCACCGGACGGGCCAACCTCGCTCTCCTCGACGCGGCCGGGGGCCGTTCCGGGCGGCGCGATCGCGCCCGACGGGTGGCCGAGGCGCTCGAGCTGGTCGGGATGGACGTGGCGGCGGACCGCCGGGTGCGCGGCTACTCCCTGGGGATGCGGCAGCGGCTGGGGCTGGCCGCAGCCCTGCTGCAGCGCCCGCGGCTGCTCGTCCTCGACGAGCCCACCAACGGCCTCGACCCCCAGGGCATCCGCGAGATGCGCGAGCTGCTGCTGCGGCTCAACGCCGAGGGCACGACGATCTTCCTGTCCAGCCACCTGCTGGCCGAGGTCGAGCAGCTGTGCTCCCGCGTCGGGGTGCTGGACCGGGGACGGCTCGTCGTCCAGGACGACCTCGCCACCCTCCGGGCGCCGACCGGTCGGACCGTGGTCCGCACCCCCGACGCGGCGGCCGCGGTCACGCTCCTCGACGGCCGGGTCGAGCACCGGGACGGTCAGCGGCTCGTCGTACGCGCGCAGGACCCGGCGGACCTCAACGCGACCCTGGTCGAGGCGGGCATCCGGGTGCACGAGCTGGGGCCCGAGCGGCACGGGCTCGAGCAGGTGGTGCTGGCCGCCACCACCGGGCACCCGGGCGAGTCGAGGGAGCCGGCATGATCGCGGTCGAGCTGCGCAAGCTCCTGCGCCGGCCGCGCACCTGGTGGACGATCGCGTTGCTCAACGCACTGCCCACGCTGGTCGCCGTGCTGCTCGCGATCACCGACGTCGGGCCGCAGCCGGGGGAGGGGCCGGCCTTCCTGTCCGCGGTGCTGACCGACGGCACGCTCTTCCCCTTGGCCGCGCTGGCGATCGTGCTGCCGCTGTTCATGCCGGTCGCGGTGGCGCTGTACGCCGGCGAGGCGGTCGCCGGTGAGGCCCAGACCGGGACGCTGCGCTACCTCCTCGTCCGCCCGGTCGGACGGACCAGGGTGCTGGTGGCCAAGCTCGTCGGCATCATGGCGTTCGTGCTGCTGGCGGTCGCCGTCGTCGCCGCCGTCGCCTACGTCGTCGGGCTGCTCGTCCTCGGTGGCCGCGAGGACACCGCGGCCACGGTGACTGCGATCTCGGGCAGCACCCTCACCACGTCCGAGGTGGTGCAGCGCACGCTGCTCGCGGTGCTCTACGTCGCGCTCTCGATGCTCGGCGTCGCGGCGCTGGCGCTGTTCCTGTCGACGGTGAGCGACTCCTCGCTGGCCGCCGCGTTCGGCGCCCTCGCGTTCCTGGTCGCCTCGACGGTCCTGCTCACGCTGGACGCGGCCCAGGCCCTGCACCCCTACCTGCCGACGAGGTACTGGCTGGCCTTCGTGGACCTGTTCCGGGACCCGATCCTGTGGCGCGACCTGGTCCGCGGCGTCGCCCTCCAGGGGGTCTACGTGCTGGTGTTCCTCGGCGCCGCGTGGGCGAACTTCGGCACCAAGGACATCACCAGCTGATGCCGGCCCCGGCTCAGGCCCTGTGTCAGGCGCAGACGTCCTCGGTCGGCGTGCTGGGCCGGTCGACTCCCAGGGCCGAGCCCAGGGTGGCGAGCACCACCGGGTCCGAGGGCAGGTCGCCGTGCTCGGCGCGGTCGCGCGGGCACACGAGCTGGACGCTGAACGACAGCGCGCCGTCCAGCACCGCCGACTCCGGCGGCGTGACGACCTGGTCCTTGGTCGAGTAGACCGCGACGAAGGTCGGTCCTGCGGGGGTCTCGTCGCCGGCGTTCAGGCGACGGAGCAGCTCGCTTCCGGGCGCCAGCTGCCGGCAGGCCGGGGGGCAGTCGCCGATCGCGGCGAGGACCTGTCCTGCGATGTCGGTGCCGTGGTGCGGGGAGCCGACGGACAGGACCCGGCGGGCCAGCTCGTCGCCGCCGTGGTCGCGCACCCACAGCCGGGCGACCACCCCGCCGGCGGAGTAGCCCACCACGTCCACCGAAGGGGCGTCGAGCCGCTCGGCGGTCTCCTCGGCCAGCTCGCCCAGGGCGGCGGCCTGCTCGTCGAGGTCGCCGGTGCCGTTGCCCACCGGCGGCATGACGACCGCCGTCCTGCCCAGCGACTCGAGCTCGGTCCTCAGCGGCTCGAGGGACGCGACCGAGCCGCCGTACCCCGCGACGAGGAGGACCGGGCCCGGCTCGTCCTGGGCCACCGGTTCGACGTCGTCGCCGGTGCCGAGGACCGCCAGCCCGACGACGACCACGAGCAGCAGGGCTCCGGCCGCGGCCAGGACCAGCAGGAGGCGACGTCGAGCCGGGGCCAGGGAGCTGAGCACGCCCCCATCCTGACCGAGCGGCCCCAACGCGTGGCCCCGTGCGCTCCCCGGCCGTCCGGTGCCGTCTCAGCGGGGGAGGGCGCTCGCCCGCCAGCCGCCGTGCCCCGCGTGGTGCGGGGTGCGCACGGCGCGCGCGGGTGCTGCCCAGGCCGACCTCGGCGCCGGCTGCTCGGAGGCAGCCGCGGCGGCCGTGGCCGACGCGACGCCCTGGAGCACGGCCACCAGTGCGGCGACCTCCTCCTCGGAGGCGTTGCCCCTGACGAGGACGAGTGGCGACTCCGACGACGGTTTCGAGACGGGTTTCGAGACGCTCACTTCGTTCGCTCCTCAACCACCGGGAGGGTTCGCTCCTCAACCACCGGGAGGGTTCGCTCCTCAACCACCGGGAGGGTTCGCTCCTCAACCACCGAGAGCGTTCGCTCCTCGACCC
>CADCUK010000147.1 GCA_902805865.1 uncultured Nocardioidaceae bacterium | reverse complement strand
CCGCCGGACATCTCGTGGGGGAAGCGGTCGCGCAGCTCGGAGCGCAGGCCGCACTTCTCGAGCATCTCGTCGACCCGCCGGTCGAGGTCCTTGCCGCTGGCAGTGCGGTGCAGGCGCATCGGCTCGGCGACGATCTGGCCGATCGTCATGCGCGGGTTGAGCGAGGAGTACGGGTCCTGGAAGACGATGTGCACGTCGCGCCGCAGCGGGCGCATCGCCCGTCGCGACAGCGTCGAGATCTCCCTGCCGAGCAGCTTGATGCTGCCGGACGTCGGCTCGACCAGGCGCGTCACGCAGCGGCCGACGGTCGACTTGCCGCTGCCGGACTCGCCGACCAGGCCCATGATCTCACCCGGGCCGATGGTGAACGAGACGCCGTCGACGGCCTTGACCGTGCCGGCGCCGCTGCGGAAGCCGCTGGCCGTGGAGAAGTGCTTGACGAGGTCGGTCACCTCCAGGACCGGTCCGTCGGTGCGGGTCACGACGCCTCCCCGGGGTGGAAGCAGGCGGCCGGGTGGCCCGGTCGCACGGGCTCGAGCGGTGGCCGCCGGCTGGTGCAGACGTCGGTCCGGCGCGAGCAGCGCGGGGCGAACACGCACTCGTCGGGGTCGGACCGCAGCGCGGGCACGAGCCCGGGGATCTCCGCCAGGCGACGGCCGGCGACGAGCTCCACCCCCTGCTCGCGGTGGGGGACCGCCCCGAGCAGCCCGTTGGTGTACGGGTGCTGCGGGTGGGCGAACAGCTCGTGGACCTCCGCCTGCTCGACCGGGCGGCCCGCGTACATCACGACCACGCGGTCGGCCAGGTCGGCCACGACGCCGAGGTCGTGCGTGATCAGCACGATCGCCGTCCCGAGCTCGTCGCGCAGGTCGCGCAGGATGTCCAGGACCCCGGCCTGGATCGTGACGTCGAGCGCCGTGGTCGGCTCGTCCGCGACGAGCACCTTCGGCCCGCAGGCGACGGCGATCGCGATCATGACACGCTGGCGCATGCCGCCGGACAGCTGGTGCGGGTACTCGTCGACCCGGCGCTCGGGCGCCGGGATGCGCACGAGCTGCAGCAGCTCGACGGCCCGGGCCTGGGCCGCCTTCTTGGACAGGCCCTCGTGGCGCTGCAGCACCTCGCGGATCTGCTTGCCCACGGTGAACGCCGGGTTCAGGCTGGTCATCGGCTCCTGGAAGACGAAGCTGATCTCCTTGCCGCGGACCGCCCGCAGCTCCTTGGGCGTGAGCTCGAGCAGGTCGCGGCCCGCGAGCAGCACCCGTCCGGTGACCGTGGCGGTCGGGGCGAGCAGCCCCGGCACGGCCATGGCCGTCACCGACTTGCCGCAGCCCGACTCGCCGACCAGCGCGATGATCTCGCCGGCCCGCAGGTCGAAGGAGACGCCGTTGACAGCGAAGACGGGCCCGTCCTCAGTCGCGAAGCGGACGCGCAGGTCCTGGACGCTCAGCAGCGGGTAGTCGCCCGACGGCTGCGGCGCCCGGACCGTCACCGGGGTCGTCACGACGTGGCCTTGGGGTCGAGGGTGTCGCGCAGGCCGTCGCCCACGAGGTTGAACGACAGCGCCGCCAACGCGATGGCG
The DNA here is from genome assembly GCA_902805865.1 of uncultured Nocardioidaceae bacterium. Classification (GTDB taxonomy): domain Bacteria; phylum Actinomycetota; class Actinomycetes; order Propionibacteriales; family Nocardioidaceae; genus Marmoricola_A. The sequence goes on along the minus strand of CADCUK010000147.1, from coordinate 3,541 downwards.
ACACCGGGCCAGACCGCCAGCAGCGGCGCCTGCGTGAGGAACGTCTGCGCGGCCGACAGCATGGTCCCCCAGGACGGTGTGGGCGGCTGGACGCCGAGACCGAGGAACGACAGGACCGACTCGCCGATGATCGCCTCCGGGACGGTGACGGTCGCCTGCACGAGCAGCGGGCTGATGGCGTTGGGCAGGACGTAGCGGCTCAGGATCCGGCCGTCGCCCGCGCCGTCGGCGACGGCTCCCGCGACGTAGTCCTGCTCGCGCAGGCCCAGGACCTCGCCGCGGGTGACGCGGATGAAGCTCGGCAGCGCGCTGATGCCGAGCGCGATGACGACGTTGCGCAGGGACGGCCCGAGGATCGCCGCCAGGCCCACGGCCAGGATGAGGAACGGGAAGGCGAGCAGCAGGTCGGTGAACCGGCTGATCACCAGGTCGGCCCAGCCGCGGTAGTAACCGGCGATGAGTCCGAGGGGCACGCCGACGGCCATGGCGAGCAGCGTCGCCATGACCCCGGCCTGCATCGAGACGCGGGCGCCGTACGCGATGCGGGCGAGGGTGTCGCGGCCGAGGTCGTCCGTGCCGAGCGGGTGGGCCGCCGACGGCCCGAGCAGGACGGCACCGAAGTCGTTGCGGCTCGGGCTGCCGAACAGCGGGGCGAACACCGCCAGCGACAGGATCAGCAGCAGCACGACGAGCCCGAACACCGACAGGCGGCGCCGGAAGAACCGCTTGAGCAGCCGCCGACTGCGGCGCTGCCGGGGCGGCGGGACGGCCATCGCCGGTCCGGGCTGCGACATCGGCGCTGCGGCGGTCGTCCCCCGCTCGCCGTCGGGCGCTGTCGTCACGAGGCACCTCCGCTGACGCGGATCCGTGGGTTGAGGAAGGAGTACGTCAGGTCGACGAGCAGGTTGACGAGGACGTAGCCGCACACCGTCACCAGGGCGACGCCCTGGATGACGGGGTAGTCGCGGGTGAACACCCCGTCCACGATGAGCTTGCCGAAGCCGGGGATGACGAAGATCTGCTCGGTGATCACCGCCCCGGAGATGAGCGCGCCGAGCTGCAGGCCCAGCACCGTCACCACGGTGACCAGGCTGTTGCGCAGGGCGTGCACGAGCACGACCTGCCGCTCGGACAGACCCTTCGAGCGCGCGGTCCGCACGTAGTCGGCGGACATCGTCTCGAGCATCGCCGAGCGCATCTGCCGCATGAGCACGGCGGACAGTCCGGTCCCCAGGACGATCGCCGGCAGGAGCATGCGCTCGAGGTTGGCGACCGGGCTCTCGAAGAAGGGGACGTAGCCCGAGGCCGGCAGGAGCCCGGCCTGCACCGAGACCACCAGGATCAGGACCAGGCCGAGCCAGAAGTTCGGGATCGACAGCCCCAGCAGGCCGAAGGCGTTGCTGGTGTTGTCGATCCACGTGCCTCGGCGCAGGGCCGCCAGGATGCCGGCCGGGATCCCGATCAGCAGCCCGACGAGCAGCGACAGCAGCGCCAGCTCGAGCGTCACCGGGAGCCGGTCGAGGATGATCTCGCTGACGTCCAGGCCGGTGCGCGTGGAGAAGCCGAGGTCGCCCTGCAGCGAGTTGCCGAGGTAGCGGAAGTACTGCACCGGCACCGGGTCGTTGAGGCCGTACTTCTCCCGGATCTGCTCGATCGCGACCGGGTCGCTCTCCTCCCCGGCGAGGGCGACCGCCGCGTCGCCGGGCAGCGCCCGGACGCCGACGAACACCACGATGCTGGCCAGCAGCAGCACGAGCGCCGAGGTGCCGACGCGGCGCAGCAGGTACGACGCCATGTGCCGTCCCTTCCCCGCCTGCCCGACCTACTCCGCGAGCCCGGCGGTCTTCAGGCGCGGCAGGCCGTCGGCGTAGTACTCGATGCCGACGACGTCAGGGCCGGTCGCGAGGTAGTTGACCGGGTGGTAGAGGTAGATGATCGGCCGGTCCTCGAGCACCATCTCGGTCGCCTGCGTGTAGAGCTCCATGCGCTCGGCCTGGTCCTCGATGAGGCGTGCCTGCTCCAGCAGCTCGTCCACCTCCGGGTTCGAGTAGCCACTGCGGTTCAGCGACGAGCCGGTGTGCCAGAAGTTGTAGGTGTTCCCGTCGGGGTCGACCCGGCCGGACCAGCCGACCTGGAAGGCGTCGAAGTCGCCGGCGTCGCTGGCGTCGAGCGCCGAGGTGAACTCGGTGGGCGCGACCTGCACGTCGAAGCCGGCCTCCTTGGCCTGCGACTGGATCACCTGGCCCAGGCGCAGGTTCTCCGGGCTGGTGCCGACGGTGAGCGTCACCGGGACCGGGGTCGGGACGCCGGACTCCTCGACCAGCTGCTTGGCCCGGTCGATGTCGCGCGTCGCGCACTCGATCGACTCGTCGTAGTAGGGGCTGGCCGGCGGCAGCGGGGTGCAGCCCGGCGTGTACCGGCCGGCGAAGACGACCTTGTTGATCGTCTCGCGGTCGAGCGACAGCTCGAACGCCTCGCGCAGCTCGGGGGAGCCGCCGAGAGCGGTGTCGACCTCACCGGGCGGGGCAGCCGCTCCGGCGACGTTGCCCACGTTGATCGAGATGCCCTGGTAACCGATCGACTCCTGGCCGATGAGCTTGACCGACGGGTCGCTCTCGAGCGCCGCGACGTCCGTCGGCTGGAGCCGCTCGGCGACCTGGACATCGCCCGACTTGACGTTCGCCAGTCGCACGTTGCCGTCAGTGATGATCCGGTAGGTGACGCCGTCGAGCTTGACCTGGTCGGCGTCGTAGTAGTCCGGGGCCTTCTCGAGGACGATCTCGTTGCCCGCGGTGCGGCTCACGAACTGGAACGGGCCCACGCACACCGGGTCGGTGGCGAACTGCTCGCCGAGGGCCTCGAGCTGGGTCGGCGACATGATCATGCCGGCGCGGTCCGCGAGCTGGGCCGTGAGGGGCGCGAAGGCGGCTTTGAGGTTCAGGCGGACGGTGGCCGGGTCGACGACCTCCACCGACTCCACGGCCTCGAGGTCGGCCTGCCGTGCGGAGCCCTCGAGGGTGAGGTGTCGGTCGAGCGTCGTCTTGACGGCCTCGGCGTCGAACGGCGTGCCGTCGTTGAAGACGACGCCCTCACGCAGCGGGATGGTGACGCTGGTGCCGTCCTCGGACGTCTCGGGCAGATCGGCGGCGAGCTGCGGGACGATCTCGAGGTCCCCGTCCACGTCGTAGAGCTTCTCGCACATGCTGACGAAGACCTCGCGGCTCACCAGCGTGCGGGCGAGCGTCGGGTCGAGCGCGTCGGGGTCCTCCGCGAGGGCCAGCGTGAGCGTCCCGCCCGCCGCGGCCTCGCGGTCGTCGGTGTCGCCGGTGCCGGTCGCGCCGGAGGTCTCCCCACCCCCACCGCCACCGCACGCACTCACGAGCGCCAGGGTGATCAGGACGGCGGGGAGTGCGCGGCGCGGACGGGACATGCGGGGTCCTCCTCGGGTGGCTGTACCCCGACCGTCGCACTTGTGTCGACTGTATGCAAGACCCTCAGGTAAATCTCGGGTGAGCGGCGTGTTCCCGCACCCACCGTGCCA
>CADCUK010000146.1 GCA_902805865.1 uncultured Nocardioidaceae bacterium | reverse complement strand
CGTCTCGCCGTCGAGCTCGAGGATCAGCCGGAGCACGCCGTGGGTCGACGGGTGCTGGGGCCCCATGTTGACGACGACGCGCTCCTCGCCCTCCTCGGCGGCGCCCTCGACCACGGTGTCCCAGTCCTGGCCGGTGACGGTGAAGACCCGGCCGGCGGTGGTCTCGCTGCTCGCCGCGTCGTACGGGTCCTGCTGGTTGCCGGCCTGCGCGCCGGGCGTGAATGCGGTGCTCATCAGTTGTAGGCCCTCCGGGTGTCCGGCGGCGGGATCGTCGCGCCTTTGTACTCCACCGGGATGCCCCCCAGCGGATAGTCCTTGCGTTGCGGGTGACCCGGCCAGTCGTCGGGCATCTCGATGCGGGTCAGCGACGGGTGGCCGTCGAAGATGATGCCGAAGAAGTCGTAGGTCTCGCGCTCGTGCCAGTCGTTGGTCGGGTAGACCGAGACCACCGACGGCATGTGCGGGTCGGCGTCGGGGCAGGTCACCTCGAGGCGGATCCGCCGGTTGTGGGTCATCGAGAGCAGGTGGTACACCGAGTGCAGCTCGCGGCCCTGCTCCTGCGGGTAGTGCACGCCGCTGACGCCGAGGCACATCTCGTAGCGCAGCGAGGCGTCGTCGCGGAGCAGCTGCGCGGTCTCGAGCAGCCGCTCGCGGCGGATGAAGAACGTGATCTCGCCGCGGTGCACGACGACCTTCTCGATCGCGTCGGAGACGCCGATCTCGGCCAGCCCGTTGACGAGCGACTCGGCGACCTCGTCGAACCACCCGCCGTACGGCGGCTGGGAGCCGCCCGGCATCGCGACCGTCGTGCGCAGCCCGCCGTAGCCGGACGTGTCACCGCTGCCCTGGACGCCGAACATGCCCTCGCGGGCGCCGACGACGTCGTGCAGCGCCTCGTCGGGGTGGGCCGGCAGGGCGTTGTCCGGGCTCGCCGACGCCTCGGGCGGCATCCCCGTCGTGCTGGTGTCGTTGGTGCCGTGGGTGTCGCCGGTGTTCTTCTCCGCCGGCGTCCCGCCTTGCGGCGGCGTTCCGCCGCCCTGGCGCGGGGCGTCGCTCATCGCAGCATCCCTCGCATGTCGGAGGTCGGCAGCGCGTTGAGCGCCTCGGTCTCGAGCTCCAGGATCTGGGCGCGGCGGTTCGCTCCGAGCTTGCCGTCCTGGACCTGGTCGTGGAGCTTGAGGATCGCGTCGATGAGCATCTCCGGCCGCGGCGGGCAGCCGGGGAGGTACATGTCGACGGGCACGACGTGGTCGACGCCCTGCACGATCGCGTAGTTGTTGAACATCCCGCCCGACGAGGCGCAGACACCCATCGCGAGCACCCACTTGGGCTCGGCCATCTGGTCGTAGATCTGCCGGAGCACGGGCGCCATCTTCTGGCTGACGCGGCCGGCGACGATCATCAGGTCCGCCTGCCGCGGCGACGCCCGGAAGACCTCCATGCCGAACCGGGCCAGGTCGTAGCGCGGTCCGCCGGCCGTCATCATCTCGATGGCGCAGCAGGCCAGCCCGAACGTGGCCGGCCAGAACGACGCCTTGCGCATGTAGCCGGCGACACCCTCCACGGTCGTCAGCAGCACCCCGCTCGGGAGCTTCTCCTCGATACCCATCTCAGTTCCTCAGTCCTTGGGAGTCCACTGCAGTCCGTCAGTCCCAGTCCAGGCCGCCGCGACGCCACACGTAGGCGTAGGCGACGAAGACCGTGAGCAGGAAGAGCACCATCTCGATCAGCCCGAACAGCCCCATCTGGTCGAAGGCCACGGCCCACGGGTAGAGGAAGACGATCTCGATGTCGAAGATGATGAAGAGCATGGCGGTGATGTAGTACTTCACCGGGAAGCGGCCGCCGCCCACCGGCTGCGGCGTCGGCTCGATGCCGCACTCGTAGGAGTCGACCTTCGCGCGGTTGTAGCGGCTCGGCCCGGTGAGCGTGCTCATCACGACGGAGAACACCGCGAAGCCCGCCGCGATGAGCGCGAGGGCGATGACGGGTGTGTAGAGCTCCATGGTTTCTCCTCAGGCCGTCGGCGCCAGCTTGGCGAGCCCGTTGATGATGCGGTCCGAGACGTCGCCGTCGCGGGGGTCTGTCAGGTTCGCCATCAGCTTGAGCATGAACCGCATCAGCGTGTGGCGGGGTAGGCCGTACTTCGTCGCCTGCTTCATGAAGGTGGGGTTGCCGATCATCCGCGCGAACACCCGCCCCAGCGTGAAGTAGCCGCCGTACGCCGCGTCGAGGGCGGCAGCGTAGCCCTCGAGCACGCGCTCGCGCGCAGGGCCCTCGGGCCGGGACAGCGCCTGCAGGATCGTGTCGGCCGCGATGTGGCCGGCCTCGAGCGCGTAGTCGATGCCCTCGCCGTTGAACGGGTTGACCATGCCGCCGGAGTCGCCGACCAGCAGCATGCCGCGGGTGTAGTGCGGCTTGCGGTTGAACCCCATCGGCAGCGCGGCGGAGGCGATCTTGCCGACCAGGTTCTCGTCGCGGAACCCCCACTCCTCGGGGGTGTTCTCGAGCCAGCGGGTCAGGAGGTCCTTGTAGTCGACGCTCTGGAAGGCGGCGCTGCTGTTCAGGATGCCGAGGCCGACGTTGGCGGTGCCGTCACCGATCCCGAAGATCCAGCCGTAGCCCGGCAGCAGGTTGCTCTGCCCCGGCGTGCCGTCCCACAGCTCCAGCCAGGACTCCATCCACGGGTCGTCGTGGCGCGGGGTCTCGTAGTAGGCGCGCACCGCGACCGCCATCGGACGGTTCTCGCGACGCTCCATGCCCAGCGAGGTGGCCATCCTGGAGGAGACGCCGTCGCAGGCGACCACGATCGGCGCCCGGTAGGTGATCTCGTCGCCGACCCGGCGGCCCCGGTCGTCGACCGGCTTGGCCGTGACGCCGATGACCCGGCCGGTGCGCTCGTCGAGGAGCGGGCCGGTGACCGCCGTACGCTCCGTCAGCCGGGCGCCGGCCTTCTCGGCGTGACGGGCGAGGGTCTCGTCGAGGTCCATGCGGGTGCGGACGGCGCCGTACGGCGGGAAGCTGGCGAGCTCGGGCCAGGGCAGCTCGAGCTGGTGGCCGGCGCCGACGATCCGCAGCCCGTTGTTCTTCTTCCACCCGGGGCCGTCGAGGTCGAACCCCATCCCGACGAGCTGCTTGACCGCGCGAGGGGTCAGCCCGTCGCCGCAGATCTTGTCCCGGGGGAACGAGGCCTTCTCGAGCAGCAGCACGTCGACCCCGGCCTGGGCCAGGTGGTAGGCGGTGCCGGCACCGGCGGGACCTGCGCCGACCACGATGACGTCGGCCTGCCGCTCGTCGGCGGACGTCCGAGTCATCGCAGTGCCTCCCTCACGTCGTTGTGGGCGCTGGTGACTTTGTGAACGGATTCACGAGTCAGCCGTCACACAGTCTAGGAGCCGTTTCGCGCCAGACGAAACCGGACCCGCTCCGAGACGTTTGGCCGCCGTCGCCGCTGGGGATCGACGCTCGGCCGATGACCGGGGCGGCACCTCAAGCGGTGGCCCGGTGCAGCGCCACGATGCCGCCGGAGAGGTTGCGCCAGCGGCAGTCGCGCCACCCCGCCGCCTCCACCCGCGCGGCCAGTCCGGGCTGGTCGGGCCAGGCCCGGATCGACTCCGCGAGGTAGACGTAGGCCTCCGGGTTGGACGACACCGTCCGGGCGACCGGCGGGAGCGCCCTCATCAGGTACTCGATGTAGACGGTGCGGAACGGCGACCACGTCGGGGAGCTGAACTCGCAGACGACGAGACGCCCGCCCGGACGGGTCACCCGCAGCATCTCGCGCAGCCCCGCGTCCGGGTCGACGATGTTGCGCAGCCCGAAGGAGATCGTCACCGCGTCGAAGGTGTCGTCCGCGAAGGGCAGCCTGGTCCCGTCGCCGGCCACGAACGGCAGCTCCGGGCGGGCGCGCTTGCCCACCTCGAGCATCCCCTGGCTGAAGTCGCACGGGACCACGAACGCACCGGCGTCGCGGAACGGCCGGCTCGAGGTGCCGGTGCCGGCGGCCAGGTCGAGCACCTTCTCGCCGGGCCGGGGGGCGACGGCCTGGGTGACCGCGGTCCGCCACCGGCGGTCCTGCCCGAGCGACAGCACGTCGTTGGTGAGGTCGTAACGCTCGGCCACCCCGTCGAACATCGCAGCGACGTCGGCGGGTCTCTTGTGAAGGTCGGCTCTGGTCACCCGGCAACTCTAGGGTCCGTCCCGAGGCTCAGGGTCACCGCCGTAGGCTGACCGATCGTGAGCTCCAGCCCTGCGGCCGCCCCGGACGACGTCCGGTCGCTCGTCGTCCGCACGGCGGCGATCGAGGACCCGGGTCCGCTCCTCGACCTGCTGCCCGACGCCGAGCAGACCGCGTGGGTCCGCCGCGGCGAAGGGCTCGTCGGGTGGGGCGTCGCCGCGTCGGTGCGCACCAGCGGCGCCGACCGCTTCGACGACGCCCACGACTGGTGGCGGGACCGGACCCGCACCGCGGTGGTCCGCGACGAGGTGCGGCTGCCCGGCACCGGGCTGGTGGCCTTTGGCTCCTTTGCGTTCGCCGACGACCCGGGCGACAGCGTGCTCGTCGTGCCGGAGGTCGTCGTCGGCCGCCGGGACGGCACGTGGTGGGTCACCCACGTCGGTGTCTCGACGATCGGGTCCGTGACCGGCGTACACCCGACGGCGGAGCCGGCGCACCCCGGCGACGTGAAGTTCTCCGACGGCGCGCTGTCCGGCGTCGAGTGGGAGCAGGCGGTCGCCGAGGCCGTCCGCCGCATCGACGCCGGCGAGCTCGAGAAGGTCGTGCTCGCCCGCGACCTGCTCGCCCACACCCCGTCCCCGATCGACGTGCGCTGGCCGCTGCGGCAGCTGGCGGAGGAGTACCCGTCCTGCTGGACGTTCCACGTCGACCGGATGTTCGGCGCGACGCCCGAGATGCTCGTGCGCCGCGAGCGCGGGCTGGTCACCTCGCGCGTGCTCGCCGGCACGATCCGGCGCACCGGCGACGACGCCCACGACCTGCAGCTGGCGGCGTCCCTGGCCCGGTCGTCCAAGGACCTGGAGGAGCACGAGTACGCCGTCCGCTCCGTCGCCGAGGCGCTGGCGCCGCACTGCACCTCGATGAACGTGCCGGAGGCGCCGTTCGTGCTGCACCTGCCGAACGTCATGCACCTCGCGACCGACGTGGCCGGTGTCATCGACGACCGCACCACCTCCCTTGAGCTCGCCGCCGCGCTGCACCCGTCGGCCGCCGTCGGTGGGACCCCCACGGATTCGGCGGTCGCGGTGATCGCCGAGCTCGAGGGGATGGACCGCGGCCGCTACGCCGGACCGGTCGGCTGGATCGATGCCTCGGGGGACGGCGAGTGGGGCATCGCGCTCCGCTCGGGGCTGCTGGAAGGCTCGACGGTGCGGCTGTTCGCCGGCTGCGGGATCGTGGCCGGCTCCGACCCCGAGGCCGAGCTCGCCGAGGCGCAGGCGAAGTTCGTCCCGGTCCGCAACGCGCTGCTCCCACCCGCCTGACGGGTTCGGCTGGGACTCAGTCGCGCAGGCGCGCGATCCGAGCGGCAGATCGGGGCTTTCGCGGGACCCGATCGCGCACGTGCGCGGTCAGAGGTCGGTGCCGGGGGCGGGACGGAGGTAGCTCCCGCCCTGGGCCTCCAGGAACGCCTTGAACCGGTCGTCGGCGATGGCGAGGCCGAAGTCGCTGTAGGTCTTGTCGTGGATCCCGAGGGTGCGTGGTGCCGCCACCTCACGGGCCAGGTCGACGACCTCGGACATCTTGGCCCAGGGCGCGCACACCGGCGAGCAGAAGACGTCGACCTGCTGGCCGGGCAGCTCGAAGGAGTCCCCCGGGTGGTAGACCGACGTGCCCTCGGCGGTCACGAGGTAGCCGGAGTTGTCGAAGATCTGCATCTCCGGGTGGATGATCGCGTGGAACTCGCCGACCACCCGGACCCCGAAGTTCTCGATCGACAGCTCCTCCCCCGGGCGTACGACGGTCACGCGCTCGGCGACCGCAGGGTCGGCGTCCCGGATCCGGTCGGCGACGGCCTGGATCGTGTACACCGGCGCATCGGTGGACCGCAGGTGCTCGACGTCCCAGTGGTCGGGGTGCTCGTGGGTGACCAGCACCGCGGAGACCCCGTCGAGGGCCTCACGCTCGGACCAGCCGCCCGGGTCGATCACGAGGTCGTGCCCGCCCGCCGAGAGCCGCACGCACGAGTGGCCGAACTTCGTGATCCTCATGGAGGGTCAGCCGACCAGCTCGTCGACGAAGCACCATCGCCAGCTCTCGCCCGGCTCGGCCGACCCGACGACGGGGTGGTCGCTCGAGGCGAAGTGCGCGGACGCGTGCCGCCGCGGCGAGGAGTCGCAGCAGCCGACGTGCCCACAGGCGAGGCAGGTCCTCAGGTGCACCCAGCGGGTGCCCTCCCGGACGCAGTCCTCGCAGCGCCGGTCGGTGACCTCGGGGGCCACCGGGGCGGAGCGCAGGTGGTCGCACTCCTCGCGGGCGCGCACGGCGTCCCCCCTGCTCTCGGACATCTCGAGCTCCCTTCGCCGGCCCAGCACGAAGCCGATCATCGACTCCTCGATGTCGAGGGTAGCGAGCACGTCCTCGATGACCTCGTGGGCGACGCGGCCCTGGTCCCGGAGGTGCAGGACACGACCCCGCTCCGCCTCGAGCATGGCGAGCCGGAGCCGTGCGTAGCGGTCGCTCGGCGTCTCCTCGTCGGCGGCGTCGGGTCCGAGCTGCTCCCACGCCGCGAAGTCGCGCTGCTCGAGCCGGGACCTCAGCAGCCCGCTCACGTCGGAGTCGGTGCCGCCGTCGGCCGCCTCGAGCTCGGCCAGCCTGGCCAGGCCGGCCTGCGTCGCCTGCTGGAGCAGCTCGGCCCGGACCAGGGCGTCGTCGCGGGGGTCCGGCGAGGGCACCCGGAGGCGGCGGGCGACCCAAGGGAGCGACAGCCCCTGGACGGTCAGCGTGCCGGCGGTGACGACGAGCGCGACCAGCAGCAGGACCTCCCGGTGCTCGGTCTCGGCGGGAATGACGAACGCAGCGGCGAGCGTGACCACGCCACGCATGCCGGCCCAGCCGATGAGCGCGGTGTAGGTCCAGGGCGGTCGTTGCCTCGGCCCGATGCCCTCCGCGGCAAGCAGGTAGCGCGAGGGGAAGACCCAGACCATCCGGAGCACCACGACGGCGACGAGCACCGCAAGGCACAGGGCGATGATCCGGCCCACGCCGACGGTGCTCCCCGCGACGCCCTCGAGGATCCAGCGGGTCTGGAGCCCGATCAGCAGGAAGACCGCGTTCTCGAGGAGGAAGGAGATCGTCCGCCAGTTCAACCGCTCCGCGATCCGTGAGGAGGCGGTCTGGATCACCGGCGCCTTGTGGCCGAGCAGGAGGCCGGCGATGACCACCGACAGCACGCCGGAGGCGTGGAGCTCCTCCGCCGCCACGTAGGCGATGAACGGGGTGAGGAACGAGATCGACGTGTCGATGACCGGTTCGGTCAGCCGCTTGCGCACCCAAGCGACGACGACGAAGACCAGCACTCCGCAGGCCACGCCCCCGATCGCGGTCCGGACGAAGTCGATCCCGGTGCCGGCGACCGTCGCCGCGCCCGCACCGGCGAGGAGCGCGGTCTTGAGCGCGACCAGGGCGGTGGCGTCGTTGAGCAGCGACTCGCCCTCGAGGATCGAGACGGTCCGTCGGGGCAGACCGATCCTCCGCCCGATCGCGGTGGCTGCCACCGCGTCCGGCGGGGCGACGACGGCGCCGATCGCAAAGGCCGCCGGCCACCCGATGCCCGGCAGGATGAGGTGCACCACGACGGCCACGCCGGCCGCCGTGAACGCGACCAGGCCGACCGACAACGACAGGATCGAGCGCCGGTGTGCGGAGAAGTCGGCGAGCCCGGTCTGCAGGGCCGCGTTGTAGAGCAGCGGCGGGAGCAGCCCGAACAGCACGACGTCCGGCGTCAGCCGCACCTCCGGGACGAACGGCATGAGCGACCCGACCGCCCCGACAGCGACCAGCAGGATCGGCGCCGGGAAGTCGAGCCGTCCGGCGACGGCGCTGCAGATGACGACGGTGAGGACGAGCAGCACGAGGCCGGCGGCGATCTCCATCAGCCTGTCAGCCCATCGACGAGTCCCCGGATCGCTGCGTCCGTGGAGCGTCGGTCGTCACGGCGTACGACGGCCTCGATCACCTCGATGCCCCTCGGCTCCTCCTCGAGCGCGGCCTCGAGCTCGGTGAGCTGCGTGACGCGGGTGTACGGCGTGCGCGTCGCTGCGCACACCGACTCCAACCGGACCCCGTGCGGCGTGCCGAACAGCCGCTCGAACGACGCGGCGTGATCCTCGGCGCCCTGCTCGAGCAGCGTGAAGATGCTGCCGCCGTCGTCGTTGACGACCACGACGGTCAGGTCGGGGCGCGGCTCGTCGGGGCCGATGACGAGCCCGTTCTGGTCGTGCAGGAAGGTCAGGTCGCCCATGAGCGCGAACGCCCGGCTCGAGTGCGGCCGACCCAGCGCTGCACCGATCGCGGACGAGACCGTGCCGTCGATGCCGGAGAGGCCGCGGTTGGCCGTCACCATCCGGCGGTCCCCGACCCGGTAGCGCGGCACCATCAGGTCCAGGTCGCGGATCGGGTTCGAGGCGCCCACGAAGAGCAGTCCCCCGGCCGGCAGCGCGTTGGCGACCGCTCCGGCGACCTGGTGGGGCGACAGCTCTGCCGACGAGCCGAGCAGCGAGTCAAGGCGGGCACCCACCTCGGCGTCGGCGCTGAGCCACTCGTCCAGCCAGCCGTCCCCTGCGACGCGTTCGGCCACGGCTGCCCGGACCACACGGCTGACGGTGTGACCGGGGTCGGTCGCCGTCCGTCGCGGCGCCTGCGGCGGCACGAGCGCGACGACCTCGACGTCCTGCCGCGACAGCAGCCTGGTGACCGGCCGGCTGAGCGTCGGGTGTCCGCAGACGACGACCCGCTCGATGCGCCCGGCCAGCGAGTCGGGCCCGGTGTCCGCCAGGAGGAGCCGGTAGGTGCGGATCGCGTTGGCGCCGGTCCGTGAGCCGCTGGTCGGCTCGGCGAGGAGCGGCCAGCCGCCCGACTCGGCCAGGACTCTTGCCGGCGGTCCTGCGTCGTCACCGGCCACGACCACCGTCCGCGCCTCGCTGGTCAGGTCGACGGGCTCCGGCGACCCGGCCGCGGCGGCCCGGGTGGTCCACGGCTCGCCGTCGGACCTGCCCGCGCAGTCGTCCGCCCACCCGTCGGCGACGTCGGACGTGGCCGGACCCTCGAGCTGGAGGTTGAGGTGCACGGGGCCGGTGGCTGTCGCATCGAGGCTTCTCGCCACCAGCGAGCGCCAACCCCGCACCTGCTCACCCTCGCGGTGCCCCGGCACTGCTGCCGGGACGTCGGCGGAGGCGCGGACCGCGGAGCCGAACACCTTCACCTGGTCGGTGGTCTGGTTGGCGCCGGTGCCCCGCAGTGCTGCCGGCCGGTCGGCGGTGACCACGACGAGCGGGACCCCCGCGTGCGACGCCTCGAGGACCGCCGGGTGCAGGTTGACCACCGCTGTGCCGCTCGTCGTCACGACGGCTGCGGGACGGTGCGAGGTCCGGGCCAGGCCGAGGGCGAGGAAGCCGGCGGTGCGCTCGTCGATGCGGACGTGCAGGGTGACGCGGCCCTCGGCGGCCAGCGCGTGGGCGGCGAAGGCGAGCGCCGCCGACCTCGACCCCGGGCACAGCACCAGGTGCCGGACGCCGCCGCGGACGAGCTCGTCGAGGACGGTCCGGGCGAGGGCCGTGGAGGCGTTGCGCGGCGGATCGTCTCTCACGGTCACTGATCCTGCCGGATCGCGGCAAGCCGTGCCGTCCAGTGCGCCGTCCGCTCCTCGCCGGCAGCCAGCGCGGCCAGGCGCGCGTCGTCGACCTCGGGGCGTACGACGGGCAGCCACCCGTCGCTCGGCAGCAGCGGCTCCCGCACCACGTCGTCGGTGAGCAGCTGCACCGTGGCGAGGCCACAGGCGTACGGCAGGTCGGGCAGCGCGGCGGCCAGCGCGACGCCCGCGGCGATCCCGACGCTGGTCTCGAGGGCGCTCGACACCACGACCGGCAGCCCGATGTCCTCGGCGATGCGCAGGCAGGCGCGGACCCCGCCGAGCGGCTGGACCTTCAGGACCGCGATGTCGGCGGCCTCCAGGTCGCGCACCCGGTACGGGTCCTCGGCCCTCCGGATCGACTCGTCGGCGGCGACCGGCACGTTGACACGGCGCCGGACCAGGGCGAGCTCCTCGACGGTGGCGCAGGGCTGCTCGACGTACTCCAGCCCGCCGGCCGCCCGGTCCAGCAGCGACGTCACCCGGATCGCCGTGTCCACGTCCCAGGCACCGTTCGCGTCCACCCGGATCGCGCCGGACGGGCCGAGCGCGTCGCGGACCGCCTCGAGCCGGGCCTCGTCGTCCGAAGTGGTCTGGCCGGGCTCGGCCACCTTGACCTTCGCCGTCGTGCAGCCGCCGGCCCGCACGATGGCGTGGGCAGCGCCGGGGTCCACCGCCGGGACGGTCACGTTGACCGGGACGCGGTCGCGGACCGGGTCGGGCCAGTCCCCTGCGGCTGCTTCGACAGCAGCCCGCAGCCAGGGCTCGGCAACCGTGGCGTCGTACTCGAGGAAGGGGCTGAACTCGCCCCACCCGGCCCGTCCGCGCAGCAGCATCCCCTCTCGCACCGCGATGCCGCGGAACCGGGTCCGCATCGGGATCGAGAAGACGTGGACGTCAGGCATCGGCGGCCCACTGCCGTACGGCGAGGCGGTCGAGCTTGCCGTTCGCGAGCAGCGGGAGCCCGTGGACCGCGAGCATCCGCCGGGGCGCCCACTGCCGAGGTTCGACGAGGTCGCGCAGCTCCTCGAGCGTGACGGCCCCGTCCCTGGTCACGACGACGGCCACCACGCGCTCGCCCCACTCCGGGTCGGGGACGCCGACGACCGCGGCGTCATCGACCGACGGATGGCCGACGAGCATCCGTTCGACCGCGCCGGCCGGAACCTTCAGCCCGCCGCTGATCACGACGTCGTCGGCACGACCGGTGATCTGCAGCCGTCCGTCCTCGTCGAGCCGGCCGAGGTCGTCGGTGCGGAACCAGCCGTCCCGCAGCGCCTCCGCCGTGCGCTCGGGCTCGCCGTCGTAGCCGTCGAAGAGCACCGGCCCGCTGACGAGCACCTGGTCATCGGCGTCGATCTTCAGCGCGACCCCGTCGAGCGGCACACCGTCGTACACGCAGCCGCCGCAGGTCTCGGACATGCCGTAGGTCTGCACGACGCGGATCCCGGCGACCTCGGCCTCGGTCCGGGCCTGCTTGCGCAGCGGGCCTCCCCCGACGAGCACGGCGTCGAACCGCGCCAGCGCCCCGGTGTCGTAGCCGTTGTCCAGGATCCGCTCGAGCTGGGTCGGCACGAGGGAGATGTAGCGGCGCGGGCCGGTCATCCCGACGACGGTCTCGTGGAGGTGGTCTCCCAGCAGGACCGGCTCGGTCCCGGCGAGCACGCTGCGGAGCAGCACCTGGACGCCGGCGACGTACGTCGGGGGCAGGTTCAGCACCCACTGCCCCGGCCCGCCGAGCCGCTCGTGGGTGGCGGCGACCGAGGCGCGCATCGCGTCCCTGGACAGCGCCACGCGCTTGGGGCGACCGGTCGAGCCGGAGGTCTCGATGAGCAGCGGCTCGGGATCCTCGGCGGCTTCCCAAGCACGGAGCAGTGCGAGCACCTCGGAAGCAGTGCCCCGCACCGGGCGCAGGCTGCTCGTCACGGGGCCAACGGTATGCCCGGCCGGCCGCCTGGCAGGATCCACCCTCGTGGCTACCGCAGCGCAGTGGGTCGAGGGCGCCCGACCGCGCACCCTCCCCGCCGCGGTGGCACCGGTCCTGGCCGGCACCGCGATCGCCCTGTTCCTCGACAGCCCGGTGTGGTGGAAGGCGGCGCTCGCGCTGGTGGTCGCGCTGGCCCTGCAGGTCGGCGTGAACTACGCCAACGACTACTCCGACGGGATCCGCGGCACGGACGCCGACCGCGTCGGGCCGCTTCGGCTGGTGGGCTCCGGGCTCGCGTCGCCCCGGTCGGTCCGCAACGCCGCCTTCGCCGCCTTCGGCGTCGCCGCTGTCGTGGGGCTGGTGATCGCCGCCACGACCGCCTGGTGGCTGGTTCTTGTGGGAGCGGTCTGCGTGCTGGCGGCCTGGTTCTACACCGGAGGCTCGAAGCCCTACGGGTACCTCGGCCTCGGCGAGGTCATGGTGTTCGTCTTCTTCGGGCTGGTGGCGGTGGTCGGCACGACGTACGTCCAGACCTCGACGTGGCCGCTGGCCGCGTTGTACGCCGCGGTCGGGGTCGGCGCGCTCGCCTGCGCGATCCTCGTGGCGAACAACCTCCGCGACATCCCGACCGACACCGTCGCCGGCAAGCGCACGCTGGCGGTCGTCCTCGGCGACGCCCGCACCCGTGGGCTGTACGCGTTCCTCGTCGGGGCGGCGCTCGTCGCGCTCGTCGGCGTCGCGCTCGAGACCACGCTGTGGGCGCTGCTCGGACTGGTGTTCCTGGTGCCTGCCGTCCGAGGGGTCCGGCTGGTGCTCGGCGGGACGGCCGGCCGCGGGCTGATCCCGGTCCTGCAGCTCACCGGGGTGGCCGAGCTGCTCTACGCCGTCGGGCTCTTCGCCGGCATCTGTATCGCCGCCCTCACCCGTTGAGTAGGCGCTCGCGTCAGGTCGAGCCGTCGCTCATGACGGCACGCACCGCGCGGAACGACATCAGCGACCACCGGGACCCAGCGGACAGCACCCCGCCGACGCAGAGGGCAGAGCCGATCGACAGCACCGAGAACGCCGACCCAACACTTCCCACCGACATGAACGAGCCGACGCTGCCGATGGACAGCGCCGACCCCTTGGAGCAGATCGAGAGGACCGAGTCCTCGGACCGCCACGACCACGTCGAGCTCATGGGGGCAGCCTGCCGCTCCGGCGTACCGAAGGCCAGCGCGAGCGCCCACTCAACCCCGCACGAGCGCCCACTCAACCCAGCGCGAGCGCCTACTCAACCTCTCGCGCCCGCTCAACCTAGTCGTGGTCCTCCTTGGCGCGCATCTCCTCGAACCGCTGGGACATCCGGTCGGCGCGCTCCTGGAGCTTCAGCGCGAACCGTTCCCGCATCCCGCGCAGCAGGTAGATCGAGAGCACCGTGGAGATCACCGCGGCGACCAGGAGCGGCCACAGCACCGGGATGGGCGTGCCGGCCACCAGCACGTAGATCCCGACCACCACGCCGTACGCCACGAGGAAGATGCCGAACCGGGCTGCGGTGTAGACGATGAACTCCTTCACCCCTCCACAGTAGGCCGCTCCCGGGACGGGACTGGAACGGCCGACCTACTCTTGAGACGTGCTGAAGTTCCTGCTGGTCGTCGCCGTGTTCGCAGCGCTGGTCTACGCCCTGATGTGGGCGCTCGAGCGACGCAGGACCGGCGGCTCCAAAGGTGGCTCGGGTCGCGCACCCAGGGCGCCGCGCCGCAACCAGGGCCCGCCCGCCCGTCAGGTCGCCCCTGACGACGACGAGGACTTCCTGCGCTGGCTGGAACGCAAGCGCCGCAAGGACTCCCCCGAGGCGTAGGTCGGTCAGGCGTAGGAGTGCATGCTCCCGCCGCCGAAGAAGAAGTTGATCCCGACGAAGTTGAACAGCAGCGTCGCGAACCCGATCAGCGCCAGGATCGCCGCCGCTCGCCCCTTCCAGCCCGCGGTGGCGCGGGCGTGCAGGTACGCCGCGTAGACGACCCACGTGATGAAGGCCCACACCTCCTTGGGGTCCCAGTTCCAGTACGAGCCCCAGGCGTACTCCGCCCAGATGGGACCGGCGATGAGCGCCGCGAAGGTCCAGAGCGGGAAGCCGACGGCGTGCAGCCGGTAGGCCAGCCGGTCCAGCGCGTCGGCGGCCGGCAGCATCTCGAGGACGCCGGAGGCGCGCGACGAGCCGGACCGCTGCAGCCGCTCCTTGATCAGGAACACCACCGAGGCCAGCGCCCCGACCGCGAAGGCGCCGGTCGCCAGGATCGCTGCACCGACGTGGACCACGAGCCAGTACGAGTGGAGCGCCGGCACCAGCGGCCCCGCGGCCTGCTCCAGCGTCAGGTTCGCGAGCATGAGTACGACGACCAGGAACCCGGTGACGAAGAGCCCCATCCAGCGGAGCTTGAGCCTGCTCAGCAGGGACAGGTAGATCACCGCGACCCCGAGCGCACCGGTGAGGGTGAACTCGTACATGTTCCCCCACGGCACTCGAGCCGGCTCGCTGGCGAACGACCGCGCCACCAGGCCGGCAAGGAGCAACGCCGTCGCGACCACGGTCAGCGCGATGCCGATCCGGCCGGCGGTCTCGATGCGGAGGGCGCGGCGCTGCGCGTCGTCGCCCGAGACCTCACCGGCGGAGGCAGGCTCATCCACCGAGGTGCCGCCTCCGGCGGCCACCGTCGCGCGGGCCACGGACTGGGCCGGCCTGGCGATCGACGACGCCCACTCGGCGAGGTGGGCGAGCATCGCCAGGACGAAGACGATGCCGGCGAACATGATCGCCTGGTCGCTGAATCCTGCGAAGTCCTCCGTGCTCATCGCTCGCTCACCGAGCCATCCACCTCCGCGTCGGCGCTGGCAGTTCCAGTGCCATCTCCAGTATCCAGGGTCGCGCCAGGCACCACCGCCCGGGCCAACGACCTGACCTCGTCGTCGAGCCCCTCCGCGACCGTGCTCCGGTCGAGCCCGCCGACCTCCACGTAGGAGCGCCCGGACCGGGACGTGACGCGCACCCACGCACGCCGCCGCCGGATGAACAGCGAGCCCATCAGCCCGACCAGCGCGAGCACCACACCGGCAAGCGCGACGCCCTTGCCGGGGCTGTCGCTGACCTGCACCTTGACCCACCGCTGCCAGCCGTCGAACGTCACCTTGCCGAGACCGTCGGGCAGCTCCACGGTGCGCCCCGGGGACATGTCGAGCCGGAAGTCGCTGCCGTCCGGCTTCTCCAGCTTCTCCATCCGGTCCGTGTCGAGCTCGAAGACCGACTGCGGCGCGCCGTCGTCCATGCCGAGGTCACCGGAGTAGGCCAGCAGCGACATCGCCGGGTTCAACGCGTCGGGGAACACCGAGAACGGCCCGCGGTCCATCGAGAACGAGTACGTCGGGAAGAACATCCCGTCGAAGCCGAGCTGCTCCGGTTGGGCGTCGGGCACCTTGAGCACCCCGAACGACGCGAAGCTCGAGTCCTGGGGAAGGAAGACGACCGGACCCGAGTAGGCGATGTCACCGTTGCCGTCCTCGACGGTGACGACCGGGGCGTAGCCGTGACCCACGAGGAACACGCTGACGCCGTCGAGGATCAGCGGCTTGTTGACCTCGAGCCGGAAGGGCTTCGACGGCTCGCCCGGCGCCTCGGTGTAGGTGACGTCGGCGCCGAAGTCGACCGGCTGGCCACGCTGCGGTCCCTCCTCGAGGAACTCCGCCTGGAAGTCGTCGACGGTGAGGCTGACCGGCGGCAGGTCGGCCGGGTCGAAGAACGAGCCCGGCGCGAAGTCGTCGTACTGCGTCAACGAGTTCGAGAACCCGTTGCCGACCATCACGATCGCGCCGCCCTTGTAGCCGAAGAGCTGCCCGTAGGCGAAGCCGAGCAGCACGACGATCACCGAGATGTGGAACAGGAGGTTCCCGGCCTCGCGCAGGTAGCCGCGCTCCGCCGAGATGGCCCCGGACCCGTTCACCACCTTGTACCGCCGACGCTTCAGCACCGTCCGTGCCCGCTCGAGCAGCACCTCGGGCGCCTCGTCGCTCTCCACCGCGACGTACGACGGCAGCCGGACCAGGTTGCGCGGGGCCGGTGGCGGGGGCGTCCGGAGGGCGCGGGCGTAGACGAGCGTGCGTGGGATGATGCAGCCCACCAGCGAGACCATCAGCAGCAGGTAGATCGCGCTGAACCAGGGCGAGTCGTAGACCGAGAACAGCCCGAGCCGCTCGTAGACCGGCGCGAGCGTCGGGTGGTCCTCCTTCCACCGGCTGACGTCGCCTGCGGCGATGTTCGACTGCGGGATCACCGACCCCGGCACCGAGGCCAGGGCGAGCAGCAGCAGGAGCAGCAGCGCTGTCCGCATCGACGTGAGCTGGCGCCAGGACCAGCGCATCAGCTCGGTCGGTGAGAGCCCCGGTGACGGAGGTGCAGGGGTCGCCGGCCGCTCGGTGGTCGGCGCGCTCATCAGGCGGTCCTCATCAGACCGGCACCTCGAAGCCGACCACCCAGCCGCGGAGCTCGGCGACCCAGATCTCCCACCAGCCGGTGACCAGCAGCAGCCCGACGACGACGAGCATCAGCCCACCGATCCGGGTCACCCACACCTGGTGGCGCCGGACCCAGCGGAGCGTTCCGAGCATGCGGCGGTAGGCGACGCCGAGGATGATGAACGGGATGCCGAGGCCGAGCGAGTAGGCGACGCTGAGGACCGCGCCCCGCCCGGCGGTGCCCTCGGAGAACGCCAGCCCCTGGACGGCGGTGATCGTCGGGCCGAGGCACGGCGTCCAGCCGATCGCGAAGAGCAGCCCGAGCAGCGGGGCCGCCGCGAGCCCGACCGCAGGCAGCCGGTGCACCCGGACGTCGCGCTGCAGCCACGGCACCGCGCCCATGAAGACCAGTCCGACGAGGATCGTGACCGCACCGAGCACGACGCTGATCTCGCGCTTGTAGGCCCACAGCCATTCGCCGAGGGCGCCGGTGGCGGTGCCGAGCACGACGAACCAGGCGGTGAACCCTAGGACGAACAGGAGCGTCCCGGCCAGCATCCGGCCCCGGATCCCAGCACTGGGGGCGGTCTCGAGGTCGGCCCCGGACAGCCCGGTCGTGTAGGAGACGTAGCCGGGCAGCAACGGCACCACGCAGGGCGAGAAGAACGAGACGAGCCCGGCGACCACCGCGACCGGGACGGCCAGCAGCATGGTGCCCGAATTGACCTGCTCGACGAACCAGTCGGCCATCAGGACGGTCCGCTGTCGGACGGCACCGTTCCGAGCACGTCCTCGACGACGCCGTACAGCGTGGAGCGGTCGATCTCGCCGAGCACGCGCGCGGCGACGCGACCCTCGGCGTCGATGAACACGAAGCTCGGGATCGTCTGCGGCGGCAGGATGCCGTGGAACGACAGCAGCGTCTGCCCGGCGGGGTCGTAGATGCTGTCGTAGGGGATCTCGAACCGGTCCTCGAACGCCTGCACCTTGGCGGTGTTCTCGTCGCGGGAGTTGATGCCGAGGAAGACGACGCCGTCGTCCTCGAGGTCGCGGGCCGCCTCGGCGAGCATCGGCGCCTCCGCGCGGCACGGCCCGCACCACGAGCCCCACACCGGCATCACGACGACCTTGCCGAGGTGGTCCGCCAACGACACCGGGGACCCGTCGATCGTGTCGCCCTCGACCTCGCCCTTCGGCTCCTGGCGCTCGGCAGGGTCGACGACCGTCACCGTGCCGTCGCCGCTCACGAACCCCTGCTCGCCCGACGAGAACGCCGACGCCGCGCAGCCCGCGAGGAGCGGGAGCGCAGCGAGAGCGGTCAGGAGAGGGGTACGGCGGTTCACCGGGGCGTGCCGCCCGGAACGGTCGCGTCGGACCCGCCTGCGGAGAAGACCGCGCCGCGGTCCTTGACCGGGATGAGGTCGCCGGCCGGCTCGGAGTAGGTGATCGTGCGCAGCCGCTCTCCCTCGAAGGTCAGCGAGGTGAGCGAGCACAGGGTGCACTGCCGCTTGCGCGGGTCGTGCACGAACGCACGGTTCTCGGCGTAGAGCCGGGTCATCCAGATCGGGAGCTGGTGGGAGACGACGACGGTCTCGTGGCCCTCCGCCGCGCGTCGGGCGTCGTTCACGGCCGCGACCATCCGGGCGACGACCTGCTTGTAGGGCTCGCCCCAGGAGGGGCGCCAGGGGTTCCAGAGGTGCCGCCACGACGAGGGCTGCCTGAGCACCCCGTTGCCGTCGGCGAACCTCTTGCCCTGGAACTTGTTCCCGGACTCGATGACCCGCTCGTCGGTCTCGATGGGCAGCCCGAGCGCAGTCGCCAGCGGCTGCGCGGTCTGCTGCGCCCGCTCGAGCGGGGAGGCGAACACCCGGGTGATGTCGCGGTCGCCGATCGTGTCGGCGACCCGCTGGGCCATCTGCCGGCCGAGGTCGGAGAGGTTGAACCCGGGGCTGCGGCCGTAGAGGATGCCGGTCGGGTTGTGGACCTCGCCGTGGCGGAGCAGGTGCACGGTGGTCGTCACGGGCTGGGTCACTGGTCGCGATCCTTCGTCTCGTGGGCGGTTTCGGGGTCCGGTACGGCGGCAGCGGCTCGTGCCGCCGCAGGGAGGGCACTCAGGACTCTGTCGAGCGCACGGTCGTCGTGCGCGGCTGAGAGGAACCACGCCTCGAAGGCGCTCGGCGGCAGGTAGACGCCCTGGTCGAGCATCGAGTGGAAGAACGCGGCGTACCGGTCGGCGCGCTGGCGACCGGCCTCGGCGAAGTCCCGCACGGCCGTGACGTCGTCGGACTCGGTGAAGAAGACGCTGAACATCGTCCCGTCCGCCTGGGCGACGTGCGGCACCCCGGCCTCGGACAACGCGGCCGACGCCGCCTCGCGCACCACGCGCGCAGCCTTGTCGACGTGGTCGTAGACCGCGTCGGTGGCGAGCCGGAGCGTGGTCAGCCCCGCGGTCGCTGCCACCGGGTTCCCCGACAGGGTGCCCGCCTGGTAGACCGACCCCTCCGGGGCGAGGTGCGCCATCACGTCGGCGCGGCCACCGAACGCGGCAGCGGGGAATCCGCCGCCCATCACCTTGCCGAACGTCATCAGGTCCGGGCGCCACCCCTCGACCGCGCCGTCGAGGCCCCACCGGCCGGTGCGGGTGACCCGGAAGCCGGTCATCACCTCGTCGCTGACCAGCAGTGCGCCGTGGTTCGAGCACGTCTCCTGCAGGAAGCGGTTGAACCCGTCCTCCGGCGGCACCATCCCCATGTTGCCGGCCGCGGCCTCGGTGATGAGGCAGGCGATGCTGTCGCCGTGCTCGGCGAAGGCCGCCTCGACCGCGGCCCGGTCGTTGTAGGGCAGCACCATCGTGTGCTGGGTGAAGTCCGCAGGCACCCCGGGCGTTCCCGGCACCGCGAACGTGGCCAGCCCCGAGCCCGCCGAGGCCAGCAGCGAGTCGACGTGACCGTGGTAGCAGCCGGCGAACTTCAGGACGAGGTCCCGGCCGGTGAAGCCGCGGGCGAGCCGGATCGCCGACATCGTCGCCTCGGTGCCTGAGGAGACCAGGCGTACGGCGTCCACCGGGGTGCGGCCGACGATCTCCTCGGCAAGCTCGACCTCGGCCTCCGTAGGGGTGCCGTACGACGTCCCGCGGGCTGCGGCGGCCGCGACCGCCTCGAGGACCTCCGGGTGGGCGTGCCCGAGGAGCATCGGCCCCCAGGAGCAGATGAGGTCGACGTACTCGTTGCCGTCGACGTCGGTCAGCCACGGACCCGCGGCGCTGGCCATGAAGCGCGGAGTGCCGCCGACCGCGTTGAACGCGCGCACGGGAGAATTGACCCCTCCGGGCGTCACCCGCCGGGCACGTGCGAAGAGCTCGGCGGACCGGTCGACGGACCGGCCGGCCTCAGGGGCAGACGACGGCACAGCGGGGGCATCCACACCCCCATTGTCCCCGACTCCGACAAGGCGCCGACCACCGTGCCCGCCCTCTGTGACGGACTAGACCGGCGAGGGCTCGCCGGGGAGTGACAGAGGTCATACACTGAGCGGGACGTCGGCCCCGGGGGTGGGGGTCGGACATTCTTTGCCGCAACTTCTGGCTACCGGTGCGTAACCCCATGCACCCCGGGTAGTTATCAGTCGTGGAAGAGGGAGGCTCCCGGCGCTGTTGACGTGGGCGACCGGCTAACAGGGAGAGATCAAGGGATGACGATCAAGCGCATGACCACCTGGCAGAAGGCCACGGCACTCGTTCCGTTGGCGCTGCTCTCAGGGGCGTGGACGGCGAGTCTTGCCTCCACGACGGCCACCGCCGCTGGCTCCGACGAACCCCAGCAGCTTCCCGACGGCACCACGATGCCCACCGAGGCCATCGAGGAGCCCGCGAACATCCCGGTCCCCGGCGAGATCGCCCCCGGCGTGCCGAAGGGCAGCGAGGAAGAGGTCATCAAGAGCGCCTCGACCAACGGCATCCCCGCCGCCGCCCTGGCCGCCTACCAGCGCGCTGCGCAGGTGATCGGCACCGCTGACGCGTCCTGCAAGATCGAGTGGCCGCTGGTCGCCGCGATCGGTCGCGTCGAGTCCGACCACGGCCGCTACGGCGGCAACGTGCTGAGCGCCGAGGGCGTCTCGCGTCCGGGCATCTACGGCATCCCCCTGGACGGCTCCAACGGCACCCAGCGGATCTCCGACACCGACGCCGGTCAGTACGACAACGACAAGACCTTCGACCGTGCGGTCGGCCCGATGCAGTTCATCCCCTCGACCTGGTCGGTCGTCGGTGTGGACGGCGACGGCGACGGCAAGCGCGACCCGCAGGACATCGACGACGCCGCGCTGGCCACCGCGGTGTACCTCTGCTCCGGTGACGAGGACCTCTCGACGCGCGCCGGCCAGGAGTCCGCGGTCTTCCGCTACAACCACAGCGACGAGTACGTCAGCCTGGTCCTGTCGATCATGGAGACCTACGCCTCCGGCGACTACAGCGCCGTGCCGACGAGCTCCTCGGGCAGCACCACGTTCACCCCGTCCTACGGCGACTCGGTCTTCAGCGGCGGCACGCAGGGCTACACGCCGCCCAAGAACAACGGCGGCCCCGCCGGCGGCTCGGGCGACACCGACGGCAACGGCAACGGCGAGTACGTCCCGCCGACCGATGGTGGTGGCACCTCCGGCGAGACCCCGACCGAGGAGCCCCCGGTCGAGGAGCCCCCGGTCGACGAGCCCCCGTCCAGCAACCCCGACCCGGGCAAGATCGTCCAGGACACCACCAAGGACGTCGAGGACAAGGTCGAGGACACCGTCAAGGACCCCGGCGGCACCGTGGAGGACACCGTCACCGAGGCGGAGGCGGCCGCCGAGTGCGTCGCGAAGGGGCTCATCGCCGGTACGCCCGCGTTCAACGATTGCGTCGCCGGCCTGATCGGCTGACGCACCAGCGCAGCGAGAAGGGCCCGGTCGCGGAAGCGGCCGGGCCCTTCTGCGTGTTCGACCCAGGGTCGGTGCGGGATCAGCGCAGCGTCAGCGGCGGAGGAGCCCGGCGGCCTCGGCCGCCCAGTAGGTCAGCACGACGTCCGCGCCGGCCCGGCGGATGCTGGTGAGGGTCTCGAGGATCGCGGCCTCACGGTCGATCCAGCCGCGCTCGGCAGCGGCCTCGACCATCGAGTACTCCCCCGAGATGTTGTACGCCGCCACCGGCACGTCGACGGCGTCGCGGACCTCGCGGAGCACGTCGAGATAGGCAAGCGCCGGCTTCACCATGACCAGGTCGGCGCCCTGCTCGACGTCGAGCAGGGCTTCACGCACGCCCTCGATCCGGTTGCGGCCGTCCTGCTGGTAGGTGCGCCGGTCGCCCTTCAGCGACGAGTCGACGGCCTCGCGGAACGGTCCGTAGAAGGCGGAGGCGTACTTCGTCGAGTAGGCCAGGATCGCGACGTCCTGGTGCCCGGCTGCGTCGAGGGCGGAGCGGATCGCCGCGACCTGCCCGTCCATCATCCCGCTGGGACCGACCACGTCGACGCCGGCCGCGGCCTGGGCGACCGCCATGTCGGCGTACACCGCGAGCGTCGCGTCGTTGTCGACGCTCCCGTCCGGCGCGAGGACGCCGCAGTGCCCGTGGTCGGTGAACTCGTCGAGGCACAGGTCCGCCATCACCGGCAGGGCGTCCCCGACCTCGGCGGCGACGTCGGCGATCGCGACGTTGAGGATGCCGTCGGGTGCGCACCCGCCGCTGCCGACCGCGTCCTTGGTCTCCGGGATGCCGAAGAGCATCAGCCCGCCGAGTCCCAGCTCGGCCGCCTCGGCGGCCGCCCGGCGCAGAGAGTCCCGGCTGTGCTGCACGACGCCCGGCATGCTCCCGATGGGCACCGGCTCGGTGGCGCCCTCGCGGACGAAGACCGGCAGCACCAGCTGCCGCGGCGCGAGCGTGGTCTCGGCGACCAGCTCCCGCAGCGCAGCGGTACGCCGCAGCCGCCGAGGGCGGACGACCGGTCCCCCGGGCGTCATGCCGGTGCCGGTCACTTCGATCCGGTGGCCTTGCGCCGGCTCGGAGGACGGCGCTCGGACGGCTTGGTCACCGGCTGCCCCGACTCGACCATCGCGGCCCGCCGGGTCGCACCGTGGTCGGCCAGCGCGTCGACGAGGTCCTCGACCGAGGGCTGCGCGGCCAGGACGTCGACCCGCAGCCCGTGCTCCTCGGCGGTCTTCGCCGTGGCCGGGCCGATCACCGCGATGACGGTGGAGGCGTGCGGCTTGCCCGCGATGCCGACCAGGTTCCGCACCGTGGAGGACGACGTGAACACGACCGCGTCGAACTTGCCGCTCTTGATCGCCTCGCGGACCGGAGCCGGCGGCGGCGCGGCGCGCACCGTCCGGTAGGCCGTCACGTCGTCGACCTCCCAGCCGAGCTCGAGGAGCCCGGCGACCAGGGTCTCGGTGGCGATGTCCGCACGCGGCAGGAAGACCCGGTTGATCGGGTCGAGCACCTCGTCGTACTCCGGCCAGTCCTCGAGCAGACCGCGGGCGGACTGCTCACCGGAGGGCACCAGGTCAGCGCGCAGCCCCCACTCGGAGAGGCACGCGGCGGTCTTCTCGCCGACCGCGGCGATCTTCAGCCCGGAGAACGCACGGGCGTCGAGGCCGTACTCCTCGAACTTCTCCTTGACCGCCTTCACCGCGTTGACCGAGGTGAACGCGATCCACTCGTAGCGTCCCTCGACCAGGCCGCGGACGGCCTTGTCCATCTGCTGCGGGTTGCGCGGGGGCTCGACGGAGATCGTCGGGACCTCCTCGGGGATGGCGCCGTAGGAACGCAGCCGCGCGGAGAGCGAGCCCGCCTGCTCCTTGGTGCGCGGGACGAGGACGCGCCAGCCGAACAGCGGCTTGTTCTCGAACCAGGACAGCGTGTCGCGGAGGCTCACCACGTCGCCGACCACGGTGACCGCGGGCGGGGTCATCCCGGCTGCCTTGGCGTCCTTGCCGATGTCCTGGAGCGTGGAGACCACGGTCTGCTGGTCGGTGGTGGTGCCGGCGCGGGTCATTGCGACCGGCGTCTCCGGCTGCCGGCCGGCCTCGATCAGCTTGCGGGCGATCTCGCCGATCGGCTCGCAGGCGGCGAGGAGCACGAGCGTCTTGTCGTCGGCGTACCACGCCCAGTCGATCTTGGCGTCCGAGCACGACACCACGGCGATCTCGCGGTCGTTCTTCGT
>CADCUK010000145.1 GCA_902805865.1 uncultured Nocardioidaceae bacterium | reverse complement strand
TTTTCCCGCCGCTCATGGTCAACATGTGCCGCGCCGGCGAGGTCGGCGGCTTCCTCGACATGGTGCTGCTGCAGATCGCCGACAACTACGAGGCCGAGGTCAGGCTGCGCGGCAAGGTCAAGGCGGCCATGACGTACCCGGTCGTGGTCTTCATCATCGCCGTGCTCGCCGTCATCGGGATGCTGCTGTTCATCGTCCCGGTCTTCGTCGGGCTGTTCGCCGACGTCGGCAGCGAGCTGCCGGCGCCCACGCGGCTGCTCGTGTTCCTGTCGGGGCTCATGCGCTACCTGGCGCCGATGGGCGCGGTGGCCGGCGTCGCGTTCGTCCTCACCTGGCCGAAGGTCAAGCACCGGTCGGACGTGCGCGGGGTGCTCGACCCGCTGAAGCTCAGGCTCCCGGTCTTCGGGTCGCTGTTCCGCAAGATCGCGCTGGCGCGCTTCGCCCGCAACCTCGGCACGATGATGAAGAGCGGCGTGCCGATCCTGCAGAGCCTCGACATCGTCGCGACCACGACGGGCAACGTCGTGCTCGAGAAGGCCGTGCGCGACGTGCAGGACAGCGTCCGGCAGGGCGAGTCGCTCGCGCAGCCGCTCACCGCCCACAGCGTCTTCCCGCCGATGGTCGTGCAGATGATGGCGGTCGGCGAGGACACGGGTGCCCTCGACACCATGCTGCACAAGATCGCCGAGTTCTACGACCAGGAGGTCGAGGCGACGACGGAGGCGCTCACCGCCCTCATCGAGCCGCTCATGATCGTCGTCATCGGCGCGATCATCGGCGCGATGATCGTCGCGCTCTACATGCCGATCTTCTCGCTCATGAACGCCATCAACTGACCTCCGCAGGTTGCGCCGTTCGGCCCTGCACGCCGCGGTCGGCGTCCGTCGATGCAACGGGGGAGCGGTCGTCCGACCGCCCTCTCGGGACCATGGAGGGACCATGAAGAGCTTGACCGCGCTGGGGGTGGGCCTCGTCGTCGCCCTCGCACCCGGCACCGCGTTCGCCGCGCCCGCCGAGTTCGGCACGGGCGTCGGCAACGCCTACGGCAACTGCCAGCACAGCTCCGCGACGGGCAGCCACGCCCCGCTGGCCGGCGGGGCCGGCAAGGGCAACGGCGGGCACGCCAAGCACGTGAAGGCGGCCGTCGCCGACGACCTCGAGCTCGACGCCCTCTGCGTCGTCAAGAAGGCGCCGCCGAGCACGGAGGAGAGCACGGAGGAGAGCACGGAGGAGAGCACGGAGGAGACGGACACCGACGCGCCGCCGCCGGTGGACGGCGGCGGTGGCGGCGGCGGCACGGTCGACGAGGAGTTCGGCTAGCCCCGGACCTGCCCAGGAGGCCCGTCGCGACCCCGTCGCGGCGGGCCTCCTGCGTTCCCCCGGAAGTGGTGCTCAAGTCGGCCTCCGCCGGGGTCGATGGAACACCTGTCATCGAGCCGCAAGGCCAAGCAAAGGGCACACCCGCCGCAAGGCGGGGTCGCAAAGCAGAGGGACCTGAGCACGCAGCAGGTCAGCCTGGCTACCTCGGCCGGAACCTCCTCGGAGGAGCCGCGTGAGGGACCGCCCCGCGCGGCTCACACCATCACCGTCCACGGAGGACACCGTCATGCTCGCTCGTATCCGCAAGAGCGCGGAGCAGAAGGACAGCGGCTTCACGCTGATCGAGCTCCTCGTCGTCATGATCATCATCGGCATCCTCGCCGCCATCGCCATCCCGGCCTTCCTGAGCCAGAAGAACAAGGCCAAGTCGACCGCCGCGAAGTCCGACGTCGCCGCCATCGGCAAGGAGATCTCGTCCTTCTACGTCGACGAGACGGTGGGTGGCCTCGCCGTGACCGGTTCCGCTGGCACGTGGAGCTTCAACGCCACGCCCGCAGTCACGGGCAAGCTCAGTGACGGCAACGTCGCCAGCGGCACCATCACGAGCGCCTCCAACTGGTGCGTCACGGTCCGCAACGCAAGCGTCGACACGTCGGCGCCGACGGCTGGAGCGACCGGCGCCGCCACGTGGAGCTACGACGAGACGGACGGCCTGATCAAGGGCGCCTGCCCGGCGGCGACGCCGCCGACGCCCTGATCTAGGGACGAGCACGGGGAGGGGCGGCCTGCGGGCCGCCCCTCCTCGCGCGTCCGGGGGCCCTCAAGGGCTCGTCCGGCGGTGCCGATGCACTTCCCATGAGACCGATCCGTCGACCAGGCGCAGCCCGCCCGGACGACCGCGGGTTCACCCTCATCGAGCTGCTGGTCGTGATGATCGTCCTCGGCCTGCTCGCCGCCATCGCTGTGCCGGCGATGCTCACGCAGCGCCGCAAGGCCTACGAGTCCACCGCGAAGGCCGACGTCAAGAACATCACCAAGGAGATCATGGCGCTCTACGTCGACGGCGCCGGCCCGATGACGATCGCCGGGAGCGCCGGGGCGTGGGAGATCCGCTCGGGAACGGAGGTCCTCACCTCGGGCGAGCTCAGCGAGCACAACGTGGTCTCCGCAGCGAGCTACGCGAACGACAGCACCGACTTCTGCCTGTCGGTGCGCAACACCGAGGTGAACGCGCAGTTCTGGACGGCCGACGACGTCGGCCTGCGCGCCGGTGACTGCTGACCGCGCCGCGGGCCGGCCCCTGCGCTGGCGTGGCGCGGCCCCCGTCGGGCACCTGCCGCTCCAGGAGGACGTCACCCTGCCGGCGCCCGCGCGGCTCAGCACCGACTGCCCGGTCCACGGCTGATGCGCGGCCGGACGGTGCGCGACGACCGCGGCACCACCCTCGCTGAGCTCGCCATCGCCATGCTGGTCTTCGGGCTGTTCGCGACGTTCCTCGCCACCACGGTGGTGCAGACCACCCGGCTCACCCGCACCTCGGCGGCGCGCGAGACCTCGGCGCAGCAGGCGAGCGCGCTCATGGCCCAGGTGACGAAGGACCTGCGGACCGCCTGGCGGGTGAACACCACGACGAGCGCGGGACCGCCGGCCCTCGTCGAGCAGCTCGCGTTCCTGACGGCAACGCCGACCGACGTCACCTTCTACTCGAGCGTCGACCCGGAGCCGGTGCGCGAGCGCCTCCACTCCACCGGCGGCGCCCTGCACCGGGTCGTGACGCTGCCCGACACCGGCAGCGCGTACCCGGACCTGCGCTACACCTCCGTCGACCCCACCCGCACCACGAGCCGGCGCCTCTCGACCGTCGGCACGACCGCGTCGCTGTCGCTGCGCTACCTGCTGCGCAGCGGGACGGCGACGACCACCGTCCCCGACGCCTCGCGCGCCGACGTCGTCGGCGTCGAGGTGACCGTCACCGCCGACGGCGACGGCGCCGGGCCGCTCAGGCCCGTCGTGCTGCAGAGCACCGTCCGCCCGTACAACGCCTGACGCCCCGCCCGTCCGTACGCCCCGCCGACCCGACGACAGGACCGCCCGACATGCTGCCCCGCACCGCGCTGCACCGCCTGCGCACGCGTCCTGAGGGCGAGGACGGCTTCGCGCTGCTCACCACGCTGCTCGTCATGGCGGTGCTCGCGGCCTTCAGCCTCGTCGCGCTGCAGCAGACGATCGGGAACACCGCGGCCGCGCGCAAGGACCAGGACTGGGTCGCCGCGCTCGGCGCCGCGCAGGCCGGCGTCGACGACTACGTCGCCCGCCTGAACGACAGCAACGGCGGCTACTACGTCCACACGACCGCGACTCCCGACCCCGCCAACCCGGCGATGGGCTACGTCAGTGCCGGCGTCCCGAAGTGGGCGCCCGTGCCGCCGGCAGCCGCGGGTGAGGCGAGCCGCGGCTCGTTCCACTACGACGTCGACACCACCGGCTACACCGGCACCCCGACGACTCAGCCGAACGGCAACATCGTGGTCGAGTCGACCGGCCGGGTGGGCTCGCGCACCCGCACCGTGCGCGCCTCCGTGCGTCGGTCCGGCTTCGTCGACTACGTCTACTTCACCGACCTCGAGACCCAGGACCCGCTCGAGTACCCGACGACGGCGACGCCGCCCGCCCTCAACCGGACGCAGGCGGCCGCCGGATGCACCAGCTACTGGGGGCTGCGCGACGCGAACTGCACGAACATCGCCTTCAACAACGACGTGATGTCCGGTCCCGTGCACAGCAACGACACGATGCTCGTCTGCAGCAACGTCGTGTTCCAGGACACGGTCACGACGATGTCCGCGCCGGTCGCGGCGAACGGCGGCAAGCCCTACCGCTCCGCCCCCTGCACGGCGACGACCGGGACGGTCTTCAAGCGCACGGACAGCCCGAAGACCGTCAA
Organism: uncultured Nocardioidaceae bacterium; assembly: GCA_902805865.1. Lineage (GTDB taxonomy): Bacteria > Actinomycetota > Actinomycetes > Propionibacteriales > Nocardioidaceae > Marmoricola_A. The sequence goes on along the minus strand of CADCUK010000145.1, from coordinate 882 downwards.
GAAGGTCAGCCTGCCGTCGACCAACCTCGGGCTCAAGGCCGAGACCGGCCCCGCGGCCTCGCCGCGCGGCTGCCTCTACGTCGGACCCACGAAGATCGTCATCAAGGGCTCCCAGATCCGCGTCACCAGCCCGTGGACCAAGACCGTCACCCCGGGCTGCGCGAAGGGGACGTACTTCACGATCCCCGCCAACGGCGTGGTGTACGTCGACGTGGTGCCGGCGGAGGGCACCTCCGACGTCAACTCCTGGGGCGCCACGGAGGTCGGCAAGCCGGTCTGCCCCGCCTCCGGCAACAACGTCGGCTACCCGATCCCGACCGAGACCAGCTGGGAGTACCCGTGCAAGGCCGGTGACGTGTTCATCGAGCAGGAGGACGGCGCCGTCGCGAACGCCCTCTCGAGCCGGCTCACGGTGTCGGCCAACAACAGCCTGTACGTCACCAACCACCTCGACTACGCCGGCGGCACGCCGGGTGGCGCCTTCCTCGGGCTCATCGCCGAGCAGTTCGTCTACGTGTGGCACCCCGTGAGCGGCAGCACCAACCTGGCCCTGCCCGGCCAGGCCACCGCCTTCACCGACGCTCGCATCTCGGCCGCCCTGCTCAGCGTGAACCACTCGGTCACCGTGCAGAGCTACGCCACCGGCGACCCCCTGGGCACGCTCAACCTCACCGGCGCCCTGACGCAGAAGTACCGTGGCATCGTGCGCCGCAACACGTCGGGCTACACCAAGAACTACGTCTACGACGAGCGCCTGGCGTACGACTCGCCGCCCCGCTTCCTCAACCCGACGATCAGCTCGTTTTCCGCGGTGCGGACCCAGGAGCAGAAGCCGAGGTTCCGGTGACCGGACCGGTCTGGCTGGCGGTCGGGTGCGGGCTG
>CADCUK010000144.1 GCA_902805865.1 uncultured Nocardioidaceae bacterium | reverse complement strand
CGCTTGAAGATCTCGCCGTAGAGGCCGAGGGAGACCACGCCCTCCTGGATCCGCGCGCCCGCTCCCTCGTTGATGCCGATGATCGGGCAGCCGGTCTTGATGGCGAGGTCCATGACCTTGAGGATCTTCTCGCCGTACACCTCGCCGAGCGAGCCGCCGAAGATCGTGAAGTCCTGGGAGAACACGCACACCTGGCGGCCGTCGATGGTGCCGTAGCCGGTGACCACGCCGTCGCCGTAGGGCCGACGCTTCTCGAGGCCGAACGCCGTCGAGCGGTGCCGGGCGAGCTCGTCGAGCTCGACGAACGACCCCTCGTCGAAGAGCTTCTCGATCCGCTCGCGGGCGGTCATCTTGCCCTTGGCGTGCTGCTTCTCGATCGCGCGCTCCGAGCCGGCGTGCACCGCCTCGTGGAGGCGGCGGTCGAGGTCGGCGACCTTGCCTGCCGTGGAGTGGATGTCGATCTCGTTGCCCTCGGCCTCGGCTGCTTCGCTCACGTGCGTCAGGGTAGTGCGTGTGAACGGACCCGGTGCCAGCCGCCCACCGATTGACCGCGCCCGGGTGGAGGCGTCACGGCCGGGGTGGACCACGGTCGAGATCGTCGAGCAGGCGCCCTCGACGAACGCCTTGGTGGCAGCCCGGGCGCAGGACGGCGCGGCGCACGGTCTGGTCGTCGTCGCCGACCACCAGACCGCGGGACGGGGACGGCTCGACCGCAGCTGGGTGACGCCACCGCGCGCGGCACTCACGTTCTCGGTGCTGCTGCGTCCCGGCGTGCCGGGGGAGCGGTGGCCCTGGCTGCCGCTGCTCGCCGGGGTCGCCGTCGTCCACGCCGTGCAGGGTGCCGGTGGTCCCTCGTGCGCGCTCAAGTGGCCCAACGACGTGATGTACGACGGCAGGAAGCTGGCCGGTCTGCTGGTCGAGCGGGTCGAGACGCCCTCGGGGCCGGCCGCCGTGCTGGGCATCGGCCTCAACGTCTCGACGGCTCCCGAGGAGCTGCCGGTGGCGGGCGCCGCGTCGCTGGCGACGGTCGGCTTCGCAGCGGTGGACCGCACCGCGCTGCTGCTGCGGATCCTGGAGGCCCTTGGCGACCGGTTGGCCGCCTGGTCCGCCGCCGGCGGCGACCCGGCCCACGGGCTGCTGGAGGACTACCGGGCACGGTGCGAGACGGTCGGCAAGCAGGTCCGGGTGCACCTGCCCTCGGGGGCGCAGCTGGTCGGGACCGCGACCGGCGTCGCCGAGGACGGGGGGCTGGTGGTCGACACCGGCTCCGGTGCGGTGACGGTCAGTGCCGGCGACGTCGTCCATGTCAGGCCCGCCTGAGCGGCGTACGTGCCATGATCGACCGGTGGCGTTCCCTTCGAAGCTCCTCAACGAGGGCGAGCACGTCGTCGTCTCGACGCGCACGCACGCAAAGGCGTTGATCGGCGCCCTGGTGACCCTGCTCCTGCTCGCCTTCGCCACGGCGTTCGCGGCGGCCCTGGTCGACCGCAACGTCGACGGCACGGGGCAGACGGTGCTGATGGCGCTCATCGCGCTGGTGGCGCTGGTCCTCTTCGTCCAGTACGTCCTGCGCAAGTTCGTCCGTTGGTACACGACGACCTACACGTTCACGAACCGCCGCTTCATCCAGCGCTCCGGCTTCATCGCCAAGGAGGGCCGGACGATCCCGCTCAACCGGATCAGCGGCGTGGACTTCGAGATCGGGGTGATCGACCGGATGTTCGGGTGCGGGACGCTCGTCGTCTCCGACGCCAGCGAGCAGGGGACGGTGCCCCTCCACGACATCCCCCGGGTCGAGGAGGTGCAGCGCGTGGTCGCCGAGGAGCTGCACCAGCTCACGCTGCGCGACCGGCCGACGACCTCTGCGGACGACGGGGCCTGAGGGCCCGGGAGCTGACGCCGCTGTGCCCACCTACACCGTCGCGCACCTGGCCGAGAGCGTCGGTTGGCCGGAGGAGACCACGCGACGGTTCTTCCGGGCGCTGGGCTTCCCCGATGCGGGCCAGGAGATCAGGTACACCGAGGCAGACCTCTGCGTCCTCAGGGCCGTGAACGAGGCGGTCGTCGACACCGACCTGGACCTGGCGAGCGCGTTGCGGCTGGCTCGGGCGATCGGGCAGAACATCGCCCGGCTGTCCGACTGGCAGGTGGCGGCGATCGCGTCCCGGGCCGACCAGATCGCTCCGAGCGATGAAGCCACGCACTACCGGACTGCGCAACGGCTCGGCTCGGAGGTGACCGAAGCCTTCGAGGCGGTGCTCGTGCACTCCTGGCGGCGGCACCTGAACGCTGCGCTGACCCGGCTCGACGTCGACACCCAGGTCACCGAGCACGAGCAGACGATCGTCACCGCCGGGTTCGCCGACCTCGTGAACTTCTCCGCGCTCTCCAACGAGATGGACACCAACCGGCTCGGCGAGCTGGTGGAGATCTTCGAGTCGCGCTGCGGGGACGTCGTGGCCTCGCAGGAGGGCCGGATGATCAAGACCCTCGGCGACTCGGTGCTGTTCGTGCACGCCGACCCCGAGCGCGCGCTCGACATCGCCAGCGGGCTCATCGACGTGATCGGCCAGGACAGCCGCCTGCCCGACGTACGCATCGGCCTCGCCACCGGGCCTGTCGTGAACCGGATGGGCGACGTCTTCGGCCCTCCGGTGAACCTCGCCGCACGACTGACCGCGCTCGCCCGGCGGAACCGCGTCCTGGTCGACAACGCCACCGTTGCGGGGCTGCGGCCGGCCACCCACGAGGCCCGACGGCTGACGGCCCGACCGCTCCGCGGATTCGGCCTCGTGGAGCCGGTCGCGGTGCGTCGGGTCACAAGGTCCCGGGGCGGATGATCACCTACGTTGGTCCCTGACCCCATGGTCCGAACGGGTCATTCCTGACGTTTCGCTCCCATTTGTCCGAATTCGGGGCAACACTCGTACTCGTGCTGACAGTCCAGGGAGTACAGGTCGATCCGGAGACCCGCCGCGTGTGGCGGGACGGCTCCGAGATCCGCCTGTCGAAGAAGGAGTTCGAGCTCCTCCACGCGTTGATCAGCCGTCCCGGCCAGATCGTGACGCGCGAGCAGCTGATGCTCGAGGTGTGGGAGACCACCTTCTGGACCTCGGCCAAGACCATCGACGTCCACCTGGGGTGGTTGCGTCGCAAGCTCGGCGACGACACCCGGAGCCCGTCGCTCATCACCACGATCCGCGGACGTGGGCTGCGCTTCGAGCCGGCGCCGCCGGAGTCGATCGGGTCCTCGGTCGCGAGCTGACCACGGCTGGTTACGCTCGGCGGCGTGACCTCCGCGGCTGACCCGACCCACCGCAGCACCTCGATCACCCGCGAGCCGGGCCGGCCGCCGGTGCTCGCCGTGATCGGCGGCGGGCAGCTCGCCCGGATGATGGCGCAGGCCGCGGTCGGGCTCGACGTCCCGATCCGGCTGCTCGCCGAGGCCGACGGCGTCTCCGCGGCGCAGGTGCTGCCTGACCACCTGGTCGGGGACTACCGCGACCTCGGCACGCTGCGCCGGGTCACCGAGGGTTGCGCGGTGGTCACCTTCGACCACGAGCACGTGCCGACCCAGCACCTGCAGGCCCTCGCCGACGACGGTGTCGCGTGCCGGCCCGGACCCGGCGCCCTGGTGCACGCCCAGGACAAGGCCGTCATGCGCACCCGGTTGGCCGAGCTCGGCGTGCCGTGCCCCCGCAACGCCGTCGTCGTCGACGCCGCCGACGTCGGCCGGTTCGCGACGGAGGTCGGCGGCTTCCCGGTCGTCCTCAAGACCACCCGCGGCGGGTACGACGGCAAGGGCGTCTGGGTCGTCGGCACCGAGTCGGAGTGCGGGCCTGCCTTCGAGGCCGCTGTCCAGGCCGGTGTGGAGATCCTCGCCGAGGAGAAGGTCGCCTTCCGCCGTGAGCTGTCCGCGCTGGTGGCCCGGTCGCCGTCGGGGCAGGTCGCTGCCTACCCGGTCGTCGAGTCGGTCCAGAAGGACGGGGTCTGCTGGGAGGTGACCGCGCCGGCGCCCGACCTGGACGAGGCGCTCGCACTCGAGGCGCAACGGGTCGCGATGACCGTGGCCGCGGAGCTCGACGTGACCGGCATCCTCGCCGTCGAGCTGTTCGAGACCGACGACGGCCGGATCCTCGTCAACGAGCTCGCGATGCGACCGCACAACACCGGCCACTGGAGCATCGACGGCGCGGTCACCGGGCAGTTCGAGAACCACCTCCGCGCGGTGCTCGACCTGCCGCTGGGCTCCCCGGAAGCCCGGCAGCCCTGGACGGTGATGGTCAACATCCTCGGCGGGTCCCACGGCCACATCTCCGACGACCTGTACGCCGGCTACCCGCACGTCCTCGCCCGCGACCCGCGGCTGAAGGTCCACCTCTACGGCAAGTCCGTCAAGCCCGGCCGCAAGGTCGGTCACGTGACGGCGTACGGCGACGACCTCGACGAGGTCCGGGAGAGAGCGCGGCACGCAGCCGCATGGTTCCGGGGCGACCTGGGGGAGGAGAGTCACTGATGAGCGGACCGCTGGAGGTGTCCCCGGTCGTCGGGATCGTGATGGGCTCGGACTCGGACTGGCCGACGATGAAGGCCGCCGCCGAGGCCTGCGAGGAGTTCGGGGTGCCCTACGAGGCCGACGTCGTCTCCGCCCACCGGATGCCCGACGAGATGCTGGCCTACGGCAAGGAGGCCGCCGGCCGGGGGCTGCGGGTGATCATCGCCGGAGCGGGCGGCGCAGCCCACCTGCCCGGGATGCTCGCCGCGGTCACCCCGCTGCCGGTGATCGGCGTCCCGGTCCCGCTGAAGTACCTCGACGGCATGGACTCGCTGCTGTCGATCGTGCAGATGCCGGCCGGCGTCCCGGTCGCCACGGTCGCCATCGGCAACGCGCGCAACGCCGGCCTGCTCGCCGTACGCATCCTCGCCTCGGGTGACGACGCGCTCCGCGCGCAGATGGAGACGTTCCAGTCGGGGCTGGCCGACGCCGCGCGGGAGAAGGGCAGGGCCGTTCGCGACGGCGGGAAGCGCACCGCCGGGTTCTAGCGCCGGGCCGGCGCATCCCGGCTCAGCCCAGCGCGGGCCACTCCATCGCCGGGCAGGTGTCCATCACCATCGGCACGCCCGCCTGCATCGTGCGCTGGAACGCCTCGTGGTCGATCACGCCGAGCTGGAACCAGACCGCCCGCGCGCCGATCGCGACCGCCTCGTCCGCGAACTGGCCGGCGGACTCCGAGCGGCGGAACACGTCGACGACGTCGACGGGGAACGGGATGTCGGCGAGCGTGGGGTAGCCCTGCTCGCCGAGGACGGTCGGCGCGTCCGGGTGCACCGGCACGATCCGCTTCCCGCGCTGCTGCAGCAGCCGAGCGATCGAGTAGGCGGTCCTGCCGGGGTCACCGGACAGCCCCACGACCGCCCAGGTCTGGCAGTCCTCGAGCATGAAGCGGATGTGTCCGGGGTCCAGCCATGGCACGGTCGCAGTCATGTGGTGAACCTAACCAGCCGGGTGACCCTTATGCCTCCTTGGCGGTGCAGCCTCCTCCGTAGGATGCGCCCATGAGCGCCGACTACCCGATGTTCGCCCTGTCCGAAGAGCACCAGGCCATCCGCGAGGCCGTCCGGGCCGTGTGCGACGCCAAGGTCGCGCCGTACGCCGCAGCCGTCGACGAGGAGGTCCGCTACCCCCAGGAGGCCGCGGACGCGTTGCAGGCCGCGGACTTCCACGCCGCCCACGTGCCCGAGGAGTACGGCGGCGCAGGGGCCGACGCTCTCGCGGCGTGCATCATCATCGAGGAGGTCGCCCGGGCCGACGTGTCGGCGTCGCTGATCCCCGCGGTCAACAAGCTGGGCTCGCTGCCGGTGCAGATCTCGGGCGACGAGGAGATCAAGAAGAAGTACCTCGGTGCGCTCGCGGCCGGCCAAGGTGGCTTCTCCTACTGCCTGTCCGAGCCCGAGGCCGGCTCCGACGCGATCGCGATGAAGACGCGTGCGGTCCGTGACGGCGACGGCTGGGTCCTCAACGGCGTCAAGCGCTGGATCACCAACGCCGGCGTCTCGGAGTTCTACACGGTCATGGCGGTGACCGACGCCGAGAAGCGCAGCAAGGGGATCTCCGCCTTCGTCGTGGAGAAGGGCGACGAGGGCGTCTCCTTCGGGGCGAAGGAGAAGAAGCTCGGCATCAAGGGCTCACCGACCCGTGAGGTCTACTTCGACAACGTGCGCATCCCCGGCGACCGGATGATCGGCGCGGAGGGCACCGGCTTCGCCACCGCGATGAAGACCCTCGACCACACGCGCGTCACGATCGCCGCGCAGGCCGTCGGCGTCGCCCAGGGTGCCTTGGACTACGCGCTCGGCTACGTCCAGGAGCGCAAGCAGTTCGGCAAGCCGATCGGTGACTTCCAGGGGCTGCAGTTCATGCTCGCCGACATGGGCATGAAGGTCGAGGCCGCACGCCAGATCACGTACGCCGCCGCTGGCCGGTCCGAGCGTGGCGACAAGGACCTGACGTTCTTCGGCGCTGCAGCGAAGTGCTTCGCCTCCGACGTCGCGATGGAGGTCACGACGAACGCCGTGCAGGCACTCGGTGGCTACGGCTACACCTCGGACTACCCGGTCGAGCGGATGATGCGCGACGCCAAGATCACCCAGATCTACGAGGGCACCAACCAGGTGCAGCGGATCGTGATGGCCCGTCAGCTCCTCGCCGGGATCCAGTCGCAGCTGTAGCCCGCCGGGCTGTCCCGACGGCGTCAGCCGTCGAGCTCGCGCAACGCGTCGAGGATGGCGCGGTGGAAGGTCGGGTAGGCGTAGATCATGTGGCGCAGCCGCTCGACGGGCACGCGTCCGTGCACGGCCACCGCGAGCGCGCCGAGCACCTCGCCGCCGTTCGGTCCCGCGGAGGTGGCCCCGACCAGCAGCCCGCTGTCGCCGTCGACCACCAGCTTGATGAACCCCTCGTTGCCGGCCTTGTGGATCCAGCCCCGGGTGGACGACGGCACCTGGGCCAGCGCGGTCCGCACCGTGAGCCCGCGGTCGCGGGCCTGTGCCTCCGTGATCCCGACCGCCCCGACCTCCGGGTCGGTGAAGGTGACCCGGGGCAGGGCGTCGTACTCCGCGGCCGGCCCGTCCTGACCGAGGATGTCGCGCACCACGATCTCGGCCTGGTAGGTGGCGATGTGCGTGAACGCGCCACGTCCGGTCACGTCCCCGACCGCCCACAGTCCCTCGCCGGCACGCAGGTGGTCGTCGACGTCGAGCCGGCGCGCCTCCGGGTCCAGGCCGACCGCCCCGACGCCGAGCTCCGAGAGGTTCACCCGCCGCCCGGTCGCCACCAGCAGCCGCTCGGCGACCACCGGCCCGCCCTGGTCGAGGTGGAGCTGGAAGTGGCTCCCGTCGTGGCTGACCCGCTCCACCCCGGCGCCGGTCCGGACCTCGATGCCCTCCTCGCCGAAGACCGCCGTGACCAGCTCGGACGCCTCGGGCTCCTCGACCGCCAGCAGCCTGTCGGCCACGTCGACCACGGTCACGGCTGCGCCGAAGCGGGAGAACACCTGGGCCAGCTCGAGGCCGATGGCCCCACCGCCGAGCACGGCCAGCGATGCGGGGACGTCGAGGGCCTCGACGGCCTCGCGGTTGGTCCAGTACGGCGTCCCCTCGAGCCCGGGCACCGGCGGGATCGACGGGACGGTTCCGGTGCCGATGACCACGCCCCGGCGGGCGGTCACGGTCCTGCCCTCGACCCGCACCCGACCTGGGCCGACCAGCTCGGCCCGGCCACGGATGAGGTGACCGCCCTGCTCGACGAAGCGGTCGACCGCGGCCTGGTCGTCCCAGTCGGCGGTGGCCTCCTCGCGGATCCGGCGGGCGACCTCCGACCAGTCCGGCGTGACGGTCGCCTTCCCGGCCACCCCCTCGACCCGCCGGGTCTCGGCGACGAGCCCTGCAGCGCGGATCATCATCTTCGTGGGGATGCATCCCCAGTACGGGCACTCGCCGCCGACCAGCCGGTCCTCCACGCCGATCACGTCGAGCCCGGCCGCGGCCAGCTCTCCGGCGACCGCCTCGCCGCCGACGCCCATCCCGATGACGACGACGTCCACCTCGAGGTCCGCGTCCGTGTCCTTCGGGCCGGGCGCTGCCGTGTCCGTGCTCATGGGTCTCCTACCGCTGGTTGGTGAAGTCCGAGTCGACCACATCCACCCCGCGGCCGAAAGCGACGCGACCCGTCGTGGTGCCGGGCGCCTTCCCGTCGGTACGGTGGCCGTCATGCGTCCGGCGGTCCTGATCTTCGACGTCAACGAGACGCTGTCGGACCTCGCGCCGATGGCAGACCGGTTCGAGGAGGTGGGCGCCCCGGCCTCTCTGGCCGGCACGTGGTTCGCCGGGGTGCTCCGCGACGGCTTCGCGCTCACGGCCGTCGACGCGAGCGCACCGTTCGCGGACGTCGCCGCCGCCGGCCTGCGGAGCCTCCTCCACGGGCGGCCGCTCGAGCGGGGGACCGACGAGGCCGTCGACCACGTCATGGCCGGCTTCTCGGAGCTCGGCGTCCATCCCGACGTCCCCGAGGGCGTCCGCGCGCTCGCCGACCTGGGCATCCGGCTGGTCACCCTGAGCAACGGCGCTGCCTCGGTCGCGGAAGGGCTCCTGGGACGCGCCGGGGTGCGCGACCACTTCGAGCAGCTGCTGTCGGTGGAGGACGCCGGCAGCTGGAAGCCGGCCGCCGACGCCTACCGGTACGCGGTGCAGCGATGCGACGTCGACCCGGACGACGCCATGCTCGTCGCCGTCCACCCGTGGGACGTCGACGGGGCGTCGCGCGCCGGGCTGGCGACCGCCTGGGTGGACCGCGCCGGCGCTCCGTACCCCGAGTGCTTCACCGCACCCGGCGTCCGCGCGGGGTCGCTCGTCGAGCTCGCGGCTGTCCTGCGCTGAGCGCCCGGCGGTCGACCGCGTCGAGAAAGCGGGGGCGCAAGGGTCGAGACGTAGCCACGGCGGTGCCATGATCGGACAGATGGACTCCTCTCCTGTGCAGGACCCGCACAGCGCGCTCGGGACCTTCGTCGACGTACGGGCGCACACCGAGCGGCTGGCGGCGCCGCTGACGGCCGAGGACCAGACGGTCCAGTCGATGGCCGACGTCTCCCCGACGAAGTGGCACCGCGCCCACGTGACGTGGTTCTTCGAGACGTTCGTGCTCGCCGACCGCGAGCCCGACTTCGCGCCGTTCCAGGACCAGTACTGGTTCTTGTTCAACAGCTACTACGAGGCCGTCGGTCCGCGGTACGCGCGACCGATGCGCGGGGTGATCAGCCGCCCCGGCGCGCACGAGGTCGGCGACTACCGCCGCAACGTCGACGACCGGGTGCGTGAGCTCCTCGACACCGTCGACGACGGCACGTTCGCCAAGGTCGCCCCGGTCATCGAGCTGGGCTTCCACCACGAGCAGCAGCACCAGGAGCTGCTGCTCATGGACGTCAAGCACGTCTTCTCGCTCAACCCGCTGCGGCCCGTGTACGCCGGGAAGCCGGCGGGACGACAGGACCCGGGACCGCTCGGCTGGGTCGAGGTCGAGGGTGGTCTCGTGGAGATCGGCCACGGGGACGCCGGCTTCTCCTTCGACAACGAGCTGCCGCGGCACCAGCAGTGGCTGGAGCCGTACCGGCTGGCGGACCGGCTGGTGACCAACGGCGAGTGGCTGGAGTTCGTGGCCGACGGCGGCTACCGGAGGCCGGAGCTCTGGCTCTCCGACGGCTGGGTCCGGGTGCAGGAGGACGGGTGGCGGTCCCCGGCCTACTGGTACGACGTCGACGGCAGCTGGTTCGAGCACACGCTGAACGGCACCTGGCCGCTCGACCCGGCCCTGCCGGTCTGCCACGTCAGCCACTACGAGGCCGACGCCTATGCCACCTGGGCAGGCAAGCGGCTGCCCACCGAGGCGGAGTGGGAGCACGCCGCGCGGGACCACGAGGTCGACGGCAACCTGGCCGACCTGGTGACCTTCCACCCCGGCGTGGCCGAGCAGCCGAACGGCCGGCTCCGCCAGCTCTTCGGCGACTGCTGGGAATGGACCTCCTCGGCGTACCTGCCCTATCCCGGGTTCCGTCCCGCCGGCGGCGCGATCGGCGAGTACAACGGCAAGTTCATGTCCGGCCAGATGGTGCTGCGAGGCGGCTCGGCCCTGACCTCGCCGAGCCACGTCAGGTCGTCGTACCGCAACTTCTTCCCTGCCGGTGCCCGCTGGCCGGTGACCGGCGTGCGGCTGGCCGACGGCGGGGCCCCACGGCCCGGCTGACCTCGGACGTGCCGCGGCTCAGCCGCTGCGGTCCGGCCCGACCCTCGTCGCCTCGATGTGCAGCAGGACGCGCCGGTCGCGCCTCATGGCTTCGCGGTAGTCGTCCCAGTCGTCGTGCTCGCCGGACACCCGTCGGTAGTAGTCGACCAGCCCTTCCATGGCCTCGGGCAGCGACGTGATCTCGGTCGTCCCCTCGACGTAGATCCAGTCGCCGTAGAACGCATCGGTGAAGATGCACAGCTGCGCCCACGGGTCGCGCCGCAGGTTGCGGGTCTTGTACGCCGTCTCGCGGCTGCTCACCACGAACCGTCCCTCGTCGTCCACCGCCACCGTCACCGGGGTCTGCTGGATCCCGCCGGAGGACGTCCGGGTTGCCATGACCGCTCGGTGGTGGTCGCGGACGAAGGAACGTGCTGCGTCGATCTCCATGGCCTCAGCTCACTTCTTCGTGCGGCGGCTGCCGCCGTGCCAGTCCTGCTCCACGCCGACCCCATCCTCCTCCACGCCGAGCCCGCGCAGCTGGGGGAGCTCGCGCAGGCTCCGCTTGAGCTCGGCGAAGCCTGGGAAGGCGGCCAGACCGAGGACGTGGTCCCAGAGCCTGACCGCGTCCTCCTCGCCCGGCAGCCGGGAGATGACCGGACCGAAGAACGCGACGCCGTCCGGTGGCTGGAAGTGGATGATCGGCGTCCCGACGTCCTTGCCGGTGAGGCTCAAGGCCTCTTCGGTCTCTGCGCCGATCTCGAGGTCCGCCGAGTCGTCGTCGAGGTCCGCGGCGAGCTGGGCAGGAAGGCCGACCTCGGCCAGGGCAGGGGCGAGGAACGCGGCGGTGCCCCGGGGATCGAGCTGCCCGGGCTCCCACTCCTGGCCCGACGGCGGTGCGTCGAAGATACGTCCGGTGACGGCCTCGTAGAGCGGCCCGACGACCTCCCGGCCGTGCTCGGAGCGTGCCCGGTGCAGCACGCGGAGCAGCCGCAGGCCGGCGGTGTGCCCCGCCTCGTACTCGGGCGGGAAGTGGCTGTCGTAGTCGACGTCGGCGTTGACGAGGCGCAACGAGATGAAGCGCCAGTCGACGGTGTAGTCGCGCTGGGACTGCACGAGGCGCACCCACTTGCTGGTCATCCAGGCGAACGGGCACACCGGGTCGAAGTAGAAGTGGATGTCGGCATCGGTCATGTGCTGGATCGTCCCCGGACACCGACGGGGTGAACCACGCCCGCCGGCGCTCGGCCGAGCGCCCGTCGGGTCGCCACCACGCCCATCGCCATCGAGGTCACCACCACCATCGAGGAGACGTTGAGCTGGGCCATCCCCGAGAGGCCGTGACCGAGGTTGCAGCCGCCCGCGACCCAGCCGCCCGCACCCAGCAGCAGCCCTCCGGCGAACAGTCCGGCGAAGCGTCTGCCGGTCTCGCCACGCAGCCACCAGCCGCCGGAGGTGCGGGCAGCGACCAGGCTGCCGACAACGAGGGCGAGCAGCAGTACGAGGTGCCACGTGTCCGGCGCACCGTCGGCCACGCTGGAGACGACGCCCACCGAGCTGGCACCGAACGACTCGTCGGCCACCGCGGCGAGCGCCCACGCCGTGCTGACAGCGACACCGAGACCGAGGCCGGCCCCTCGCCAGTGCCACGCCCACGGCTCGCCCGTCGTCCCTGGGGCCCACCTCCGGGCGACGACCAGGAACGTGGCGAGCAGCAGTCCGGCGACCAGGACGGGCGGCAGCCCCACCAGGCCCGGCAAGGTGGCGCCGGAACCGCCGTCGAGCAGCGTGGGGCCGGGGACCTCGATTCCACGCACCAGCAGCTCCCCGGCTCCCCAGCCGAGCAGCCCGACAGACGCACCGGCCATGCCTGCGCCGAGCTTGAAGAAGAGCCCGGTGATGCAGCTCTGCGCCACGACCATGCCGATCCCGATCAGGATCCCGCCGACGACGTTGCCGACCGGCCGGAAGGCCAGCCCACGGTTGAGCCCCTCGGTCCCGGGCAGCAGCACGAGCACGGCGTAGCCCAGGGCCGCCACGAGCACGCCCAGGGCCCACGCCTGGAGCAGCGATGGGTGGCGTCCGAGCGCCCGGTCGACGGCGGCGTGGAAGCAGAGCCGACTTCGTTGGAGCACGTAGCCCAGCACCAAGCCGGCAGCCACCGCGGTGCCGAGCACGAGGACCATGCAGTCGACGCTAGTCGCGGTCCCAAGTGGCTCGGCGGGGTCAGTCCTGCCAGGGGTAGAACGGCGGCATGTCCGTCGTCCGCCCTGCGTAGTCGGGGTCGCGCTTCTCCAGGAACGACGCGACGCCCTCCTTGCCGTCCCCCCGGGAGGTGTAGAACATCGCCAGCGAGTCGATCCGGTGCGCCTCCAGCGGATGCGGCTGCGCGGAGTTGCGGTACATCATCTGCCGGGCCAGCGCGGTTGCCACCGGGGAGCGGTTCTGCGTGAACTTCCCGGCGAGCTCGTACGCCGCCGGCAGGAGCTCGTCGGGCTCGTGCACCGACCGCACGAGACCCACCTCCTGGGCAGCGGCCCCGTCGAGGATGTCGGCGGAGTAGACGAGCTCGAGAGCGCGGCTGATGCCGACGATCCGGGGGAGGAACCAGGTCGAGCACGCCTCGGGCACGATGCCGATCTTCCCGAAGACGAGGCCGATGCGAGCCTTGGTCGACACCATCCGCACGTCCATGGCGAGCGTCATCGTCGCGCCGATCCCGACCGCCGGCCCGTTGATGGCGGCGATGACCGGCTTCGTGCAGGCGTAGATCGCGAGCGTCACGCGGCCGCCTGTGTCGCGCACCCCCTCGAGGATCGCCGGGTCGTCGAGCCGGTCGTGCATGTCCGACAGGGTCGGCTCCTGCGACTCGTCGAGGCCGAACACGTTGCCACCGACCGAGAGGTCCATGCCGGCGCAGAACGCTCGACCGCGGCCGGTCACCACCACGGCGCGCACGTCGTCGTCGGTCGAGGCCCGCTCGAACGCGGCGACGAGCTCGTTCGCCATCTCGACCGTGAACGAGTTCAGGGCGTCCGGGCGGTCGAGCGTCAACGTCAGGATGCCGTCGGTGACGGCGTAGTCGAGCGTGGCGTAGCTCATCGGAGGCTCCAGGGGTGGTGGGTCGGGGGTCGGCGTCAGGGGCCGAAGGTCACTGGTCGATCGTCATTGGGGCATGCCGCTCGGGGTGCACAGGTCGCCGCTGACCTCGTCGGTGCGGTCCTCGGCGATCAGGTCGAACAGCTGCTCGGCGCGCTCCTGGTCCCAGTTCACCTCGAGGTCCGCGATCGGCACCCCACAGGTGAGGCCGCCGTCGCCGTCGACCCGGGTCATGCTGTAGGCGAACCGCGCCGCGGAGAGGGGACCCGTGCCGTCACTGACCTCGACCGCGCTGGCCCCACCGGTCATCACCCGCCAGTAGCGCACGGGGTTGACGACCGTGCGCCAGTTCAGCACCTCGCTGCCGATGGCTGACACGACCTCGCGCTGGTGCCGTGCCCGGTCGATGTCGCCGAGCGACTGCGACTTGCGCGAGCGGGCGTAACCGAGTGCGGTCTCGCCGTCGGCCTCCTGGCACCCCTTCTCGATGTCGATCTTCGCCAGCGGGTCGTCGATCGCCGACTCCGGGCAGATCTCGATGCCGCCCACGGCGTCGACGAGGTTCACCAGCCCCTCGAAGCCGATCTTCACGAAGTGGTCGACGCGGATCCCGGTCGAGCCCTCGATGGTCTGGATCAGCAGCTCCGGCCCTCCGAACGCGTAGGCCGCGTTGATCTTGTTGGTGCCCTCGCCGGGGATCTCGACGATCGAGTCGCGGGGGATCGACATCAGGAGCGGGGGGCCGCCGCCGGTGTGCAGCAGCATGATCGTGTCGGTGCGGTCTCCCGACAGCTCCTCCCGTGCGTCCGACCCGACGAGGAGGTACGTCGTGCCCGGCTGGTCGGCGGGGCGGTCACCGGACGGCTCGGCGTCCACCGAGCTGACCTTCATCCAGGCGTAGACCGGGACGGCCACCAGGAACACGACGTACGCGAGCAGCAGCAGCCACAGCCACCGGAGCCGGAACCTCGGGCCGCTTCGTCCCGTCGAGGGTGGGCGCCGTGCCGACGGAGGAGGTCCGGTCGGTCCGGGCGCGATCCGGCTCGGTGGCGGGTCCGAGCGGCGGGGGGCGTCACGGCCCGACTGGGGAAGACTCGGCATCACCCGGGTCGAGTCGGGGTCCTCGGGGCGGCCTGTGGAGCCTGCGGGTCCGTCGCCCCGCCCTCCGGCGGCGCCGCCGCTGCCGTACAACCAGTTGTAGTCCTCGTCGCCCGACCCGCTGCGACCGGAGCCCGACGGGCCGCGACCTCCACTCATGCGCGTGACGCTACCGTGCTGGCCATGACGTCCGAGGACCTCCCGCCCCCTCTCGCTCCGCGTCACGCTCGTACGTCGTTGTCGCTGCTGATGGACCAGAGCCACGTCAACCTGCTCGGCAACGTGCACGGCGGCGTGATCATGCGGCTGGTGGACAGCACCGCGGGCGCGGTGGCCCAGCGGCACAGCAAAGGGATGGCGGTCACCGCAGCCATGGACGAGATGGCGTTCCTGCACCCGGTCCACGTCGGCGACATCGTCCGCACGGTCGGCCAGGTCAACTGGGCCGGTCGGACCTCGATGGAGATCGGGGTCCGGGTCGAGTCCGAGCCGTGGAACGAGGCCGGCCGGGAGCCCAAGCACGTCGCATCGGCCTACCTGGTGTTCGTCGCGATCGACGCCGACGGCAGGCCGCGGCAGATCCCACCGCTCGCGCCGGAGAGCGACTCCGAGCGGCGGCGGATGCGGGAGGCCGAGATCAGGCGGGCGCACCGGCTCGCCAAGAAGCAGGAGATCGACGCGGGGCGGACCGGCGCGCCGTGACCTGAGTGGCCTGTGGGACTGGTGATACTGGCCGGGCCCGAAGTTGAAAGGCCACTGCCTTGTCCACAGTCACTTCCCCAGCGGTGCGCACCGAGGCGATCCGGAGCAGCGACCGACAGTCCGAGCTCTCGAAGATCAGGCTGCGGCGTGCCCTCTCGCTGATGGTGATGACGCTCGTCCTCCCCGGTTCGGCCCAGCTGGTCGCCGGGCGCAAGGACGTCGGCCGCATCGCCGTACGGATCTGGCTCGGCACCGTGCTCGTGGTCCTGGCCGTCGTCGGGCTGGCCGCCCTGTGGCACGGGGTCGCCTTCCAGCTCGGGTCGAACACGTTCGTCCTCGGGGCGGTCCGCATCTGGCTGACCCTGCTGGCCGTGGGCTGGGCCCTCCTGCTCATCGACGCGTGGCGCCTCGGTCAGCCGCTCCAGCTGACCCAACGTCAGCGGCTGCTCATCGTGGGCGTCAACGGCTTGCTGGTCTTCGTCGTCGCGGGCTCGCTGCTCTTCGCCTCGCACATCGTTGCGGTGCAACGCGACTTCATCATCGCGATGTTCGGCGACGGCACGAAGAGCGCGGCGGTGGACGGGCGCTACAACGTGCTGCTCATCGGTGGCGACAAGGGCGCCGGCCGCTGGGGGCTGCGCACCGACAGCATGACGATCGCCAGCATCGACGAGGAGACCGGCAAGACCATCCTCTTCGGGCTGCCCCGCAACATGAGCAACTTCCCGTTCCCGGAGGGGTCGGTGCTCGACCAGCAGTTCCCCAACGGCTACGACTGCGAGACGTGCCAGCTCAACAGCCTCGCGACCTGGGCGGCCGACCACAAGGCGCTGTTCGGTGACTCCCCGACCCCGGGCATCGACGCGACGGTCATGGGCATCGAGGGCATCACCGGGCTGAAGATGAACTACTACGCGCTGGTGAACATGGACGGGTTCCGCGGCCTCGTCGACGCCATGGGCGGGCTCACGCTCAACGTCCGGGACCGGATCCCGATCGAGGTTCCGATCCAGGGCTACATCGAGCCCGGCGTCCAGGAGCTCAACGGCTACGAGACGCTCTGGTTCGCCCGGTCGCGCGAGGGGGCCGACGACTACTCGCGGATGGCGCGGCAGAAGTGCGTGATGAGCGCGATGGTCCAGCAGCTCAGCCCGCAGACCGTGCTCACGAAGTTCGAGGAGCTGGCCAGGGCCGGCACCGAGCTCGTCCAGACCGACCTGCCGGCCTCGGAGCTCGACGTGTTCGCCCAGCTCGCGCTGCAGGCCAGGTCGCAGAAGATCGCGTCGGTCTCGTTCGTGCCGCCGGCGATCGAGACCTACGACCCCGACATCGACAAGATCCACGCGATGATCGACGACGCCATCGAGAAGTCCGACGCACCCGCCGAGGAGAAGCAGGGCCGGCAGACGAAGGGGTTCAACGTCCGCAACGGCGGATCGACCACGGGTGGCTCGCTCGGCAGCATGAACAGCGGCTACGCGGCGAACCAGGCCCAGGACCTCACGAAGGTCTGCTGAGCCGCTGGTGACCGCTGGCCGTAGGGTCTCTCGCGTGGATTCCCGCATCGTCGCCGTCGTCGTCACGTGGAACCGGGCGGAGATGCTGGCCCGGATCCTGCGTGCCATCGACGCGCAGGACACCCGTCCCGGCGCCGTGGTCGTCGTCGACAACGCCTCGACCGACTCGACCCCGCAGCTGCTCGACGACCTGGCTGCGGAGCTCACGACCCCGCTGCAGGTGCTGCGGCTGGAGCGCAACACCGGTGGCGCCGGCGGGTTCAACGCCGGGATGGCTGCCGCGCTCGAGCACAAGGCGGACCTCTTCTGGCTGATGGACGACGACGGGCAGCCACAACCCGACTGCCTCTCCACGCTGCTCCCGCACATGGACCGGTACGACTTCCTCGGTCCCGCAGTGGTGGCCGACCACGACCCGCGCCGGCTGTGCTTCCCGATCCGGATCCCAGGCACCGCACGCGTCGTGCACGACCTCGGCGACGTGGAGGGGGCCGCGACCGACGGGCTGCTCGAGGAGGTGGTGATCCCGTTCAACGGCGTGCTGGTCACCCGCGAGCTGGTGGACAGGATCGGGCTGCCGCGCGAGGAGTTCTTCATCTGGGGCGACGACGTCGAGTACCTCTGGCGGGCCCGCCGGGCGGGCGCCAGGGTGGCAACGGTCGTGGCCAGCCGGTTCCTGCACCCCGCCACCGACGACCTCGGCACGCCGATGATGTTCGGACGGACGACGTACAACCACTCGCCGTCCGACCTCAAGCACTACTGCATGGTCCGCAACAACGTCACGAACCTCAGGGAGTACGTCGGGATCCTCGGCGTGCTGGCCTTCCTGGTGAAGACGCTGTGGTTCTACCTCTTCACCAGGCCCCGGCCGGCCAGGCTCCGGCTCAGCGCCGAGGGGCTGTCCGCGGCACTGCGCAAGGACTTCACCGGCCACCAGAGGTTCATCGGTGGTTGAGGAGCGAGCGGAGCGAGCGTCTCGAAACCCCGAGAGCGTCGCGGTGGTGGTCGTCACCTACAACCGCGCCGACCTGCTCGCGCGCGGCCTCGCCGGCCTCGCCGCGATGGAGCGTCGACCGGAGCGGGTCTACGTCGTCGACAACGCCAGCACCGACCACACCGCAGAGGTCCTCGGCCGGGTCACCGACCTGCCGCTGACCGTGATCGCCAGCGAGGTCAACGACGGGGGAGCGGGCGGCTTCCACCGCGGCATGCGGCGCGCGTACGACGAGGGGCACGACCGGATCTGGCTGATGGACGACGACGTGGTGCCGGCGCCGGGCTGTCTCGGTGCGCTCCTCGCGAGCGGCGGGCCCGCGTTGATGGCGGTCCGGGAGGACCTCGAGGGTCGGCTCTGCGAGAAGGCTGCCACGTCCTTCGACCTGCGCAACCCGCTGGCGATCCGGCCCAAGCGGCAGACCGTGGACGAGCGGTACCCGAGCCGCGCCGCGATGCCGGCGGAGGTGCCGATCGAGAACGTCGCCTTCGAGGGCTTCATGGTCCACCGGAGGGTCGTCGACGCCGTCGGGCTGCCCGACCCGGGGTTCTTCATCTTCTACGACGACGTGGACTACGCGGTCCGGGTGCGCAACGCCGGGTTCCCCGTCATGGCGGTGCGGGACGCCGTCCTGGTCCGGCAGCTCGACTTCGACCAGCAGCACGACATGCGGTCGTGGAAGGGCTACTACATGTACCGCAACCTCTTCGTCGTGCACCTGCGCTACGGCGACAACCTGCTCGTCCGGCGGAAGCCGTACCTGATCGCGCTCGTCGTCGCGCTGCTCGCCCCGCTGCGGGGCGGCCGCAAGGAGGCGGCGAACGTGTGGAGAGCCATCCGGGACGCACCCGGAGTGGCGGCCCGGCTCCCACCTGGGCCCCCGGTCCACCGGTAGACTCCAGTCGCTTGCGCCGGTCGCGCGCGCCGGCTGCCGAGTGGCTCTCGAGCCCGACTCGCCGCCTCCGACGCGCCAAAACGCCCGGCCCGACCTCCGACTCACACCTCAAGGGAGCCTGCACACGTGAATGCTGACCTCGTCGTCGTCGGGTCCGGATTCTTCGGGCTGACGATCGCCGAACGGTGCGCCAACGAGCTGGGGCTGAAGGTGCTGGTGCTCGAGCGCCGCCACCACCTCGGCGGCAACGCCTACTCCGAGCCCGAGCCGGAGACCGGCATCGAGGTGCACGTCTACGGCGCCCACCTGTTCCACACCTCCAACGAGCGGGTGTGGGAGTACGTCAACCGCTTCACCGCGTTCACGCCCTACCAGCACCGCGTCTTCGCCAAGTACCAGGGACAGGTCTACTCGTTCCCGATGAACCTGGCGCTCATCAACCAGTTCTTCGGCAGGTCCCACACGCCCGACGAGGCCCGGGCGCTCATCGCCGAGCAGGCCCGCGAGATCGACACCGCGGACGCGACGAACCTGGAGGAGAAGGCGGTCTCCCTGATCGGCCGACCGCTCTACGAGGCGTTCGTCAAGGGCTACACCGCCAAGCAGTGGCAGACCGACCCCAAGGACCTGAGCGCCGACATCATCACGCGGCTGCCGGTCCGCTACAACTTCGACAACCGCTACTTCAACGACACCTACGAGGGGCTTCCGGTCGACGGCTACACCGCCTGGCTGAAGCGGATGGCCGACCACCCGAACATCGAGGTGCGGCTGAACACCGACTTCCTCGACGTCAGGGAGGAGTACGTCGGCAAGGTGCCGGTCGTCTACACCGGGCCGGTCGACGAGTACTTCGGCAGCTCCGAGGGGGCACTGTCCTGGCGCACCGTGGACCTGGAGGCTGAGGTCATCAACGTCGACGACTTCCAGGGGACGTCGGTGATGAACTACAACGACCAGGACGTTGCCTTCACCCGCATCCACGAGTTCAAGCACTTCCACCCCGAGCGCACCTACCTGCCGGGCAAGACCGTGATCGTGCACGAGTACTCGCGGTTCGCCGAGGAAGGTGACGAGCCCTACTACCCGATCAACACCGCCGACGACCGGGAGAAGCTGCTGCGCTACCGGGAGCTGGCACGGAAGGAACCGATGGTGCTGTTCGGCGGCCGGCTGGGCACCTACAAGTACCTCGACATGCACATGGCCATCGGGTCTGCGCTGTCGATGTTCGACAACAAGCTCAGGCCCCACTTCGAGTCGGGCGACCCGTTGCACAGCGGAGGAGTCGACGAGTGACGCTGGAGACCGCAACCCCTGAGGTGGCCACCGCCGGAGACACACTGCCGGCGGCCGAGGAGACCGCGTCGGTGCGCCGGGTCCTCCAGCGCCTCGTGCTGCCCGAGGACCGCGACATGGACGTCCTCCCCCTCTACGTCGACCGCGAGCAGGTCCGCCTCGACGCCGAGCGCAGCGTGCGCAAGGGCGTGGTGGTCAGTGAGGTCGCCGCGCCACAGGTCGAGCACCTCGAACCGGACGCGATCCTCGGCAGGCACCAGCTCCGGGTGCGCGCCGGCAAGCGGGTCTCGTTCGGCACCTACTTCAACGCCTTCCCTGCCAGCTATTGGCGGATGTGGACGGTCGTCTCGAGCGTCCGGCTCGACGTCCGGGTCGCCGGCGACGGCGTGACCCTGGTCGTCTACCGGTCCACCGCCGACGGGCGCGCGCAGCGGGTCAACTCCGTCATCACCGAGAACGGCGGGGGCGACTTCAGCTTCGAGCTGCCGCTCAAGCCGTTCGGTGACGGTGGCTGGTACTGGTTCGACGTCCTCACCGGCCACGACGACGCCGTCGTCGACGGGGCGAGCTGGTCGGCACTGGTGCCCGAGGACCGGGCCGCCCAGGGCACCGTGACGGTCGGCATCACCACGATGAACCGGCCCGACTTCTGCTCCGACCTGCTGGTGCAGGTCGGCAGCGACCCCACGGTCGGGGCGCTGCTCGACGAGGTGCTGGTCGTCGAGCAGGGCACCCAGAAGGTCGTCGACGCCGAGAGCTTCCCCGACGCGCAGCGGGTCCTCGGCGACAAGCTCAGGGTCATCGAGCAGGGCAACATCGGCGGGTCCGGGGGGTTCGCGCGCGCGCAGTTCGAGGCCCTGGCCGCTGGGCGGTCGACGTACGTGCTCTTCCTCGACGACGACATCGTCGCCGAGCCCGAGAGCATCCTCCGGGCCGCGACCTTCGCCGACCTGGCACGCCGGCCCTCGATCGTCGGCGGCCACATGTTCAGCCTCTACGCCAAGTCCCGGCTGCACAGCTTCGGGGAGGTCATCAACCGCTACCGCTTCTGGTGGGAGTCGCCGGGCACGGTCCGCCCCGACTGGGACTTCGGCGAGCGCAACCTGCGCAGCTCCCGGTGGATGCACCGACGCATCGACGTCGACTTCAACGGCTGGTTCATGTGCCTGATCCCCTTGGACGTGGTGCGCGACATCGGACTCTCGCTGCCGCTGTTCATCAAGTGGGACGACGCCGAGTACGGCGTGCGCGCTGCCGATGCCGGCTACCCGACCGTCACCTTCCCGGGTGCGGCGGTGTGGCACGTGCCCTGGACCGACAAGAACGACGCGCTGGACTGGCAGGCCTACTTCCACCAGCGCAACCGGATCATCGCCGCGCTCCTCCACTCGCCCTACGACCGCGGCGGGCGAATGGTCAAGGAGAGCTTCTACCACCAGGTCAAGCACCTGTTCGCCATGCAGTACTCCACCGCCGAGCTGCGCCACCGGGCGATCGAGGACGTCCTGGCCGGCCCGCAGCAGCTCCACGGCGACCTGCTGACCAAGCTGCCTGAGATCCGCGCCCTGCGCACCGGCTACGACGACTCGCGCACGAAGACGGACCCGGACGCCTTCCCGCCGGTTCGCCGCAAGAAGCCACCGAAGCGCGGCCAGGACCCGACCGCTCCGAGGGGGCGGGTCGGGGTGGTCGCGACCGCGGTCAAGAGCGCCGTCCGGCAGGCCCTCCCGCCGCGGGACCTCTCGGTCAAGAACCCGGAGGCGCGGCTGCCGGCGATGGACGCCAAGTGGTGGATGATCGCGCAGTTCGACTCCGTCGTCGTCTCGACCTCCGACGGCACCATGGCCTCCTGGTACCACCGGCACACCGAGGAGTTCCAGTCGCTGCTCCGCCGTACCACCGCGGCCCACGAGCGGCTGCTGCGCGAGTGGCCCCGGCTGGCGCGCCGCTACCAGGCCGCGCTGCCGGAGATCACGTCCCCGGAGGTGTGGGAGCGGACGTTCGCCGCGTCCACGGAGGACGACACGTGATCCGTATCCCCGTGGAGCACTCGGTGGACCCTTCCTGGGTCCCCGAGGCGCCACTGGTGACACCGGCCGCGCAAGGGGGGCTGGTCGACGTCTTCCGGCGCCGCTACGTCCTCCGCCTCCTGGTACGCAAGGAGATCCAGGCCCGCTACAGCGGCTCGTTCCTGGGGCTCTTCTGGTCCTACGTGCAGCCGGCGATCCGGTTCGCCATGTACTTCTTCGTCATCGGCCTGGTGCTCCGGCTGCACCGCGAGGTCGAGTACTTCGGCATCCACATGTTCGCCGGCATCGTGGCCGTGCACTACTTCACGGAGACGTTCACCGCGGGGACCCGGTCCATCGTGCGGAACCAGGCGATCGTCAAGAAGATGGCCATGCCGCGGGAGATGTTCCCGGTCGCCTCGATGCTGGTGTCGGCCTTCCACGTCATTCCCGGCCTGGTCATCCTCACGGTGGCCTGCACGTGGGTGGGTTGGCGCCCGGACGCGGCGGGGCTGGCGGCCGGCGCGCTCGGCTTCGCCCTGGTCACCGTGCTGGGCACGGCGTTGGCCCTGCTCTTCAGCGCTGCGAACGTGTTCTTCCGCGACTTCAGCAACGTGGTGAGCACCCTGACGATCTTCATCACCTGGTCGGTGCCGATGATCTACCCCTTCAGCAAGGTGGAGAGCCGCTTCGGAGCCGCCGCGGACTTCTACCTGCTCAACCCGATGGCCGAGGCGGTGCTGCTGCTGCAGCGGTGCTTCTGGACCGGGGCGACGAGCGACCCCGAGGAGATCGCCCGTACCGACCTGCCCCCGAATCTCTTCCAGCTGGGCTTCGCCCATCTCGGAGCCGCTCTGGTCCTCCTGGTGCTGGCACAGCTCGTCTTCAGCCGGCTGGAGAACAAGTTCGCGGAGCGGCTGTGAGCTCCAGTCGCCCCGGGATCCCGCGGTGACCGACTCGATCGTCGTGCGCAACGTGAGCAAGAAGTTCACGATGCGCTACCACCGCACGCTCAAGCAGATGACTGTCGCGCTGCTGCGGAGCCAGGACATCAGCGACACCTTCTACGCCTTGAGCGACGTCTCGTTCTCGGTGCAGCAGGGTGAGTCCATCGGGCTCATGGGGCTCAACGGATCCGGGAAGTCGACGCTGCTCAAGATCATCAACGGCGTGATGAAGCCGGACGAGGGGGAGGTGCTCGCCCGCGGGCGCATCGCGGGGCTCATCGCCACCGGCGCCGGCTTTCATCCTCAGCTGACAGGACGCGAGAACATCTATCTCAATGCCGCGATCCTCGGCATGAGCGAGGCCGACACCCACCGCAAGTTCGACGACATCGTCGAGTTCGCGGACATCGGGAAGTTCCTCGAGACGCCCGTCGGCCACTACTCCTCCGGCATGTTCTCCCGGCTCGGTTTCGCGGTGGCCGTGCACACCGACTCCGACATCTTCCTGGTCGACGAGGTGCTGGCGGTCGGCGACAAGCCCTTCAAGCGCAAGTGCATCGCGCGGATGGAAGAGATCAAGCGTGAGGGCCGGACGCTGTTCTACGTCAGCCACTCCGCGCCCTCGGTGCAGCGGATGTGTGAGCGGGTGCTCGTCCTGGAGGAGGGCAAGCTGGGCTTCGACGGTCCTCCCCGCGAGGGCATCCGCTACCTCAAGTACGACAACGACCCCGACGACGTGTCGTCGGAGTCGGACGAGGCCGATGACGACGAGCTGGGCGCCGACATCTGAGTCGCAGCACCTGGTTACAGCGGTGTGATTCTTGTCGCGCTGAACAAATTACAGGTTCGTAGTTCACGAGAATGCATTGCAGGCTCGTGTGACTGATGTGACGGTTGGTACGTCTGAGACCAGTCCGCTGCGCCAGGAGCACCGCTTGAAGCCCGAGAAGAAGA
>CADCUK010000143.1 GCA_902805865.1 uncultured Nocardioidaceae bacterium | reverse complement strand
CACCGACGAGTACGCCGACGCCGCTCGACTCGGACGCACGCTGGCGCGACAGGGGTACGTCGTGGCGACCGGCGGTGGACCCGGCGCGATGGAAGCGGCCAACCTGGGGGCGCGGCTGCACCGCCTCGCAGCGGACGCGTTCGACGAGGCTCTCGGACGGCTCGCCCCCGTCCCGTCCTTCCGCCCCTCGGTGGACGACTGGGCACGGGTCGCGTTCGAGGTGCTGGCCGCCGTGCCGGACCAGGGGCCGACCCTCGGCATCCCGACGTGGTTCTACGGTCACGAGCCGCCGAACCCCTTCGCCGGTCAGATCGCGAAGTACTTCCGCAACGCCCTCCGCGAGGACACCCTGCTCAACGTCTGCACCGGTGGGATCGTCTTCCTCCCCGGCGCCGCCGGCACGGTGCAGGAGATCTTCCAGGACGCCTGCGAGAACTACTACGCCGAGCCGGGTGCACGCGCTCCGATGGTGCTGGTCGGCCGCGAGCACTGGACCGAGACCCTCCCGGCATGGCCGTTGCTGCAAGCGATGGGAGCCACCCGGGACTTCGCGTCCGCGATCTCGCTCGTCGACACCTCCGAGGAGGTCGTGGCGCTGCTCGCCGGGTGACTGCCGGGTGACTGCTCAGGTCACTGCTCGGTGAACGGGTCAGGCGTCGGTGGCGGCGAGCTGGCCGCAGGCGCCGTCGATCTCGCTGCCCCGGGTGTCCCTGACGGTGGTCGGGATGCCCTTCGCCTCCAGGCGCCGGACGAACTCGCGCTCGTCCTCACGGCGGCTGGCGGTCCACTTCGACCCCGGCGTCGGGTTGAGCGGGATCAGGTTGACGTGCACCCAGCCCCAGTCGCCGTACGAGTTGAGGACGTCACCGAGCAGGTCGGCCCGCCACGCCTGGTCGTTGATGTCGCGCATCATGGCGTACTCGATCGAGACCCGGCGCTTGGTCCGGCTGGCGTAGCTCCACGCGGCCTCGACGGTCTCCGCCACCGAGAAGCGCGTGTTGATGGGGACGAGCTCGTTGCGCAGCTCGTCGTCGGGCGCGTGCAGCGAGAGCGCGAGCGTCACCGGGATGCCCTCGTCGGCGAGCTGCCGCATCCTCGGCACCAGCCCGACCGTGGAGAGCGTGATTCCGCGGGCGGACATGCCGAGCCCGTCGGGGGTCTTGTCGGTGAGCCTGCGGATCGCGCCGATGACGGCCTTGTAGTTGGCCATCGGCTCGCCCATCCCCATGAACACGACGTTGGAGACGCGGCCCGGACCGCCGGGCACCTCGCCACGGGTCAGCGACCGGGCACCGGCAACGACCTGCTCGACGATCTCGGCCGTCGACATGTTGCGTTGGAGACCGCCCTGACCGGTGGCGCAGAACGGGCACGCCATGCCGCAGCCGGCCTGCGAGGAGACGCACATCGTGGCGCGGTCGGGGTAGCGCATCAGCACCGACTCCACGAGCGCGCCGTCGAAGAGCCGCCAGAGCGTCTTGCGGGTGGTCCCCCGGTCGGCCTCGAGCGTGCGCAGCGGCGTCATCAGCTCGGGCAGGAGATCGGCGACCAGCTGCTCCCGCTCGGCAGCCGGGAGGTCGGTCATCTCGGCCGGGTCGTCGACGAGCCGGGCGAAGTAGTGCGTGGACAGCTGCTTGGCGCGGAAGGCCGGCAGGCCGAGCTCGGAGACGGCGGCCTTGCGCTCGTCGGGGGCGAGGTCGGCGAGGTGGCGCGGCGGCTTGCGCCGGCCACGCGGCTCGTCGAACACGAGCGGGAGCGTTGCAGCGGAGGAGGGAGTGACGTCAGACATGAGGAAACCAGTCTCCCACCTCGGTGGTGACCCTCAGAATCCCGCGCTGCTCGAGACGTCGACGAGGTAGTACAGCAGCAGCCAGGCCGGGGCGACGGTCGCCAGCAGCGAGTCGAGCCGGTCCATGATGCCGCCGTGGCCCGGCACGATCTGGGACATGTCCTTGATGCCGAGGTCCCGCTTGATCACGGACTCGCACAGATCACCCAGCGTGGCCGTCACGACCGTCACCGCACCGAGCAGGACTCCGACCCACCAGCGCCCGTCGAGCAGGTAGTCGACGGTCAGCCAGCCGACGACCATGCACGAGACCGCGCTGCCGGCGAACCCCTCCCACGACTTCTTCGGCGAGATGACCGGTGACATGGGGTGCTTGCCGAACAGCACCCCTGCGGCGTACCCGCCGATGTCGGAGGCGATGGTGACGAGGATGAAGGCGAAGACCCGCCAGACACCGTCGTCGGCGCGGAGCAGCAGCACGACGAAACCGGCGAGGAACGGCACGTAGACCGCGGTGAAGACACCCGCCGTGGCGTCCCGGACGAACCCCTCGACGCCA
Organism: uncultured Nocardioidaceae bacterium; assembly: GCA_902805865.1. Classification (GTDB taxonomy): domain Bacteria; phylum Actinomycetota; class Actinomycetes; order Propionibacteriales; family Nocardioidaceae; genus Marmoricola_A. The sequence continues at coordinate 2,876 of CADCUK010000143.1, read as the reverse complement.
CCCCGCAGCCGCCACAGCATCACGCCGAGAGCGGTGATCCCCAGGGCCGCCGACAGTGGCGGCGCGCCTCCGAACCAGGCCCCGAAGATCATCGCCACGGCACCGACGTACACCGGCTCGACCGGGACGCTGACCCCCCGGAGGGCCAGCGCGCGGCTCAGCTCCCAGATCCCCACACAGATCGCAGCGGCGACGAGGAAGACGAAGGGGAACCCGTCGAGCACCATCAGCGTCGCCGCGATGACGGCGACCAGGACCACGCCCGACGCGATCGCCACCGGGAGGTTGCGTCCCGCCCGGCTGGTCGTGGGCGCGGCGGGCCCAGTAGGTGTGCTCATGTGTGTCGCTGCGTCGCTGGGGTCCCTCAGACCTCGAGCAGCTCGGCTTCCTTGTGCTTGAGCAGGTCGTCGATCGCGTCCACGTGCTTCTTGGTCAGCCCGTCCAGCCGCTTCTCGGCGCCGGTGACGTCGTCCTTGCCGACCTCGCCGTCCTTCTCGAGCCTGTCCAGCGTCTGCTTGGCGTTGCGGCGGATGTTGCGGACCGAGACGCGGCCCTCCTCCGCCTTGTGCTTCGCGACCTTGATGTACTCCTTGCGACGGTCCTCGGTGAGCTCGGGGAGCACCACCCGGATGGTCTTGCCGTCGTCGGTCGGGTTCACGCCGAGGTCGGAGTCACGGATCGCCTTCTCGATGGCGGTCATCGCGCTCTGGTCGAACGGGCTGATGATGATGATCCGCGCCTCGGGCACCGTGAACGACGCCAGCTGCTGCAGCGGCGTCGGGCTGCCGTAGTAGTCGACGTTGATCTTGTGGAACATCGACGGGTGCGCCCTGCCGGTCCGGATCGCGGCGAAGTCCTCGCGGGTGACCGCGACGGCCTTGTCCATCTTCTGCTCGGCCTCTTTGAGGGTCTCGCTGATCACCGTGTCTGCTCCTCGTTGTGGTGCACGACTCAGAGGTCGCGCGTGATCGTCGTACCGATCTTCTCACCCTGTACGACGCGGGCGATGTTGCCCGACTCGGACAGGTTGAACACCACCATGTCGATGGCGTTGTCGCGGCAGAGGCTGATCGAGGTGGCGTCTGCGACCTTCAGCCCCCGCGTCAGGAACTCGTCGTAGGTCAGCACGTCGAACTTCACCGCGCTGCTGTCCTTGTTGGGGTCCGCGTCGTAGACGCCGTCGACGCCCTGCTTGCCCATCAGGATCACCTCGGCACCGATCTCGAGCGCCCGCTGCGCGGCGACCGTGTCGGTGGAGAAGTACGGCATCCCGGCGCCGGCGCCGAAGATCACGACCCGCCCCTTCTGCAGGTGGCGCATCGCGCGCCGCGGGATGTAGGGCTCGGCGACCTGGCCCATCGTGATCGCGGTCTGCACCCGCGTCTCGACGCCCTGCTTCTCCAGGAAGTCCTGCAGCGCCAGGCAGTTCATGACCGTGCCGAGCATGCCCATGTAGTCCGCGCGGGCGCGCTCCATGCCGCGCTGCTGCAGCTCCGCACCGCGGAAGAAGTTGCCACCGCCGACGACGATCGCGACCTCGACGCCTCCGCGGACCACGTCGGCGATCTCGCTGGCGATCGTGCTGATCACCTCGGGGTCGACACCGACCCGACCACCGCCGAAGGCCTCACCGGAGAGCTTGAGCAGCACCCGCTTGTAACCAGTCACACCAGTCATTCCGCCTCCTCGCCCGAGCACCAGCCGGCTTGCGGTGAGCATGGAAGAAGGCCGGTCGGTGGGGGTGTGCTGACCTCCACCAACCGGCCTCCCTTGCCTCACACGTCTGTGCGAACCCTAGTCGATCAGGCCCCGACCTCGAACCGGGCGAACCGCTTCACGGTCACGCCGGCGGCGTCGAGGACGGCCTTGACCGACTTCTTGCTGTCGGTCACCGACGGCTGGTCGAGGAGGGCGACCTCCTTGAAGAAGCCGTTGACGCGACCCTCGATGATCTTGGGCAGCGCCTGCTCGGGCTTGCCCTCCTCACGGGCGGTCGCCTCGGCGATCTCGCGCTCCTTGGCGACGACGTCCTCGGGGACCTCGTCACGGGAGACGTACGACGGACGCATCGCCGCGACCTGCATCGCCGCACCGCGAGCGACGTCGGCGTCGTCGCCCTCGTACTCGACGAGCACGCCGACCGCCGGGGGCAGGTCAGCCGCACGACGGTGCAGGTAGACGACGGTCGAGCCCTCGAAGTAGGCAACCTGGCCGAGCTCGATCTTCTCGCCGATCTTGACCGCGAGCCCCTCGACGACCTCGCCGACAGTGCTGTCGTCGAGGCTGACCGCCTTGACGGCGTCGATGTCGGCGGCCTTGGCGGCGTCGACGGCCTCGGCGATCCGCTGGGCGGTCGCGACGAAGTCCTCGTTCTTGGCGACGAAGTCGGTCTCCGACTTGAGCTCGACGAGGGCACCTCCGGCGCTGGCCACCAGGCCGGCGGTCGCCTCGCGCTCCTCGCCACGGCTCTTCGCCTTGGCCTGCCCCTTGACGCGCAGCAGCTCGATGGCCTTGTCGAAGTCGCCGTCGGTCTCGGTCAGCGCCTTCTTGGCGTCCATCATCCCCGCGCCGGTGAGGTCGCGGAGCTTCTTGACGTCTGCAGCAGTGATGCTCATGTGTTGCCTTGCTCCTCGTGTGTGATCAGGTGCGTCCGATGGGGTCGGGTCGCGCGGTGCGTCAGCTCTGCTCGGACGCCTCGTCGGCAGGAGCTGCAGCCTCGGCCGCAGGCTCAGCGCCGGCTTCGGCGGCTTCGGCGGCGGCGGTGGCGGTGGCCTCGGTGGCCTCGGTGGCCTCGGCGGCCTCGGCGGCCTCGGCGGCATAGTCCGCAGGCTCGGAGGCGATGGCCTCGGCGGCGTCGGAGGCGGTGGCCTCGGCCG
>CADCUK010000142.1 GCA_902805865.1 uncultured Nocardioidaceae bacterium | reverse complement strand
GAGAGACGGCCGGCGTGGTCGTCATCGACGAGGCGTACGCCGAGTTCCGCCGCTCGGGCACACCGAGCGCCCTCGAGCTGCTGGACCGCACGCCGAACCTGGCGGTGACCCGGACCATGAGCAAGGCGTTCGCGCTGGCGGGCGCCCGGCTCGGCTACCTCGCAGCGAGCCGGGAGATCTGCGACGCGCTGCGGGTCGTCCGGCTGCCCTACCACCTCTCGGCGGTGACCCAGGCGGTCGCCCTGGCCGCGCTGCGGCACGGCCCCGAGCTGCTCGGTCGCGTCGAGGAGCTGCGGGACGAACGGGACCGCACGGTGGCCTGGTTGAGGGGACAGGGGCTTCAAGTCGCGGACAGCGACGCGAACTTCTGCCTGTTCGGCACGTTCCCCGACCGGCACGCGGTCTGGCAGGGCCTTTTGGAGCGCGGGGTGCTGATCCGGGAGACTGGTCCCGAGGGGTGGCTGCGCGTGTCGATCGGGACTGCGCAGGAGATGGCCGCGTTCCGGTCCGCCCTCACCGAAGTCATGTCCCTGTCGGCACCGCTGGAGGTCACACCATGAGAACCGCCCGGATCGAGCGCGCGACCAAGGAGTCGAAGGTGCTCGTCGAGCTGGACCTCGACGGCAGCGGTCGCGCCGACGTCAGCACCGGCGTCGGCTTCTACGACCACATGCTCGGCTCGCTGGCCCGGCACTCGCTCATCGACCTCACGGTGCAGACCGACGGCGACACCCACATCGACGCGCACCACACCGTGGAGGACACCGCGATCGTCCTCGGCGACGCCCTGCGGGAGGCGCTCGGGGACAAGGCCGGCATCCGGCGCTTCGGTGACGCGACGGTCCCGCTCGACGAGTGCCTGGTGCAGGCCGTCGTCGACGTGTCCGGGCGGCCGTACTGCGTGCACACGGGCGAGCCCGAGGGCCAGCAGTACGTCGTGATCGGCGGCTCCGGCGTCGGGTACGTCGGGTCGTTGACGCGGCACGTCTTCGAGACGATCGCCCACCACGCGCAGATCGCCCTCCACGTGCGGGTGCTCTCCGGCCGCGACCCGCACCACATCGTCGAGACCCAGTACAAGGCCGTGGCCCGCGCGCTCCGCGACGCCATCGCCCATGACCCGCGCGAGACCGGGGTGCCCTCCACGAAGGGGAGCCTGTGACCGCTGCAGGCCCTTCGGTGCCGGAGTCGGCCGGCACCAAGAAGGTCGTGGTGCTCGACTACGGCTTCGGCAACGTCCGCTCGGCGGTCCGGGCGCTCGAGCGCGCCGGCGCCGACGTCGAGCTGACCGCTGACCGCACCAAGGCGATGGACGCCGACGGCCTCGTGGTGCCCGGGGTGGGCGCCTTCGCCGCGTGCGTCGAGGGCATCCGAGCGGTCCGCGGTCACGAGGTGATCGGCCGGCGGCTGGCCGGTGGCCGGCCGGTGCTCGGCATCTGCGTCGGCCTCCAGGTGCTCTTCGAGCACGGCGTCGAGCACGGCGTCGACGCCGAGGGGCTGGGTGAGTGGCCCGGTGTGGTGGAGCGGCTGCAGGCGCCGGTCGTGCCCCACATGGGGTGGGACACGGTCGAGGTCCCCGGGGGCTCCACGCTCTTCGAGGGCGTCGAGCAGGAGCGGTTCTACTTCGTGCACTCGTACGGCGTCCGCGACTGGGTCCTGGAGACGAAGGGCCGCACCAGGCCCCCGTTGGTGACCTGGACCGAGTACGCCGGTGACCGCTTCGTCGCCGCCGTCGAGAACGGCCCGCTCACGGCCACCCAGTTCCACCCGGAGAAGTCCGGCGACGCCGGTGCCGCGCTGCTGCGCAACTGGGTCCGGTCGCTGTGACCGCTCGCGTGAGCCCCGTCCCTATGACCGTCGCGGTGGCCGTGTTGGTGACCGTGTTGGTGACCGTCGCGGACCCGGCATGAGCAAGGAGCGGGCCCGGCGCCGAGCCGCCCGGGACCACGAGGCCGCGCTGCGGACGGCCGCAAAGGCATCCGAGCAGGAGCGGCGGGAGCGGCAGGCGGCCCGGAAGCGAGCGGTGAAGGCCACCACCGACCGGGTCCGGTTCGCCAAGGTGGGCCGGGACACCGGTGAGCTCGCGCGGAGGCGCCGGGTGCAGAACACGATGCTGGTCGTGGTGCTCGTCTGCCTGAACATCCTCGTCTGGGTCGTCCGCCCGGACTGGGAGGCACGGCTGGCGGCCCTGGTGGTCACCGTGCTGGCGTTCCCGGTGCTGAGGCTGCTGCTCTTCTCCCGGCGCTGACCGGACCAAGTGCCCTGCCGCGGGGCGGTCCGGCGCCCTACCGTCGGCTCGTGACCGAGATGACCATGAACCGCGCCATCCACGCCGCTGTCCGCCGTGACCTCGACCGGATGGAGGCGGCGCTGCGGGTCCTTCCCGACGGCGACCGGGGCCGGGTGGCCGAGCTCACCCGGGCGTGGGACCACTTCGACCGCGAGCTGGTCGACCACCACGAGAAGGAGGACGACCTGATCTGGCCCGCCCTCGAGGGGCTCGGCGTCGACACCACCCTGCTCGGCGAGATGGAGCACGAGCACCGGGACATGCACGAGGCGCTGAAGCGGACCTCGGCGCAGATGAAGCAGCTGGCGTCGTCGGCGTCGAAGGTCGACGCCACGGCCGCCGCCGACTCCGTCGCAGAGACCCGCGTGGTCGTCGACCGGCACCTCACCCATGAGGAGGAGGAGCTCGAGCCGCAGCTGGTCGAGCACAGGGAGACCGCCGAGTGGAAGGCGGTGGAGAAGAAGCTGCGCGGAGGCTCGCCGGTCGCCGGTGGGTGGATGTTCGCCTGGCTCCTCGACGGTGCCACCCCTGAGGTCGACGGCTACGTGCGCGGCGCTGTCCCCGGCCCGGTGCTCTTCCTCCTCACCCGGGTCTTCGGTCGCGGCTACCAGAGGTCGATCGCGCCCGTCTGGCGGACCTGAGCCTCGGCGGCACCCTGACCCGGCCTAGGGTTGCGGCCATGTCCGCCCCGTCCGACCGGTCCGACCCGTCCAGCCCGTCCAGCCACCTCGAGCTCCTGCCAGCCGTCGACGTCCAGGGCGGCCGTGCCGTCCAGCTGGTGCAGGGCGTGGCAGGGTCCGAGAAGGCCTTCGGCGACCCGGTCGAGGCGGCGTTGAACTGGCAGCGGCGTGGGGCGGAGTGGATCCACCTCGTCGACCTCGATGCCGCGTTCGGGCGGGGCAGCAACCGCGAGCTGCTGGCGGAGATCGTCGGCAGGCTCGACATCAAGGTCGAGATGAGCGGCGGCATCCGCCACGACGAGACGCTGGACGCAGCGCTGGCCACCGGGTGCCGGCGGGTCAACATCGGCACCGCGGCCCTGGAGCACCCGGAGTGGTGCGCCAAGGCGATCGCCGAGCACGGCGACCGGGTGGCGGTCGGGCTCGACGTCCGCGGCCGGACGCTGGCCGCCCGCGGCTGGACCCGCGAGGGCGGGGACCTCTACGAGGTGCTCGCCCGGCTGGACTCCGAGGGGTGCGCGCGGTACGTCGTCACCGACGTGAACAAGGACGGGATGCTGCAGGGCCCCAACCTCGACCTGCTCCGCGAGGTCTGCGCCGCGACCGACCGCCCCGTCGTCGCGTCCGGAGGGATCACCGAGCTGGCCGACCTGGAGGCCCTGCAGACGCTGGTTGAAGACGGGGTCGAGGGCGCGATCGTCGGGACGGCGCTCTACGAAGGCCGGTTCACCCTCGAGGACGCGCTCGCGCTGACGCTGGCCTCCCGCGACGGAGCAGGGGAGCGCGGGGACGGCTCGTGACGCTCGCGGTCAGGGTCATCCCCTGTCTCGACGTCGATGAGGGCCGCGTCGTGAAGGGGATCAACTTCCAGGACCTGCGCGACGCCGGCGACCCCGTCGAGCTCGCCAAGGTCTACGACGCCGAGGGCGCCGACGAGCTGACCTTCCTGGACATCTCGGCGTCGCACGAAGGCCGTGCCACCACCCTCGACATCGTGTCGCGGACGGCCGAGCAGGTGTTCATCCCGTTGACGGTCGGCGGCGGTGTCGGGGCGATCCACGACGTCGACCGGCTCCTGCGCGCCGGCGCCGACAAGGTCGCGGTGAACACCGCGGCGATCCGGCGGCCCGAGCTCGTCGCGGAGATCGCCGACCGGTTCGGCAGCCAGGTGCTGGTCCTCTCGGTCGACGCTCGGCGCGCGCCCGGCACCCCGAGCGGCTTCGAGGTGACCACGCACGGCGGCCGTCGCAGCGCCGGCATCGACGCCGTCGAGTGGGCGGCTCGAGCGGTGTCCCTGGGGGCGGGGGAGATCCTGCTCAACGCCATGGACGCCGACGGCACCGAGGACGGGTTCGACCTCGAGCTGGTCCGACTCGTGCGAGCGGCGGTGACGATCCCGGTGATCGCGAGCGGCGGAGCGGGAGCGGTCGAGCACTTCCCGCCGGCGGTGGACGCCGGCGCGGACGCGGTGCTGGCTGCGACGGTGTTCCACTTCGGGACCCTGCGCATCGGCGAGGTCAAGCACGCGCTGGGCGACGCCGGTCACCCGGTGCGCTGAACCCGTTGCCTCGAACCGCGGTGCGCTGGACGCCGGTGCGCTGAACGCGGTGCCTCTCGCAGCGCTAGCCGTTGAGCAGCGCGAACGTGGCGAGTGCGTGGACCAGCGACTTCCCGTCCTGCTCCACGTCGGCCTCGCAGATCGTCAGGGCGTCGCCCTGCTTGCTGACCGCTGCGGTCACCGACAGCAGACCCGGCTTGCCGGGCCGCAGGTAGGTCACCGTGAGCTGGCTCGTCGCGGGAACGGTTCCGTCGCCGGTGCTGCTGCGGACCGCCTCGCCCATCGCCATGTCGACGAGCGACGCGAGCACGCCGCCGTGCACGGTGCCGCCCTCGTTGAGGTGGTCGGAGGACGCCTCGAGCGCCAACCGGGACCGGCCGTCCTCGGCTTCCTCGACCCGGATGCCCAGGACGTCCTTGAAGCTCCTGTCGTCGTTCACAGTCCCAGCTTCCCGTCGGACAGCGCCCGGACGTCGGCGTCGTCGCCGACCAGCTCGACGCGCGCCTGCTCCTTGCGGCCGTAGACGTACAGTGCGACCTCGGACGGCAGCCCACGGACGACCACCTGCCGGCTGCCCTTCTTCAGGGTCGCCCGGTCGCCGTTGTCGGAGCGTTCGACGACGACGCCCGTCGGCGCCCCCATCGTCGGCAACCGGCCGACGAGGCGCAGAGCGGTCCAGAGGCCGTCCTCCGTGCGCCCGGGCAGCGACCGCGGTTCCCACGAGGGCTGCGCGCGTCGGAGGTCCTCGTGGTGGATGTAGTACTCCATGCGGTTGGCGAGCGAGCCCAGCTTCGGCACCGAGAAGGGGGACAGCGCCGGGGGGCCGTGGCGCAGCCGTGTGACGAGCGAGGAGAACTCCTCGGTCTCGGCCTTCGCGGTGGCGCGGTCGAGCAGCCCCCGCAGCGGTGGGACCAGGATCCCGGCGGCCGCCGGGTGCCCTTCCCGGATCAGCAGGTGGACCACGAGGTCCTTGACCGTCCAGTCGCCGCAGAGGGTGGGTGCGTCGGGGCCGAGCTGCTGGGCCAGGGCGCACAGGAGCGCCCGCTCATGGGCTGCGATGGAGGTCACCGCGCGATCCTACGGAGCGGGCGGCTGGGGAGAGGGCGGCTGGGGTGCGGACCGTAGGCTGGTGGGTGGTCCGGGGCGGACCGGGGCACTGACTGAGGAGCAACGTGGCGAGTGGAGGCTCGGGCCGCCTGGCGGCCCCCGGCCGCGCCACCCTGCGCCAGGGGTTCGCCGTCCTCGGGGTCGCGATCCGGCGGGAGCCGCGGATGTTCGCGATCTCGACCTTCGGCTCGCTCGTCTTCGGTGCCCTGACCGTGGCCGACGCCTGGGTCCTGGGCTGGTCGGCGGACAACGTGGTGCTGCCGGCGTTCGACACCGGCGTCACGACCACCGGCGGGCTGGTGACCGTGGTCGCTCTCTTCGTCGGCGTGGCTATCGTCCGGGGAGCGGCGATCGTCGCGCGACGCTGGGGCGCGGGCATCATGCAGTACCGCATGCAGGCCCACGACCGTCGCGCGGTCACCCGGCAGTACCTCCGGCTTCCCCTGTCGTGGCACCAGCGGCACCCAACCGGGGAGCTGCTCTCCAACGCCAACTCCGACGTCGAGGCGGCGTGGGCGCCCATCGCACCGCTGCCGATGGCCGTGGGCACGGTGGCGATGATGGTGATCGCGGTGGTCACGATGGTGCTCACCGACCCGGTCCTCGCGGCCATCGGGCTGATGGTCTTCCCGCTCGTCATCCTCAGCAACCTGGTGTTCCAACGCTTCCAGTCGCCGCTCATGACGCGGGTGCAGGCTTTGCGCGCCGAGCTCAGCGAGATCGCGCACGAGTCGTTCGACGGCGCGATGGTGGTGAAGTCGCTCGGCCGCGAGGCGGAGGAGACCGAGCGATTCGCCGCCAAGGCGCACACTCTTCGCGACACCAGCATCCGCGCCGGCGTGGTCCGCGCCGTCTTCGACCCGGTGCTGGAGGCGCTGCCGAGCCTCGGTGTCCTCGCGGTGCTGGTCGCCGGGGTGATCCGGGTCCAGTCCGGGGCCACGGAGGCGGGTGACGTGGTGAACGTCGCCTACCTGCTGATGGTGGTCGCGTTCCCGATCAGGTCGCTGGGGTGGCTCCTGGGCGAGTTCCCGCGCAGCATCGTGGGCTTCGACCGGGTCCGCTCGGTGCTGCGCGAGACCGGTGAGATGCAGTACGGCGACCAGCGTCTGCCCGGGTCGGACCGTGGAGCGCTGCTCGAGGTCTCTCACCTCGGCTTCGCCTACGACCCCGACCAGCCCGTCCTCGACGACGTCACCTTCGTCGTGGAGCCCGGCCGGACCGTCGCCCTGGTGGGCGCGACCGCGTCCGGCAAGAGCACGCTCGCCACGCTGCTGTTCCGTCTCGTCGACCCCGAACGGGGCACGATCGCCGTGGACGGGCGTGAGCTCCGCACGCTGGTCGCCGGCGAGCTGGCGGACCAGGCGGCGCTCGTCCCGCAGCAGGCGTTCCTCTTCGACGACACCGTGCGCGGCAACGTGACCCTCGGCGCCGACGTCCCCGACGAGCTCGTGTGGTCCGCCCTGCGCACGGCCCAGGCGGACGGGTTCGTCGCCGCGCTGCCGGACGGGCTCGACACCCGGCTCGGGGAGCGGGGAGCGAGCCTGTCCGGCGGTCAGCGCCAGCGGCTCTCGCTGGCCCGGGCCCTGGTCCGCCGGCCGCGGCTGCTGGTGATGGACGACGCGACGTCCGCGGTCGACCCGGAGGTCGAAGCCCGCATCCTCGCCGCGCTGCGCAGCGAGTCCTCGGACTCCACCGTCGTCGTCGTCGCCTACCGCAAGGCCACGATCGCGCTAGCCGACGAGGTCGTCTTCCTCGCCGGCGGCCGCGTCGTCGACCAGGGCCCGCACACCGAGCTGCTGGCCAGGAACCCGGAGTACGCCGACCTGGTGAACGCCTACGAGCAGGAGGCCGCCGAGCGGGTCACGGAGGGTGGCGCCGAGCCTGGCGCTGGGGGCGCCGCCGACCCGGCGGCGACCCCGACCGTCGGCGGGCGGGTCGCCCGATGAGCGCACCCACGGCCCCCGCCGATCCGACCACCGGCGTCCTGAGCGGCGAGGCCGCGACCGCCCGGGCGACGCTGCGCAGCGGCGTCCGGTTCTCACCCGAGCTCGCCCAGGGCATCTGGATCACGTTGGTCTTCGCGGTCATCGCGACCGCGGGCCGCGTCATCGTGCCGATCGCCGTGCAGCAGGCCGTCGACCGGGGGATCAACGGTCCCGGCGGGCCCGACGGCGGCTTCGTGGCGCTGATGGCAGGGGTCACGGCATTCGGCGTCATCCTCACCGGGATCGCGTCCGCGCTGATGACCGCGCGGCTGTTCCGCGCCGCCGAGACCGGGTTGGCCACCCTGCGGATCAAGGCGTTCAGGCACGTCCACGACCTGCCGGTGCTGACCCAGAACACCGAGCGTCGCGGCGCCCTCGTCTCGCGGGTGACCAGCGACGTCGACCAGGTGTCGCAGTTCCTCGTCTTCGGCGGTGTGATCGCGATCGTCAGCCTGGGCCAGATCGCCCTCGCCACCGTGGTGATGGTGGTCTACAGCTGGCAGCTGACGCTCGTCGTCTGGCTCGCCTTCCTCCCGCTCTTCCTCAGCCTGCGCTACTTCCAGCGGCGGCTGTCGGCGGCGTACGCGACCGTCCGTCGCCAGGTCGGCGCCCTGCTCTCGGCGGTGTCGGAGCCGGTGGTCGGCGCCGCGGTCGTCCGCAGCTACGCCGTCGAGGCCCGGACCCAGGCGCGCATCGACGAGGCGGTCGACCGGCACCTCACGGCGAGCTCCCGGGCCCAGGGGCTGACCGCTTTCTCGTTCTCGCTCGGCGGCATCTCCGCCGGTCTGGCGAACGCCGGGGTCATCGTGATCGGGGTGCTCCTGGGCGTGGACGGGGAGATCACCGCAGGAACCGTGCTCGCCTTCGCGTTCCTCGTGACGCTCTTCGTCGGGCCGGTGCAGCTGGGCACCCAGGTCCTCACCGACGCGCAGAACGCCTTCGCGGGCTGGCGTCGTGTCATCGGCATCCTGGACACCCCCGCGGACGTCGCGGACCCGGGCGAGGAGGGCACCGCGCTCCCGGACCGACCGCTCGACATCGAGTTCGACCGCGTCTGCTTCGCCTACCCCGGCGGCCGTCCGGTCCTCCAGGACATCGACCTCCAGGTCGCACCACGCACGCAGGTCGCGGTCGTGGGGGAGACCGGCTCGGGCAAGACGACGCTCGCGAAGCTGCTGACCCGGCTCATGGACCCGAGCGACGGCGCGGTCCGGCTCGGCGGGGTGGACCTGCGGTTCGTCCCCTTCTCCAGCCTGCGGCAGCGCGTGGTCCTCGTGCCGCAGGAGGGCTTCCTCTTCGACGCCTCGCTGCGGGAGAACCTGGCCTACGGCCGGCTGCACGCCGACGACGCGACGATGCTGGACGCCGTCGACAGCCTGGGCCTCTCCGACTGGTTGGCCACGCTGCCGTTCGGCCTCGACACCCGCGTCGGCCAGAGGGGCGAGTCGCTGTCCGCGGGCGAGCGTCAGCTCGTCGCCCTGGTCCGGGCCCAGCTCGCCGATCCCGACATCCTGGTGCTGGACGAGGCGACCAGCGCCGTGGACCCGCAGCTGGAGATGCGGATCTCCGCAGCGCTGGACCGGCTGACCAGCGGGCGGACCTCGGTGACGATCGCCCACCGGATGACCACCGCCGAGCGCGCCGACGTGGTGGTGGTGGTGGACCGCGGCCGGATCGTGCAGCAGGGACCGCACCACCGGCTGCTCGACGAGGGCGGGGTGTACGGCCGGCTCTGGTCGTCGTGGATCGCCCAGCACGCCCACGACGCGTGAGACGGAGTGCTCCGCTGAGGGATGATCGAACCGTGAGCTCTCTCGACCCTGCCGTCGCCGCGCGGCTCAAGCGCGACGCCCAGGGGCTGGTCCCCGCCGTCGTCCAGCAGCACGACACCCGCGAGGTGCTGATGGTCGGCTGGATGGACGACGAGGCGCTGCACCGCACGCTCACCACCGGGCGTACGACGTTCTGGAGCCGGTCCCGGCAGGAGTACTGGGTCAAGGGGGAGACCTCCGGCCACCGCCAGCACGTCCACGAGGTCCGGCTGGACTGCGACGGCGACACGCTCCTGGTCACCGTCGACCAGGAGGGTCCGGCCTGCCACACCGGCGCCAGGACCTGCTTCGACGAGGACGTGCTCGTCCGGCGCCTCCCGTGAGCCGGCGCAGCTCGTCCTTCGGGCCGACGGTCGTCCTCGGGCTCGGCGGAGCGGCCCTGGCCACGGTCGGCGCCGGACGGTCGTGGGCCGAGGCGACGACCACTGCCCAGGGGACGCGCACGGTGGCCGCTGCCGGCACCGACGTCGCCGCTGGCGCCCTGCCGCTCGCGCTCGTGGCCCTCGCCGCCTGGGGAGCCGTCCTGGTGCTGCGCTCGAGAGGACGGCGCGTGGTCGCCGTGCTCGGGCTGCTCGCGTCGGTGGGCGCTGCGGTGGCCGTGGCGACGGGCGCGGGGGACGCCGGTGAGGTCGCATCGGAGATGCTCGGCGGTGCCTCCGACGTCACGGTGACGACCTCCGCGTGGCCCGCCGTCACGGTGGTGGGTGCCGTCCTCGCGGCGCTGGCGTTCGCCGTCGCGCTCGTCCACGCGCCCCGGTGGCCCGAGATGAGCTCCCGCTACGACTCACCGGTCGACCGCGGTCACGAGAAGGAGTCGCCGACCGACGCGGAGCTGTGGCGGGCCATGGACGAGGGACACGACCCCACTGCCTGACCCCGGCCGATCGACCGGCCAATCGAGCGGCCGGATGTGACGAAACCGCCCCCGGACCGCGGGCGTCGTCGCCCGGACCACGCCCTAGGATGGGACCGCCCTCACCCGGACCACAGGAGAAGCCCCACATGAGCGCGAGTCACGGAAGCACCCCCGCTGCCTGGACCGGTGTCGCGATCGTCCTCATCGGCTTCGTCGTCGGAGGCCTCGGCCTGGTGTTCGAGAACATGCTCGTGTTCTGGATCGGCGTCGCCTGCGCCCCGCTCGGCGCGCTCGTGGGCTACGTGATGGGCAAGATGGGACTCGGCGCCGAAGTGCCGGTCGACCGGTGACCGGATGACGATCACCGCCCCGCAGGAGGTCGGCACGCCGTCGCGCTGGCAGCGCGTCCGGCCGTCGCTGGTGCTGGGCGGCATCGTCGTCGCGCTGAGCGTCGCCCTGCACCTGCGCGACCCGCACGAGTCCGGCAGCTGGGGGTTCTGTCCCTGGCTGGTGCTGACCGGCACCAATTGTCCCGGCTGCGGCGGGCTGCGGGCGGTCAACGACCTGACCCGCGGCGAGCTGGGGGCTGCCGCGTCCAGCAACCTGCTGTTCGTCTCAGCCATCCCGTTGGCCGTCGGGATGTGGACGCGCTCGCTGAGCCAGCGATGGCGCGGCGTCCGCGAGCCGCTGCCCCGCAACGTCGTCAAGGTTGCGACGGCTGTCATCGTGGTGCTGGTGGTGGCGTTCTGGGTGGTCCGGAACCTCTCCTTCGGCGCCTGGCTGGCTCCCTGATCCGTCCCGCCGCCGACCTCTCCACCGCTGCACCGAAAGGCACATCGATGTCCGTCCTCGACGAGATCGTCGACGGGGTCCGGACCGACCTCGCCGAGCGCCAGGCCGCCGTACCCGTCGAAGAGCTGCGCCGCGCCGTCGAGCTGGCCCCTCCGCCGCTCGACCCGCTGCCAGCGCTGCGCTCACCGGGCGTGAGTGTCATCGCCGAGGTCAAGCGGCGCAGCCCGAGCAAGGGCGACCTCGCCGACATCCCGGACCCCGCGGCGCTGGCCGCCTCCTACGAGGCCGGTGGGGCCTCGGTGATCAGCGTGCTGACCGAGCGACGCCGGTTCGGCGGCAGCCTCGAGGACCTGCGTGCTGTCCGGGCTCGGGTGGCCGTCCCGGTCCTGCGCAAGGACTTCATCGTCACGCCGTACCAGCTCTGGGAGGCCCGGGCCGCCGGCGCCGACCTCGCGCTGCTCATCGTCGCCGCCCTCGACCAGCCGCTGCTCGAGGCGTTGCACGCCGAGGCACTCTCGCTCGGGCTGACCCCGCTGGTGGAGGTGCACGACGAGGCGGAGGTCGAGCGCGCCGCCGCCGCCGGTGCGCTGGTCGTCGGGGTGAACGCCCGCAACCTCAAGACGCTCGAGGTCGACCGGGACACGTTCGCACGGGTTGCCCCGCGCATCCCGGCCGGCACCGTCACCGTGGCGGAGTCCGGCATCCGCGGACCGGAGGACGTCGCCACCCTGGCCCGGCAGGGTGCTGACGTCGTCCTGGTCGGCGAGACCCTGGTCAAGGGTGACGACCCGGCGACGGCCGTCGCGCAGCTGATCTCCGCCGGCGCCCCAGAGGAGGCACGATGACCACGCACGCGCAGTCCCCAGCAGGGCCGACGCTGGTGCCCGACGGCACCGGGCACTTCGGTGACTTCGGTGGGCGGTTCATGCCCGAGGCGCTGATGGCCGCCCTCGACGAGCTCACCGTCGCCTGGCAGGACGCCATGGCCGACCCCGCCTTTACGGCTGAGTTCGAGACGATGCTGCGGGAGTACGCCGGCACGCCGAGCCTGCTCTACGAAGCGCGCAAGCTGTCGGAGGTGGCCGGTGCCCGGATCCTCCTCAAGCGCGAGGACCTCAACCACACCGGGGCGCACAAGATCCGCAACGTCCTGGGCCAGGCGCTGCTCACCAAGCGGATGGGCAAGTCGCGGGTGATCGCCGAGACCGGGGCCGGCCAGCACGGAGTCGCCTCGGCGACCGCTGCGGCGTACCTCGACCTCGAGTGCGTGGTCTACATGGGCGAGGTCGACACCCAGCGCCAGGCGCTGAACGTCGCCCGGATGAAGCTCCTCGGGGCGGAGGTGGTCGCGGTGAAGAGCGGGTCGCGGACGCTCAAGGACGCGATCAACGAGGCGCTGCGCGAGTGGGTGGCCAGCGTGGACCACACCGCCTACCTCTTCGGCACCGCCGCGGGTCCGCACCCGTTCCCGTCGCTGGTCCGCTCCTTCGTGCGTGGCATCGGCGACGAGGCCCGCCTCCAGTGCCTCGACCTGACCGGCGCGCTGCCCGACGCCGTCACCGCGTGCGTGGGCGGCGGCTCGAATGCGATCGGTCTGTTCGCGGGGTTCGTCGACGACCCGTCGGTGCGGATCGTCGGGTTCGAGGCCGGCGGCGACGGCGTGGACAGCGGCCGGCACGCCGCGACGATCCACGCGGGGGAGGTCGGCGTGCTGCACGGCGCCCGCACCTACGTGCTGCAGGACGAGGACGGCCAGACCGTCGAGTCGCACTCGATCTCCGCCGGGCTCGACTACCCGGGGGTGGGGCCCGAGCACGCGCACCTCGCGGCCAGTGGCCGGGCGACGTACCTCCCGGTGACCGACACCGAGGCGATGGAGGCCTTCTCGCTGCTGGCCCGCACCGAGGGGATCATCCCCGCCATCGAGTCCGCCCACGCGATCGCGGGAACCATGCGGCTGGCTCGGGAGATGCCCGGCGCCACGATCGTCGTCAACCTGTCCGGGCGCGGTGACAAGGACATGGGCACCGCGATGGAGTGGTTCGACCTCGGAGAGGACCGCGGGGAGCGGCTCGCGCCCGACGCCACGGACGCCACCGTGGGGGAGCCGCGGTGAGCGCGGTCGAGCGCGCCTTCGACGCCGCGCGCAGCGAGGGCAGGGCGGCGCTGGTGGGCTACCTCCCGGCCGGCTTCCCCTCCGTCGACGGCTCGATCGAGGCGCTGAAGGTCATGGTGGACGCCGGCTGCGACGTCATCGAGATCGGGCTGCCCTACTCCGACCCCGTGATGGACGGACCGACGATCCAGGCCGCGGCGCAGCAGGCGCTGGAACAGGGTGTCCGGACCGCCGACGTGCTGCGGGTGGTCGAGGCGGTCGCCTCGACCGGCGTCGCCACGGTCGTGATGACCTACTGGAACCCGGTCGAGCGCTACGGCGTCGACAGGTTCGCTGCGGACCTGGCAGCCGCGGGCGGCTCGGGACTCATCACGCCGGACCTGACACCCGACGAGGCGGGGCCCTGGCTCGCCGCCAGCGAGGCCCACGACCTGGACCGGGTCTTCCTCGTCGCTCCCTCGTCCACCCCTGAACGGATCGGCTACACCGTCGAGCACTGCCGCGGGTTCGTCTACGCCGCCGCGGTGATGGGCGTGACCGGTGCCCGGACGAGCACGAGTGACCTCGCGGCCCCGCTCGTGAGCCGCACGAAGGCCGCGACCAAGCTGCCCGTCGGGGTGGGGATCGGGGTCAGCAACGGTGACCAGGCGGCAGAGGTCGCCGGTTACGCCGACGGCGTCATCGTCGGCTCCGCGTTCGTGCGCGTGGTCCTCGACGCCCGCGGCGACACCGACCGTGCGCTCACCGGGCTCCGCACGCTCACCGAGGACCTCGCGTCGGGGGTGCGCCGTGGCTGAGCTCCGCCGTCTGGCAGCCGCCCTCTCGGCCGCCGCCCTGTTGTCGCTCGCGGCGTGCGGTGGGGGATCGACGCCTGACGACGCCATCGTCTCCGGGCTCAGCGTGGAGGACGACGACGGCATGCACGGCACGGTCCTCACCACGCCGTACACCTGGCCCGAGGGGACGCTCGTCGACGCGTCGGGCGACGACTTCGACCTCCGTGAGGGCCTGGAGAAGCCCCTGACGCTGGTGTTCTTCGGCTACTCCCGGTGCCCCGACATCTGCCAGGCGGTGATGGCCGACCTCGCCTCGGCGATCGCGCGGCTCGACGAGTCCGAGGCCGCGCAGGTGGAGACCTGGTTCGTGACCACCGACCCGGCCACCGACGACCCCGCGACCCTGCGCGCGTACCTGGACCGGTTCAACCCGGAGTTCGAGGGGTTGACCGGCCCGCTGGACGACATCGTCGAGACGGCCAAGGCCGTCCACGTGCCCGTCGAGAAGGGGGAGCGGCTGCCCAGCGGCGGCTACGAGGTCAATCACGGGACCGCGATCCTCGGCGTCACACCGGACGGAAACGTCCCGATCCTGTGGACCGAGGGCACCTCGGCGGCCAAGCTCGCGGAGGACATCCACACGTTCCTGAGCGACGGGACACCTGCGACCGACGAGGAGGGCAGCTGATGAGCGGACCTCTGTCCGGAGTGCTGGCCGGGGTCCCCCTGCCCACGTCCATACCCAGTCCCTCTGAGGGCGTCTGGTACCTCGGTCCGTTCCCGGTCCGGGCCTACGCGCTCTGCATCATCGTCGGCATCCTCGTCGCCGTCTGGCTCGGGGACCGCCGCTGGCAGGCCCGGGGTGGCAAGCCCGGCCAGGTCGGCGACATCGCGGTCTGGGCCGTGCCCTTCGGGATCATCGGCGGCCGGCTCTACCACGTCATCACCGACAACGGGAACTACTTCGGCGAGGGCAAGAACCCGGTCACCGCTCTCTACATCTGGCAGGGCGGTCTGGGGATCTGGGGCGCGATCGCGCTCGGCGGCGTCGGTGCTTACATCGGTGCCCGGCAGGCCGGCATCAAGTTCCTGCCGTTCGCCGACGCCCTCGCTCCGGGCATCGTGATCGCGCAGGCGATCGGGCGGTTGGGCAACTACTTCAACCAGGAGCTGTTCGGCAAGCCCACCGACGTTCCGTGGGCGCTGGAGATCCCCGACATCGCCAACCGGCCGGCAGGGTTCGAGCAGTTCGCGACCTTCCACCCCACGTTCCTCTACGAGCTCCTCTGGAACCTCGCCGTGGCCGCGCTGGTCATCTGGGCGGACCGCAGGTTCCGCCTCGGCCACGGCCGCGCGTTCGCCCTGTACGTCGCCGGCTACTGCGCCGGCCGCGGGTGGATCGAGTACCTCCGCATCGACCCGGTGCAGGCCGACGACGTCTTCGGGCTGCGGCTCAACGTGTGGACGTCGATCGTGCTGTTCGCGCTCTCCGTGGCCTACTTCGTGTGGTCCTCGAGGCGGCATCCGGGCCGCGAGGAGACCGTCCTCCGCGAGGACCGGACGAGCGTGGAGGCCTGACGCCGGCTGGGGTACGATTCCATCTCCGCCTGGGCCAACGTCGTCCCGCGCTGCCAGCTTCTGATGGCTCCCGATCCTCCGGTCTCCGGTCCGACGACGCGAAAGGCTCGCTCATGCAGCGCTTCATGCAGGCAGTGCCGTCGCCCCAGGGGCTCTACGACGGCGCTCACGAGCACGACGCCTGTGGCGTCGCCTTCGTCGCGACGCTGACCGGCGAGGCCTCGCACGCGATCGTCGCCAAGGCCATCCAGGCCCTGCGGAACCTCGAGCACCGCGGTGCTGTCGGCGCCGAGCCGGACTCCGGCGACGGCGCCGGGATCCTGCTCCAGGTCCCCGACCGGTTCTTCCGCGAGGTCGCCCAGGAGTCGGGGTTCACGCTGCCCGGGCCCCGCACGTACGCCGTCGGCACCGCGTTCCTGCCCGGCACCGGCGACGAGGTCTCCGCGGCACAGACGCGCATCGAGGCGATCGCCGCCGAGGAGGAGCTGACGGTCCTGGGGTGGCGCGAGGTGCCGATCGTCCCCGAGCTGCTCGGCGCGACCGCCCGCGGCGTCATGCCGACCTTCAAGCAGCTCTTCGTCTCCTCGTCGGCCGGCGAGATCGGCATGGCGCTCGAGCGCCGCGCGTACTGCCTGCGCAAGCGAGCCGAGCACGAGGTGGGCGTCTACTTCCCCTCGCTGTCGGCCAGGACCATCGCCTACAAGGGCATGCTGACCACCGACCAGCTCGACACGTTCTACCCCGACCTCGTCGACGAGCGGGTGGAGTCGGCGGTCGGCGTCGTGCACTCCCGCTTCTCCACGAACACGTTCCCCAGCTGGCCCCTGGCGCACCCGTTCCGCTTCATCGCCCACAACGGCGAGATCAACACGGTCATGGGCAACCGCAACTGGATGCGCGCACGCGAGGCGCTGCTCGACAGCGACGTCATCCCCGGCGACCTCGAGCGGCTCTTCCCGATCTGCAGCACCGGGGCCAGCGACTCCGCGTCGTTCGACGAGGTCCTCGAGCTGCTGCACATGGGCGGCCGGACGCTGCCGCACGCCGTGCTGATGATGATCCCCGAGGCGTGGGAGAACCACACCGAGATGGACGCGAAGCGCCGCGCGTTCTACGAGTTCCACTCCTCGCTCATGGAGCCCTGGGACGGCCCGGCCTGCGTCGTCTTCACCGACGGGACCCAGGTCGGCGCGGTCCTCGACCGCAACGGGCTCCGCCCCAGCCGCTACTGGGTGACCGACGACGGTCTCGTCGTGCTGGCCTCCGAGGTCGGCGTGCTCGACATCGACCCCGCCACCGTGGTCCGCAAGGGCCGGCTGCAGCCAGGTCGGATGTTCCTCGTCGACACCGACGAGCACCGCGTCATCGAGGACGAGGAGATCAAGGGCCAGCTCGCCGCCGAGCACCCCTACGACGAGTGGCTGCACGCCGGCCTCATCCGGCTGCCCGAGCTCGCCGACCGCGAGCACATCGTGCACACGCACGCCTCGGTGACCCGGCGCCAGCAGGTCTTCGGCTACACCGAGGAGGACAAGCGCATCCTCCTCACCCCGATGGCGAAGACCGGCTACGAGCCGATCGGGTCGATGGGCACCGACACCCCCATCGCTGCGCTGTCGGACCGGCCCCGCCTGATCTTCGACTACTTCAGCCAGCTGTTCGCCCAGGTCACCAACCCACCGTTGGACGCGATCCGGGAGGAGCTCGTGACCTCGCTCAACGGCACCATCGGTCCCGAGGGCAACCTGCTCGAGCCGACCGCACGCTCCTGCCGCCAGATCGTGCTGCCGTTCCCCGTGATCGACAACGACGAGCTCGTGAAGATCCGGCACATCAACCGGGACGGCGACATGCCGGGGTTCATCACCCACGTCTCGCGCGGCCTGTTCGACGTGGCCGGCGGGGGCGACGCCCTCGCTGCGCGCCTGGACGAGATCTGCGCGGAGGTCTCGGCGGCGATCGCCGACGGGGCGCGCGTCATCGTGCTGTCCGACCGACACTCGACGGCGGAGCTCGCTCCGATCCCGTCGCTGCTGCTGACCTCCGCCGTGCACCACCACCTGGTCCGGGAGAAGACCCGCACCCAGGTCGGGCTCATCATCGAGGCCGGTGACGTCCGCGAGGTCCACCACGTCGCGCTGCTCATCGGGTACGGCGCCGCCGCGGTCAACCCCTACCTCGCGATGGAGACCGTCGAGGACCTCGCGCGGGACGGGTACTTCGTCGACGTGGAGCCCGAGCTCGCGGTCAAGAACCTGGTCCGGGCGCTCGGCAAGGGCGTCCTCAAGGTGATGAGCAAGATGGGCGTCTCGACCGTGGCGTCGTACACCGGTGCCCAGATCTTCGAGGCCGTCGGCCTCTCCCAGGACCTCGTCGACCGCTACTTCACCGGGACCGCCAGCAAGCTCGGCGGCATCGGGCTCGACGTCGTCGCCGAGGAGGTCGCGCGCCGGCACGCGCGGGCCTACCCGGTCGACGGTCTCCCGCCGGCACACCGGAAGCTGGACTCCGGCGGCGAGTACCAGTGGCGCCGCGACGGCGAGCAGCACCTCTTCGACCCCGAGACCGTGTTCCGGCTGCAGCACGCCACCCGCAGCGGGCGGTACGACATCTTCAAGCAGTACACCGCCCGCGTCGACGAGCAGTCCGAGCGGTTGATGACGCTGCGCGGGCTGTTCGCGTTCAAGGACGCCGCGGCGCTGGGCCGTCAGCCGGTCCCGATCGACGAGGTCGAGCCGGTCTCGGAGATCGTCAAGCGGTTCCAGACCGGTGCGATGTCCTACGGCTCGATCAGCCAGGAGGCGCACGAGACGCTGGCGATCGCGATGAACCGGCTGGGCGGCAAGTCCAACACCGGTGAGGGCGGCGAGGACCCCGACCGTCTCTACGACGCCGAGCGCCGCAGCTCGATCAAGCAGGTGGCCTCGGGCCGGTTCGGCGTGACGTCGGAGTACCTCACGAACTCCGACGACATCCAGATCAAGATGGCGCAGGGCGCGAAGCCCGGCGAGGGCGGGCAGCTGCCCGGCCACAAGGTCTACCCGTGGGTCGCGAAGACCCGGCACAGCACGCCGGGCGTGGGGCTGATCTCGCCGCCGCCGCACCACGACATCTACTCGATCGAGGACCTCGCGCAGCTGATCCACGACCTCAAGAACGCCAACCCGTCCGCGCGGGTGCACGTCAAGCTCGTCGCGGAGGTGGGCGTCGGCACGGTCGCGGCGGGTGTGTCGAAGGCGCACGCCGACGTGGTGCTGATCTCCGGCCACGACGGAGGCACCGGTGCCTCGCCGCTGACGTCGCTCAAGCACGCCGGGGGACCGTGGGAGCTCGGTCTCGCCGAGACCCAGCAGACCCTGCTGCTCAACAGCCTCCGGGACCGGATCGTCGTGCAGTGCGACGGCCAGCTCAAGACCGGCCGGGACGTCGTGGTCGCGGCGCTGCTCGGTGCCGAGGAGTTCGGCTTCGCGACCGCGCCCCTGGTGGTGTCCGGGTGCATCATGATGCGGGTCTGCCACCTCGACACCTGCCCGGTGGGCGTGGCCACGCAGAACCCGGTGCTGCGGGAGCGGTTCACCGGCAAGCCGGAGTTCGTCGTCAACTTCTTCGAGTACATCGCCGAGGAGGTCCGCGAGATCCTCGCCGAGCTCGGCTTCCGCACCCTCGACGAGGCGGTCGGCCAGGTCGAGGCGCTCGACGTCGCCCAGGCGGTGGACCACTGGAAGGCCTCGGGGCTCGACCTCACGCCGATCCTGCACCTGCCCGAGCTGCCCGAGGGTGCCGTGCGCCGCAACACCACGGTCCAGGACCACGCCCTGGACAAGGCGCTCGACAACGAGCTCGTCGCGCTGTGCAAGGACGCGCTGGAGAAGGGCGAGCCGGTGCGGGCGCAGCTCGAGGTCCGCAACGTCAACCGCACCGTCGGCACGATCCTGGGTCACGAGGTGACCAAGCGCTACCGCGGCGCCGGGCTGCCGGACGGCACGATCGACATCACGTTCACCGGCTCCGCCGGCCAGTCGTTCGGGGCCTTCCTCCCCGCAGGCATCACGCTGCGGCTCGAGGGCGACGCCAACGACTACGTCGGCAAGGGGCTCTCGGGCGGCCGGGTCGTCGTACGCCCGGACCAGGCAGCGACGTTCGACGCCTCGCAGCAGATCATCGCCGGCAACGTCATCGGGTACGGCGCCACCAGCGGCGAGCTCTTCCTGCGCGGTCAGGTGGGGGAGCGGTTCTGCGTCCGCAACTCCGGTGCCACCGCGGTCGTCGAGGGCGTCGGTGACCACGGCTGCGAGTACATGACCGGTGGTCGCGTCGTCGTCCTCGGTCCCACCGGGCGCAACTTCGCCGCCGGCATGTCCGGCGGGGTCGCGTTCGTCCTCGACCTCGAGGAGCGCCGGGTGAACCCGGAGCTCGTCGAGCTCGGGAAGGTCGAGGGTGACGCAGCCGGCGAGCTGGAGCACATCGTGCGCCGGCACCACGAGGAGACCGGGTCGACGGTCGCCGCCGAGCTGCTGGCCGACTGGCCGGCCGCGCTGGCCCGGTTCACCGAGATCATGCCGAGCGACTACAAGCGGGTGCTCGAGGCACGCGCCGAGGCGCTCGAAGAGGGGCTGAACGAGGACGAGGCTGCGGCCCGGATCATGGAGGTGCTGCATGGCTGACCCACGCGGGTTCCTGAAGAACGGTCGAGAGGTGGCGGACCGCCGCCCGGTCGAGGAGCGGGTGCGCGACTGGAACGAGGTCTACCCCGACGGGATGGGGCGGGCGCTGCTGCCGATCATCGGCACCCAGGCGGGGCGCTGCATGGACTGCGGCATCCCGTTCTGCCACCAGGGGTGCCCGCTCGGGAACCTGATCCCCGAGTGGAACGACCTGGTCTGGCGCGACGACTGGGAGGAGGCGGTCGAGCGGCTGCACGCGACCAACAACTTCCCCGAGTTCACCGGCCGGCTGTGCCCGGCGCCGTGCGAGAGCGCCTGCGTCCTGGGCATCAACCAGGACGCGGTCACGATCAAGAACGTCGAGGTCACGATCGCCGACCGCGGTTGGGACGAGGGACTCGTCAGGCCGCAGCCGCCGGAGTGGCTGACCGGCCGTCGGGTGGCCGTCGTCGGCTCCGGCCCCGCGGGTCTCGCTGCCGCGCAGCAGCTGACCCGGGCCGGTCACACGGTCGCGGTCTACGAGCGCGCCGACAGGCCGGGTGGCCTGCTCCGCTACGGGATCCCCGAGTTCAAGATGGAGAAGCGCTACCTCGACCGTCGGCTGCGCCAGATGGAGCGCGAGGGCACGGTCTTCCGCAACGGCGTCGACGTCGGTGGCTCGATCACCGGCTCGCAGCTCAAGGAGCGCTTCGACGCCGTGGTGCTGGCGATCGGTGCCTGCGAGCCGCGGGACCTGCCGGTCCCCGGCCGCGAGCTCGCCGGGATCCACCAGGCCATGGAGTTCCTGCCGCAGGCCAACCGGGTCGCGGTCGGCGAGAGCGTCGAGGGGCAGATCAGCGCCACCGGCAAGCACGTGGTGATCATCGGCGGTGGCGACACCGGTGCCGACTGCCTCGGCACCTCGCACCGTCAGGGCGCCGCCTCGGTCACCCAGCTGGAGATCATGGCCCGCCCCGGTGACGACCGGCCCCAGAACCAGCCGTGGCCGATGATGCCGATGACGTTCAAGGTCTCCTCGGCCCACGAGGAGGGCGGCGAGCGCGTGTACTCCGCCTCTACCAAGGCGTTCCTCGGCGACGAGGACGGCAACGTCCGCGCCCTGCACCTCGTCGAGGTGGACAGCTCCTTCAAGGAGATCGAGGGGACCGACTGGGAGGTCCCGGCCGACCTGGTGCTGTTCGCGATGGGCTTCCTCGGTCCGGAGCGGCAGGGGCTGCTCGAGCAGCTCGGCGTGGAGCTGGACGGGCGCGGCAACGTCGTCCGCGACGAGCACTACGAGACCTCGGTGCCCGGCGTCTTCGTCGCCGGCGACGCGGGTCGCGGGCAGTCGCTCATCGTCTGGGCCATCTCCGAGGGTCGCGCCGCGGCCGCCTGCGTGGACCGGCACCTCACCGGCGGCACGACGCTGCCGGCGCCGATCCCGCCGACCGAGCGACCACTGGCTGTCTGACCGGCGGGTGCCGGGCCGTGGCTTCCCGGGCGCGCTCCGGCTGCGCGACCGGGCCCGGCTTCGCGACCAGGACCCCGGTGGCCGCACCCGGATTGGAACGATCCAGGAAACCCCGTAGGGTCGTCGGGTGCGTAGAGCCAAGATCGTCTGCACCCTCGGTCCGGCCACCTCGACGACGGAGTCCATCCGGGCTCTCGTCGAGGCGGGGATGGACGTCGCTCGGCTGAACCTGAGCCACGGCGACCACTCCGACCACGAGAAGGTCTACCGGATGGTCCGTCAGGCGTCCGACGCCACCGGCCGCGGCGTCGGCGTCCTCGTCGACCTGCAGGGCCCGAAGATCCGGCTCGGTCGACTGGCGTCCGGCCCGGTCGACCTCCAGACGGGCCAGGAGTTCACGATCACGACCCGCGACGTGCCGGGCGACGCCACGATCGCCAGCACGACGTACGACGGGCTGCCCGGCGACGTGGCGGCCGGCGACAAGATCCTCATCGACGACGGCCGGGTGACCCTCGAGGTGGTCTCGGTCGACGACGGGACCGACGTGCTCACCACGGTCGTGGCGCCCGGCCGGATCAGCAACCACAAGGGGATCAACCTCCCCGGCGTCGCGGTCTCGGTGCCGGCGATGAGCGAGAAGGACAAGGAAGACCTCCGCTGGGCCCTGAGGCTCACCGTCGACATGATCGCGCTGTCGTTCGTGCGGTCGGCCGCGGACGTCGAGGACGTCCGGGCGATCATGGACGAGGTCGGGGTGCGCCTGCCGGTGATCGCGAAGATCGAGAAGCCGCAGGCGATCGAGAACATCGACGAGATCGTCGACGCGTTCGACGCCGTGATGGTCGCGCGCGGCGACCTCGGCGTGGAGTGCCCGCTGGAGGACGTCCCGTTCCTGCAGAAGCAGGTCATCGAGACGGCACGGCGTCGGGCCAAGCCGGTCATCGTCGCCACGCAGATGCTGGAGTCGATGATCACCGCCCCGAAGCCGACGCGCGCCGAGGCGTCCGACGTGGCCAACGCGGTCCTCGACGGCGCGGACGCCGTGATGCTCTCCGGCGAGACGAGCGTCGGGAAGTTCCCGATCGAGACCGTGTCGACGATGGCGCGGATCGTGGAGTCCACCGAGGACCACGGGCTCGCCCGGATGGCCGAGATCGAGTGGCAGCCGCGGACCCGTGGCGGTGTCATCGCCAAGGCCGCCGCAGAGGTGGGGGAGCGGGTCGGGGCCCGCTACCTCGTCGCGTTCACCCAGTCCGGTGACTCGGCCCGACGGTTGACCCGCTACCGCAGCCACATCCCGATCCTTGCCTTCACCCCGGTGCCGCTCGTGCGGTCGCAGCTCTCCCTGTCGTGGGGAGTGGAGACCTTCATCGGCGAGGCCGTCGACCACACCGACGAGATGGTGCGCCAGGTCGACGAGGCGCTCCTGCAGATCGGCCGCGTCAACGAGGGCGACCTCGTCGTGATCATCGCCGGCAGCCCGCCCGGGATCCCCGGCTCGACCAACGCGCTGCGCATCCACCGGATGGGCGACGCCGTCAACGAGGTCGCGCCCGCCTACCGTCGCATGCGCACCTGAGCGGCACCCCGTACTCCTCCGGCACGCCTACTTCTTAGGACCCACGAGCTCGTCGAGCACCTGCACGCCGGCGCGGCGGGACACCGAGATCGTCTTCCAGGACGACTGACGCCACGGGATGCCGAGCAGGTCGAGCGTCTCGGTGCAGAACCGCTGGATGTCGGTCGAGTGGTTGACGAACTGCCAGCGCCCGTAGTCGTAGCGCTTGGTCTCGCCGGCGACCTCACGGGTGACCCAGTTGTCGACGCGGCAGCCGTCGGAGTGGAAGAGGCCACGGAGGAAGGCGGCCGGGTGGGCCGTCACGGCGTCCTGCTGCCACGGCTGGAGCGTCAGGCTGCGCTGGTGCTTGCGACCCGGCCCGTGCTGGGGGAACAGGCACGGCCAGTGGTTCCAGTAGCCGCACACGACGACGCATCCCGGTGCACGCACGTGGTTGACGGGCCCGCGCCCCCGGACCGCGACGATGAGCCCGGTGACGTCGTCGATGATCCCCGGGTAGGTCGAGTCGCAGGTGACGCGCAGCGAGTAGGTGCGGCCGAGACGGGAGATGCACCCGTCGCCCAGGTAGTAGCCGAGCAGTGCGGAGTACGCCGGCGTCGCGGAGTCCTCCTTTGACCGGACGGGGCACTCGTCGCGCCGGTCGGGGTCGAGGCCGCGGGAGCGCCAGTCACGGACTGCTGCCCGACTGATGCACAGCTCCAGCGCCACCGA
>CADCUK010000141.1 GCA_902805865.1 uncultured Nocardioidaceae bacterium | reverse complement strand
GTCCTCGATGGTGCAGGCCGACGCGCTGGGTATCCCCGTTGCCCACGTCCTGCGGGTACAGTCCCGGGAGATCCGCACGAAGCGGCGGCAACGAGCCGAGGAGCAGGCGCAGAAAGTGGCCATCAAGATCCTCATCCCCCTGATCTTCTGCATCCTCCCGTGCCTCTTCATCGCCGTGCTCGGCCCGGCCGGGATCAGCATGTTCGAGGCGTTCTCGGGCCGCATGTGACGGGGCAGTGACCGGGTTGTGACACAGAGCGACCGGTTGGGTCTCGCGGCCCGGGCGTTCTTCCTTGCCACGGTGCTGGGGCTCGCGCTGGCCTTCCGAGAGCCTGCGGCGTTGCAGGGCACCGTCCTCGTGATCGGGATCGGTGCGGTCGCGATGATCGTGGCGCACTTCTCCGTGATCAACCAGCGCTGGATCCTGCTGGTCGAAGGCTTCTTCGCCGCGCTGGCGATCAGCGTCACGCTGCCAGGCAGCGAGATGGTGCTCCCCTACCTGGTCGTCCCGGTGCTGCTTGCCGGAATCGGCGGCGCGGTGCGCGACGTCGAGCTCGTCGCGGGCTTCGAGGTGGTGGGGCTCGCCATCGTGCTGGCTCTCGGAGGCGGCGCCGAGTCGACCGCCGCCGGCCTCGAGCTCGCGGCTCCGTGGGCCGTGGCCAGCCTGGGCGCGGGGTTCGTCGGGGCGTGGTTCGGCCAGCTGCGCGGTGCGCCGTCCCGGGTCGACGGGGCGTCGTACGAGTCGGCGCGGCGGCTGCTCTCGCAGCTGCGCACGGTCGCCCGGCGGCTCTCGTCCGGGCTCGACCCGGTGTCGCTGGCCGAGCAGGCCCTCACCGCCGTCCACGAGCAGCTGGGCGACGCCCGGTCCGCGCTCTTCGTGCGCACCGAGGGCGGCGTGCTCTCCCCCCTCGGCTACCACGGGTACGACGCCAAGCAGACGTTGCTCCCGAGCGGGCACCTCGTCGAGCGGTGCTGGTCGGAGATGCGTCCGGCCCACGGCCCGCAGCCTCATGGTCGCGCCGAGACCCGGTGGCGGACCGTGCTTCCGCTCCGCTCCGGCACGCGCATGATCGGGGTCGTCATCGCCGACGCCCCGGAGGCGCCCCAGCCTGGTGCGCTCGACTCGCTGCTGCGCGAGCTGGACGAGCAGGCGCTCCGGCTGGACACCGCCCTGGTGTTCGACGAGGTCCGCTCGCTGGCGACGCTCGAGGAGCGGCAGAGGGTGGCGCGTGAGATCCACGACGGCGTGGCCCAGGAGGTGGCGTCCCTCGGCTACGCGCTCGACGAGCTCGTGGCGACGGCGACCGACGACAAGCGGCGCCAGCAGCTGACCGACGTGCGCTCGGAGGTGAGCAGGGTGGTCAGCGAGCTGCGGCTGTCGATCTTCGACCTGCGCAGCGAGATCTCCCCCGCCGCCGGCCTGGGCTCGGCGTTGTCGAACTACATCCGGACCGTCGGCTCGCGCTCCGGCCTCACCGTGCACCTCACCCTCGACGAGTCGCCCACCCGGTTGCGGACCGAGGTGGAGACCGAGCTGCTGCGGATCGCGCAGGAGGCCGTCACCAACGCCCGCAAGCACTCCGGTGCCGAGAACCTGTGGGTGGACTGCCGGATCCGGCCGCCGTTCGCGCGCATCACCGTGCAGGACGACGGCACGGGGCTGGCCGACGTCCTGACCGGACCGCGGGCCGACTCCTACGGGCTGCACATCATGCGCGAGCGCGCCGAGCGGATAAACGCGACGCTCGACATAGGTTCACGTGACAAGAATCCGTCGGGACGGGGCACTAGAGTCACTGTCACCGTGGGCGACGAGAGCTCGTCGCTGACGCCGAACGGAGGTGCAAGGGTCTGATGGAGGACCGGCAGCAGGTGCTCTCCGTCCTGCTCGTGGACGACCACGAGCTCATCCGCCAGGGACTTGCCCGCGCCTTCGAGCGCACCCCCGACTTCACCGTGGCGGGCGAGGCCGGCTCGGTCGCCGACGGGGTCTCGCTCGCCGGTCAGCTCCGGCCCGACGTGGTCGTCACCGACGTACGCCTGCCTGACGGGACCGGTCTCGACCTGGTCCGCCGGCTGCGCTCCGACAAGCCGGAGCTCGGCATCGTCGTGCTGACGATGTACGCCGGCGACGAGCAGCTGTTCGGAGCCCTCGAGGCCGGCGCATCGGCGTTCGTCTCCAAGGACTCCCCCTCCGACGACGTGGTCGCCGCCGCCCGGCACGCGAGCGTCTCCCCGCGCTCGTTCGCGGCCGCGGACCTCGCGGACGCGATGCGCCGGCGGCTCAGCCCGACCGGTCCCCAGCTGTCGCCGCGGGAGTCGGAGGTCCTGGTGCTGCTCGCGGACGGCCTCGGCGTCGCGGCCATCGCCCGGCAGCTCTTCGTCTCCGAGTCCACCGCGAAGACCCACATCTCGAAGATCTACGAGAAGCTCGGCGCGGCCAACCGCGCCCAGGCGATCTCGATCGCGATGCGCTCCGGACTGCTGCGCAGCGACGCTCCGTAGGGCCGCGCCGCCGTTCGTGACCTCGGTTCGCTACCCCGGAGTGGCCCGAACGGACTATACGGAGGACCGAAACGGACATTTGGGACTAATCGTTCAGGCGTTCGCCCACACTGCCGCTGTCTGGCTGCTGAAATCTACCCATATCGGGTTACGTCTCGACCCGGCCGACACCACATGGGAGATCACAATGCTTCAGCTGCTTCAGCGCCTCGCCGCTCGCAAGGACGAGAAGGGCGCGTCCGCCGTCGAGTACGGCCTGCTCGTCGCCGCCATCGCGGCGCTCATCGTCATCATCGTCTTCGCCCTCGGCGGGGTCGTCGAGGAGGTCTTCCAGAACACCTGTGACAACATCTCGTCCGAGGCCAGCACCTCAGCCGGCTGCTGACCGAGCCACACCGTGACCGGCCTTCTCGTCCGCAACGAGGACGGAGCCAGCTCCGTCGAGTACGGGCTGGTCGTGACGGCCATCGCAGCACTGCTCACCGTGATCGTGCTCGCTCTGGGAGGGGTGACGCTCGACATGTTCTCGACCTCGTGCACACAGATCGAGGGCAAGGCCATGACGGGAGCCGGCTGCTAGTCGAGAACGCGGGGCCGCCACGTCGAGAGACGCGGCGGCCCTGGTTCTTTTTTCAGCGCTGACCGGTCGCCGCGAGGGCGTCGGCCACGCCGCCGCTGCGGCCGGCCACGATCGGCAGCCCGCACGCGGCCGCCTCGAGGAACACGATCCCAAAGGCCTCCACCTCGAGCCCGAGCAGCCGGTCGCGGCACGGCATCGCGAAGACGTCACCGGCGTCGAGGTGGGCCGGGACCTCCTCCCAGGGCACCGAGCCGGTGAAGCGCACGACCTCCTGCAACCGGCGCCTCGCCACCATCCGCTCGAGGCGGCTCCGCTGCGGACCGTCCCCGACGAGCAGCAGGACGGCGCCCGGGAACCGCTCCTGCACCTCGGGCCAGATCCGGACCAGGGTGTCCTGCCCCTTGCGGCGGACCAGTCTCGCGACGGTCACCACGACCAGCGCCTGGGAGTCGATCGCGTGGCGGCGCCTGACCTCCGGGCCACCGCCGTTGCGCGGCGGGAACCGGTGCGGGTCGACCGTCGGGGACAGGCGCACCATGCGCGCGGCGGCACCGGCTGACAGAGCCGGGGCGATCCGCTCCCGGCAGTAGTCGCTGACGTAGGTCACCTCGTCCACCGCGTCCCCGATGCGGCGCAGCAGGCCGCGGGTCCCCGGGACCGACGCCCACCAGACCTCGTGGCCGTGCGTGACGGCGGTGAGGTGCTCGGCACCCGCAGCCCGGAGCGTGGGCGCGAGCAGCCCGAGGGGTGCCGCAGCGCCGAAGACGACGCGGTCACAACGGTGACGTCGCAGGGTGGCTGACACCCGCTCCCCCACCGCCCGCGTCGGCAGGAGCGTCGTGGCCGGGTCCCTGACGACCGGGTAGGGCAGGGTGCGGTCCAGCTCGGCGCTGCCGGGCATCGAGGCGGTGTGCACCACGACCTCGCCAGGAGGCAGCCGGTCGCACAGCTGTCGGACGAAGGTCTCGATCCCGCCCCGCCGCGGCGGGAAGTCGTTGGTGACGAAGAGCGTCCGGCTCATCCTCCGGACCGCTCCACGGCATCGGCGATCGCCAGCCGCTGCAGCACCGTCGGGTGGGAGGAGAACCAGACGTACCCGACCAGCGGTGGAGTGGGGTCGGCCAGCGAGCGCTCTGCGAGTCGCAGCTGCACGGACCGGAACGCCTCGGTGTCGTCGGTCGCCTCCAGCGCCGTCACGTCCGCCCGCGCCTCGATCGCCCGGCTGACCGCGTTCTGAGCGGGGCTGCTGACCACTCCGCCCAGGCTCACCAGCGCGGCGATGACCGCGGCCGCGGCAGGGTCGGCTGCTCCCCTGACGCCGGCCCGCCGTCGGACCCAGCCAGAGTCGAGGAGCAGGGCCAGCGCCGCGACCCCGACGACGACGCCGAGCGCACCGAGCCCGGTGCCGAGGAAGACGTCGCGGTGCCGCGCGTGGGCCAGCTCGTGCGCCACCACGGAGAGGGCCTCCTCGGGCGTCGCGTCGGCCAGCAGGTTGTCGTAGAGCACGATCCGGCGGGTGCCGCCCAGGCCGGAGACATAGGCGTTGAGGGTGGTCGTGCGCCGCGACGCGTCGCTCACGAGGACCTCCCGGACGGCGACGCCCTCCTCCTCGGCCAGGGCGAGCACCGCCTCCTCGAAGGGTCCGTCGGGGAGCTGCTCGAAGTCGTTGAACAGCGGTTCGACCAGCACCGGGTAGAGCAGCGAGACGAAGAACGTGAAGCCGACCAGCACCGCGGCACACCAGGCGAACCACCATCGTGGCGATCTGCGCGCGACGCCGATGAACAGCAGCAGCAGGACCGACAGCAGCGCCCACGAGACCAGGAGGGACAGCGCCAGGTCGGTGAGGTAGCCCGCGAGCCCCTGGTTGGTCAACCCGTCCTCGAGGTTGCGCCGGCGGGCGAGCAGGGACAGCGGCAGGGTCACGAGGCGCCCCAGCACGAGGAGCAGCAACGCGACCCACGGCACCGCGAGCCACCACGGCAACCGCCCGGTCACCCTGCGGAACAGAGCGCTGCCGACGCGGGTCAGCCCGAGGGCGAGGGACAGCACGAGGGTGACCAGGTACGACGTCCACGACAACGCCCGCAGCGCCGCAGCGTGGCTCTCGGCCTTCTCGAGCTGGTCGCGGCTGAAGACGTCGCCGGCCGCGGGCGGGTCGAGCGTCGCCCCGCCGACCCAGCTCCACGGCACCATGACGGCTGCGAGCACGACGAGGAGCACGGTCGCGCCGGACAGCACGAGCCAGGCCCCCCGCCGATCGATCCGTGCCTCCACGGTCAGCGTGCCAGCTCTGCGAGCTCGGCCTGCCACGCGCGGCGGAACGAGCCCTCGCTGGTGCCGAGCACCTCCCGGAATGCGCCACGCGTGTCGCCGTCGGTCTCCACCTGCTCGTGGAAGTCGAGCAGGGCCTGCCGCCCGTACGTCTCGGCGATCAGGCGGACGGCGAGCCACGCGGCTTCGTACCAAGCGCCGATGTCCTTGTTGGAACCGTCGAACTCGGCCTCCCCCGGCAGGGTGCGCGGCGGGCCGTCCCTGCGGACCAGGTCGCGGATCTGGGCAGCGAGCACCGTGTCCGGGAGCGAGGTCCCGACCAGCGCTACGTAGTCGGCGATCCCTTCGGAGAGCCACAGGGGGGCGCTCGTCATCGTCGCCCCGAGGGCCACGTGGGTGGCCTCGTGGCTGAGCACGATCTGCCGACCGACCGGACCCAGCGGTCCGAAGACGTCGGGGTTGAGGAAGACGTGCACCGGCGCTCCTTCCGCGACGGCCCCGTCGGTGGCCGTCGTGACGGCCGCGATCGCCAGCGAGGCGGTGCGGCTGAGCCCGGCAGCGGTGCGGAAGTCCGAGGACGAGTCCGGTGCCTCGACGACGAGGGGCTCGTCGAACCCGGGCAGGGTGCGGCGCACCGTGGAGACGGCGATGCGCGCCTGGCGGTCCAGGCTGCGAGCCTGCCGGGCGTCCTCGGCCAGCACCAGGGTCCCCGGGCCGCGGCGCACCACCAGCGGCTCGGTGAACCAGAGCGGCACCTGGTATCCGCCGGTGATCCGTGCGGTCACGAACACCGCTCGGTCGTCCTGCCAGTCGGCGACGACCGGGACCTCGAGCGTCGAGACGGCGCGGTCGACACCACGGAACCGCCAGCTGAGCTGGACCTCCGAGATCCAGGCGTCGGGGCCGAACCGTTCACGCTGGGCCGGGGACAGCTCCAGGTCCGAGTCGTCGAGATAGCGCAGCCCGAGCCGGTCGACCCTGAGCTCGCGGACGTTGGCCGCCAGCCGGGCCAGCTCGCCGCCGGACGACGCGACGTCCTGGTCGGCGAGCGCGCCCAGCGAACCGCGGGCGGCCGCGCTCGGGCCTCCGCTCAGCCCCCTCTGCAGCTGGTAGAGCAGCTCGCTGGTCGCCGCGGCGCGGTCGGGCCGCTCCTCACCGGAGGGTTCACGGATCTCGGCGCGCTGCGGGCCGTCGCCGAGGAGGACCAGGGCGAGGACGACGACCGCAGCGACGACGACCAGGGCGACGAGCGCCACCCAGCGTCCGCGCGCCGCTGGGGCCGTGGCTTGCGGGGACCCGCTCGGCGAGCGGTCCTGCTCAGCCAGGGCGGACGGCTCCGGAGACGGGCATCGAGCTCACGGGGGCGACGTTCACCGGCTGCGACGGGTTCGAGGCATGCACGATCTGGCCGTTGCCGATGTAGATCCCGACGTGGCTCACCGGGCTGTAGTAGAACACCAGGTCGCCCGGCTGCAGAGCGCTGACCGAGACCGGGGTGCCCGATCCCATCTGCGCGGACGAGGAGTGCGGGAGCGCGACCCCTGCTTGCGCCCAGGCCATCATTGTCAGCCCGGAGCAGTCGAAGGCGTCCGGACCTGCTGCGCCGTAGACGTAGGCGTCACCCACCTGCGCCAGCGCGTACTGGACGGCAGCGGCCGCACCACCGGAGGCGGGTGCCTCGGTGACCGGCGTCCGCGGGGTGCTGCTGCGGCTCTGCTGCTCCTCCCGCTGTGCCTCCTCGCGCTGTGCCTCCTCGCGCTGTGCCTCCTCGCGCTGGGCCTGCTCGAGCTCGGCCTGCTCCTCGGCCTCCAGCTCGCCGAGCAGGGCCTCCGCCTCGGCGGCGCGCTCCTCGATCAGCGCCTTCTCCTCGGCGAGGACGGCGCGCGTGCGCTCGATCGTGTCGACCTCGCGCTGCGCGACCTCCTCGCGCATCTCGAGCCGGTCGACCTCGACGGCGAGGTCGGCCACGACCTGGGCCTGCTGGGAGCTGATCTCGCTGAGCGTCGTCAGCTGGGAGAGGAAGGCCTCCGGGTCGTCGGAGAGGACCACCTGCGAAGCGGTGGAGAGCGCCTGGCCCTGGTAGTCGGCCACCACGTTGGCCGCGACCTGGTCGCGGATCGTCTCGGTCCGCTCGCGCTGCCGGTCGAGGTCCGTCTGCAGCGCCGCGAGGCGGTCCTCGGCGTCGGCGAGCCGGAGCCGGGCGTCGTTGTAGCGCTCCGAAGCCTGCTCGGCCTCGTGGTAGAGCGTCTCGACCCGGTCGCGGACGTCGTCGATGGACGGGTCAGCGGTGCTGGCGGGGGCACTGGCGAGGGAGGCGCCGAGCGCGGCGATGCACAGGGTCGCCAGGGCGCGGGCGGTGCGTTTGCGGCCGTCGGTCACGAGCGGTCGAGCTCCTTTGTCCTACGTCTACCAGGTGAGCTGACGGGTTCGGGCGGCAAAGTGACCCTACGCCTCCGGCCTCCGCCCCGAGATTCGGCGGACTGGTGGCGATTCACCCCAAGGAAGTGGTTCCCCGGCTCCACGGCCACCACCTCGGTGGACCGCGGACTCGACGCGGCACCTGCGCCGACCTCGTGTGGCCGGCTGTGACAGGCACCGGCCACCCAGGTTAGGCGCTGCCGCGGACGGTGCCAAAACCGCACGCACAGGGACCTCTGTGGGGCACGCCACACCGGCTCATGCCGAGGCGACGTCCGGACCGGTCGTCGGCGTCACCATCCGCAGCCGCGGCACCAGCCCCGACTCGGCCAGGACCGCCAGCGCGCGCTGCTCCTCCTCGTCGAACCCCACCTCTGGCGGGGGGCCGAGCAGGACGGTCACGACGCAGTCGTGACAGGCCAGACCTCGCACCGCACAGGTGTCGCAGTCGATCACCACGCTCATGGCTACCTCCGGGTCGTCTCGTTGTCCCGGTGAGCCTTGCCGAAGCCACCGACAGTTTCAGTTCGGTGACACATCGGGTGGTCACGGCACCCGGGTCGTGGCCGGCGGATACCTTTGGCCCCGTCCCCCGCGCACAGGTGTGAAAGGCCTGCCCTTGTCCGAGCCGATCCTCGTCACCACGAGGCGCCGACTCCTCCTCCTCGCCGGGGCGACCCTCTTCACGGTCGCCTGGGCGATCGGCTGCAACCTGCTCCTGGACACCGTGCAGGCCTCCGCGGAGGGTCGCCGCGAGCTCGACCGGGTGCTCGGCCCCGGCAGCCTGGTGTTCTACATCTCCAGCGCCGTGATCTGGGTGGTGCTGGTCGGGCTCATCGCGCTGACCGGTCGCGTGCTGCTCAGCGCCACCGCTCTGCTGGCCGTGTCCGCGGCACTGGGCTTCGCCAACTACGAGAAGCTCGGTCTGCGCCAGGAGCCGCTGTACCCCTCGGACGTGGCGTTCGCCGGGCAGGTCGGCTTCCTCCGCGACATGGTCGGGCTGCGCCCGATCGTCCTGCTGTCGGTGGGCCTCCTCGTGCTCGTCGCCGTGGTCCTGGTCGCGACCCGGTTCCTGCGACGGTTCATCCCGCCCATCCAGCGGGTCACCGAGCCGCGCCTGTGGCGAGCGTGGATCATGGCCCGGGTGGCGATTCTGGCCCTCGTCGCGACGTTCGTGGTCCACGCCGTGCACTTCAACGCCGACGGCAACAAGCTGCGCCAGGCCTACCTCGGGGCCGGGGTGGAGTGGGTCGAGTGGTCCCAGCGCGCCAACTACCTCCGGCACGGCTTCATGGCCGGGGTGCTCTACAACACCCCGACGCCGGCGATGGAGCGGCCGACGGGGTACAGCGAGGAGGCGATGGACGAGATCGTCGAGCGGTGGTCGGAGGTGGCCGACCGGACCAACGCCGGCCGCTCGAACGACGTGCTCGACGACCTGAACGTCGTCGTCGTGCTCAGCGAGTCGTTCTCGGACCCCACCCGGCTCACCGACGTGCGGATCGGCCGGGACCCGATCCCGTTCACGCACCGCCTCATGGACCGGACGCCGTCCGGCGAGATGCTCACCCAGTTCATCGGCGGCGGCACCGCCAACATGGAGTTCGAGGTGCTCACCGGCTTCTCGCTGTCGCAGTTCACCCCGCAGATGAACACGCCGTACCAGCAGCTGGTGCCGAACTACTCGTCCTTCCCCTCAGCGGTCGGGCTCTTCGAGTCCCTCGGCCACGTCCCGGTGGCGATCCATCCCTTCCGGTCGATCATGTACGACCGCGACCGGGTCTACCCGACCTTGGGGTTCGACTCGTTCGTCAGCGAGAGGACCATGCCGTCGCTGGAGAGGCTCGAGTCGAGCGACTTCGCGTCCGACGAGTCCTCGTTCACCGAGGTCGAGCGCCAGATCGACGAGCAGGACGACCCGGTCTTCGTCAACCTCGTCACGATGCAGAACCACTACCCGATGACCGGCAACTACGCCGACCCCTTCTTCGTGGGGAAGTCGGTGGGAGTGGTGAAGAACCAGCTCGGTGCGTTCGCCCGAGGCCTCAGGTACAGCGACGTGGCGCTTCGCGACTTCCTCACCGAGCTCGAGGAGTCCCCCGAACGGACCGCCGTGGTCTTCTACGGTGACCACGCCCCGCCGTTCTGGCCACGCAGCAAGGTCTTCGAGCAGAACGAGGAGCAGCTCCGCAAGACCCCGTTCTTCCTGTGGACCAACTTCGAGAAGCTCCCGCCACGCGACCTGCCGCTGACCAGCCCGACGCACTTCCTGCCGCTGCTGTTCAACGAGCTCGAGGCGCCGCTCACGCCCTACTACGCGATGCTGAGCGCCCTGCACGACGAGGTCCCTGCGATGGCGATGGGCGAGTACCACAGCGCGGAGGGCGACGTCGTGACCGATGTCGGCGACCTCGACCCCGCCGCGCAGCAGCTCCTCGCGGACTACCGCATGGTGCAGTACGACCTCACGGTCGGTGAGCGCTGGTCGCAGGAAGCCATGTTCGACCTGCCGGCCGAGGGCGGCTGGACGATCGGGATCAACCCCGCGGACCGTGCACGAGTGCAGACAGAGCGCCGGCTGCCACCACCCGGAATCCGGCTGTCACGACGTCCCGAGCAACGGCCTGGTCGCTAGACACCACCACGACGGCGCGTCCACGCGGCTCGGCGGCGACCATCTCGCGGATCACGTCGTCTGCGATGACGCCGTACCGGCTGAAGAGCACGCGCACCCCGCGCGGCGGTGAGACGAGCGGGCGGTCCCTGGTCTCCGCAGCGTCGAAGACCACCGTGACCTCGGCCTTCGTGCGCGACTGCAGGGCCGCGACCCCGCTGAGGAGCCGTTCACGCTGTCGGTCGAGCGGAGCCTCGGGCCACGCCTGCTTGGTGACGTTGTAGCCGTCGATGACCAGGTGCGCACGCGGCAGCCGCAGCAGCTCCTCGAGCAGGGCGGGGTCGTCCACCGCCAGCGACCCGCGCCCGGTAGAAATCCGGGTTCCTTCCTCGGCCGGGACTGCGTCCACCGTGTCACCGGGCAGCCGGTCCAGGGCAGGGAGGCTGAGCTCGCGCTGCAACCCCTGCGCGGCCTGGCCCAACGTCTCCAGCAGCAGCCGCGCCCGCACCGTCCCGCTGACCCGCTCGGCCCGCTCGGTCCTGCGCGCCGAACCGAGCTCGGTCTCCAGCTCACCGACGCGCCCCTTGAGCCGGCGCACCTCCGCCTCCGCGGCGGCGAGCGCCTGGGCGGCCGTCCCCGCGCTGCGGTCGGCCTCGGCACGTCCGGCCTCCACCGCCTCCTCGGCCTCGCGCGCCCTGGCCCGTGCCTCACCCAGCCGGGTGCGCACCTCGGTGTACTCCCGCTTGAGCCGGTCGAGCTGCTCCTTGTGCCGGGCGCGCTGGCTCTCCAGCTCCGCCTCGAGCTCGCCGACCCGGAGACGCAGCCGGTCGAGCTGCTCGTCGGCGCGCTGAACCGCGGCCGCCTCGCGCTCCGAACGCAGCGCCTCAGCGGCGGAGGCGACGACGTCGGTCCAACCCGGCGAGCGCAGCAGGTACGCCGTCGCGGCCGCCTCGACCGGGTCGGCGGCTGCCGGTGGTCGCCCCTCCAGCAACGCCTTGCCGAGCTCCCCGGAGAGGGCCTGGACCTGGGTGGCCAGCCGGTCCCGGAACTGCTCGTCGGACTCGAGCACCCCGGCGATCTGGCTGCCGGCCAGCCGGGCCCTGCGTGCAGGGGCGAACGACGCGACCCGCTTCAGCGACGCGGGAAGGTGCTCCGCCGCCATCTTGCCGAGCGCCTCCGCGGCGAGACCGATCACCCGGGCACGCACCGCCTCAGGGAGCTGCGGTGCGTCGTCGCCGTCAGTCATCGGCGGTCACGGCTGGTCATCGCTGGTCGTCGCTGGTCATTGCTGGGGCGCGTCCGCCTCGGCGCGCGAGACGAGCTCGATCGCGTCGGAGCGTCCGCACCACCGGCAGGTCACCTTCTCGACGACCTCGACCTCGACCTCGGTCTCCTCGACGGCGTGCTCGCCGGCGAGGTCGAAGTGCCAGAACTCCGTGGTGCGCCGGCTCCGCGACACGTCGAACCGCGTCAGGTTGCCGCAACCGCCACAACGCCAGCGGGTGTTCGCATCGGGCAGGGTGACAGCCACGTGAACCCTCGTCTCCGTCCGGTCGGCACCGCCCGCGCCGCACGGGGGTGCCGCCAAGCCTATTGCGCGTGGCGCCCCGGCTTTGTCGGTGGCCGCACCTAGCGTCAGCGCCATGAGTCAGACCACCAGCGCCCCACCGGTGGTCCCGGCGCCCCGTTGGGACTCGCAGCGCACGTTCGACGAGCTGGGGCGGCCACTGCGCGACATCACCTTCGTCGTCGTCGACCTCGAGACGACCGGCGGCTCCGCCGCCGGCGGGTCGATGATCACCGAGGTCGGCGCGGTCAAGGTGCGCGGCGGAGAGGTGCTCGGCGAGTTCCAGACGCTCGTCAACCCGCACCGCGCGATCCCGCCCTTCATCGCCGTCCTCACCGGCATCAGCGACTCGATGGTCGCCGGAGCACCACCGATCGAGCAGGTGCTGCCCCAGTTCCTGGAGTTCGCCGCCGGATGTGTGCTCGTCGCCCACAACGCGCCGTTCGACGTCGGCTTCCTCAAGCACTTCGCGGCCGAGCAGGGCAGACCCTGGCCACGTTTCGAGGTGCTGGACACGGCGGTGCTCGCCCGTCGGGTGGTGACCCGCGAGGAGACGCCCAACTGCAAGCTGGCGTCCCTCGCCCGGCTCTTCGGGTCGGCCACCACCCCCAACCACCGCGCGCTCTCCGACGCCCGAGCGACCGTCGACGTGCTCCACGGCCTCATGGCCCGGCTGGGGAACCTCGGCGTGCAGACCCTCGAGGAGCTGCAGACCTTCACCTCCCGGGTGACCACGGCGCAGCGACGCAAGCGCCACCTCGCCGAGCACCTCCCGCACGCACCGGGGGTGTACCTGTTCCGCGACAGCGCCGGCCGGGTGCTCTACGTCGGCACCTCCAAGGACCTCCGGACCCGCGTGCGCAGCTACTTCACCGCCTCGGAGACCCGGTCGCGGATGGGTCAGATGGTGAACCTCGCCGTCGAGGTCCAGGGCATCGAGTGCGCCACCCCGCTCGAGGCGGGGGTGCGGGAGCTTCGCCTGATCGCCGAGCACAAGCCGAAGTTCAACCGGCGGTCCCGGTTCCCCGAGCGCGTGCACTGGGTCAAGCTGACCGCCGAGCCCTGGCCCCGGCTGGCGATGGTCCGCAAGGTGCTCGACGACGGCGCGCACTACCTCGGCCCCTACTCGTCGAGGAAGACCGCGGAGCGGGCGGTGGCGGCGCTGCACGAGGCCTTCCCGCTCCGGCAGTGCAGCGGCCGGTTGCCGCAGAGACCCCAGCTGACCCCGTGCGCGCTCGCCGAGATGGGGCGCTGCCTCTCCCCCTGCGACCTGAGCGTCAGCGCCGAGGACTACGCCGCGCTCGTCGACCGGGTGCGACTCGGGCTCGCGAACGACCCCGCCGGGGTGGTCGAGGCGCTGCGCCTACGGATGGACGCCCTCGTCGTCGACCAGCGGTTCGAGGAGGCCGGCCGCTTCCGCGACCGGCTGTCGGCGTTCCTGCGCGGCGCGGCCCGGACGCAGCGGATCCACGCACTGACCCGCTGCCCGGAGGTCGTCGCCGCGCGCAAGGAGGACGGCCGCTGGCTGGTCCACGTCGTCCGCCACGGTCGGCTCGCCGCCGCCGGCGTCATCCCACCCGGTGTCGACGCGTCCCTGTGGGTGCTGGAGCTCCAGGCCTCGGCCGAGACCGTCGTGCCCGGCCCTGGCCCCCTGCCCGCGTCGACGGCCGAGGAGGCCGAGCTGATCCTCCGCTGGCTGGAGTCCGACGGCGTCAGGCTGGTGCACGTGGAGGGCGAGTGGACGTGCCCGGTCGCGGGCGCGACGCGCCACCTCGCGGTCCACGACGCGGTCGAGGAGTCCCGGCGCTCGCTGGTCCAGTTCGACTCGTGAGGGAGCCCGCGTGGCAGACGCGGGCAGACCGCTAGGTTGGGACCCATGATCACCGCCATCGTGTTCATCAACGCCGACGTGGCGCGCATCCCCGAGGTCGCCGAGGCGGTGGCCGGCATCGAGGGGATCAGCGAGGTCTACTCGGTCACCGGCCAGATCGACCTCATCGCGATGGTCCGCGTGCGCGACCACGAGGCGGTCGCCGACGTGGTGGCCGACCAGGTCAACAAGGTTGCCGGGGTCACCGCCACCGAGACCCACATCGCCTTCCGCACGTACTCCTCCCACGACCTCGAGGCGGCCTTCTCGCTGGGTCTCGACTGAGGTCGGACTTCCTGCACCAAGTCGCCCGTTTTCGCCCTAAACGGGCACCGCTCGCCTACCTTGAGTGCCAAGGGAGGCCGCCATGCTCAGCGATTCACCGACGACAGCTCCGCAGGCGGAGCAGCCACGCTTCGGGCCACGAGAGGCGTGCGTCGTCATCCCCATGCACAACGAGGCGACCGTCATCGCCTCGGTCGTCGCCGGTCTGCGACCGCACTTCTCGACGATCGTCTGCGTGGACGACGGCAGCACCGACGGCAGCGACCGCGTCGCCCGCGCCGCAGGTGCGACCGTGCTGCGGCACGCGATCAACCTCGGCCAGGGCGCATCGCTCCAGACCGGGATCAGCTATGCGGTGCGGCACACCGCCACCGACCTGGTCGTGACGTTCGACGCCGACGGCCAGCACGACGCGCTGGACGCCGTGCGCATGGTCGAGCGGGCCCGGCGTGGCGACGTGGACGTCGTCCTCGGCTCACGGTTCCTCGACGGAGGCGGCCTCAGCGTCCCGGCTTCGCGTCGTCGACTGCTCAAGGGAGCCGTCGGCTTCACGCGGCTCACGACGGGGCTGCCGGTGACCGACACCCACAACGGCCTGCGCGTCCTCACCTCCGCCGCAGCAGCCGAGCTGCAGCTGCACACCCGCGGGATGGGCCACGCCAGCGAGCTCCTCGACCAGGTGGCAGCCAACCGGTGGCGGGTCTGCGAGGTGCCGGTGACCATCGCCTACACCGAGTACTCGAGGGCCAAGGGCCAGTCGAGCCTGAACGCGGTCAACATCCTGTTCGACCTCATGCTGCAACGGCTGTACCCGGTCCGGTGATCATCAAGCTGCTGCTCCTGGCGGCGTTCGTCACGCTGGCGCTGGTCGCGGCCAGGACGACGCCGAGCCCCGGCTTCCTCGCGGTGCGCCGGATCTTCATCATGGGCGCGCTGGCCACCTCGGCGCTTGCCGTCGTCTTCCCCGACGCGGTGACCCGCGCCGCCCGGATGGTCGGCGTCGGCCGCGGGACCGACCTGGTCCTCTACGTCTTCATCGTCGTGGCGATCGTCGGGTGGCTGGGCACCTACCGGCGGCTGCTGGACCTCGAGGGACGGTTCGCCCACCTGGTCCGGTCGCAGGCCATCGCCGAGGCGAGCCGGCCGTCCCCGCCGCTCCTGGACACCGCCGGCGACCGATGAACCGCCCCGCTCGGGTCGCGTCCCTGCTCGCGCTCGCCTACCTGTTCGTCCAGGTGGCGTGGATCCTGGCTCTTCCTCCGTTCCGCGGCATCGACGAGTTCGACCACGCCTATCGCGCGGCCTCCGTCGCCCACGGTCAGCTCCTGCCCGGCGACAAGCCGGTGACCGACGGCCGGGGCGAGTACGTCGAGGTCCCACGGTCGCTCGTCGAGAGCGCCACCCCTGTCTGCAGCTCCTACAAGTACACCGGCCCCGACAACTGCGAACCAGGGACCGACGTCGGCGACGGTCACGTCGAGGTGGCCAGCGCGGCAGCCCGGTACAACCCGGCCTTCTACTGGCTCGTCGGCACAGCGGCCCAGCCCTTCGACGGCACGGCGAAGCTCTACGCGCTGCGCCTGGTCGCCTCGCTGCTCTCCGCCGCCCTGGTCTGGTGCGCCGCCTACGCCCTCGCCCTGACGTTCCGGACGGCATGGCCGTTCCTGGGGCTCGCGGCCGGCGTCACGCCGGTGTTCGTCTACAGCACCTCACTCGGTGCGCCCAACGGCGTCGAGATGACCGCAGGCCTGGCGCTGTGGTGCGCCCTGATGTCCCTGCGCAGCGCGACCTCGGCGGAGCACGAACGGCGGCTGATCCTGCTCGCATCGGGTGCGGCAGCCGTCATGGCCGTGCCCCGCCTGCTCGGGCCGGCGTGGGTGCTGCTGATCGTCGTCAGTGCAGCCTGCCTCCTCGGGCACCGCAGGCTCCGCGAGCTCGTGGCGGACCGCCGTCGAGCCCTGCTCTGCGGGACCGCCGTCGTCGGCATCGCGGTGCTGTCCTCGCAGCTCTGGAACCGTGTCGCAGCGCCGAACTCGCTGGCCCGCGAGGAGGACCTCGGTCTCGACAACCCCCTCGGCCGCGCGCTGGGCGACCTGCCCTACTGGATCCTGCAGAGCATGGCGGCGTTCCCGACCCGCAACGAGAGCGCCCCCACCGTGGTCTACGCCACGACCCTGCTCGGCCTGGTCATCGTGCTGGCCGCCGCCGGATGGGGCCTGGGCCGACGGTGGTGGATCGCGCTCGGCCTCCTCACCGCGACGTGGCTGGCGGTGCAGCTCGCGATCACGGTGCCGACCTACTCGCAGCTCGGCGACGTCTGGCAGGGCCGCTACGCCCTGCCGTTCGCGGTCGGGATCCCGGTGGCCATGTCCGCCCTCGCCGAACGGTCGGGCCGAAGGACGCCTCACCACCTGGTCGTCGCAGCGCTGGCCATGCTCGTCGTGGTCGGTCACGCGGTGTCGATCGCCAACGTCTTCGTCCTGGAGTCGGAGTCGAGCCCGTTGGCGGACTCCGCCGCCTGGATCACGGTCCCGACGTGGGCGCTGGTGGCACTCGTCGTCGCCGCGGCGGCGACGGTCTGGGCGGCTGCCCGGGCCGGATCGACACCACCCGTTCCCGACCTCCCGGCGGCGGTGCTGCCCGAGCACGAGAGGACCGGCGTATGACGCAGGCATCACGGCCACAGGGCACGGACCGTCGCCTCTTCGACGTGCTGCTGCCCTACTA
The DNA here is from genome assembly GCA_902805865.1 of uncultured Nocardioidaceae bacterium. Taxonomy (GTDB): domain Bacteria; phylum Actinomycetota; class Actinomycetes; order Propionibacteriales; family Nocardioidaceae; genus Marmoricola_A. The sequence goes on along the minus strand of CADCUK010000141.1, from coordinate 7,311 downwards.
CGGCGACGTCGACCACATGAAGGCGTCCGTGCGCAGCGTGCTCGCCCAGACCGGCGACGACTGGCACCTGACCGTCGTCGACGACGGCTACCCCGACCCGTCGGTCGCGACCTGGTTCGGAACCCTCGACGACCCCCGCGTCACCTACCTGAGGAACGCCGAGAACCTCGGAGCCAACCTCAACTACGTCAAGGCGACCTCCCTCGCCGTCGCGCCGCACCTGGTGGTGATGGGGGCCGACGACCTCATGCTGCCGGGCTACCTGGCTCGGATGCGCGCCATCGTGTCCGCCCAGCCCGACGTGGCCGTGATCCAGCCCGGAGTCACGGTCATCGACGGGCAGGGGCGTCCGACCGACCCGCTGACCGACCGGGTCAAGCGCTGGAGCCGGCCGCGCACGAACGCCCAGCGCGTCCTGACCGGGGAGCAGCTGGCGACCAGCCTGCTCAGGGGCAACTGGACCTACTTCCCCTCCCTGTGCTGGCGCACCGACGTGGTCAAGGGCCTCGGGTTCCGGGACGGGCTGAACGTCGTGCAGGACCTCGCGCTGCTCATGGACGTCACGCTGTCCGGCGGTTCGCTCGTCCTCGACCCCGAGCCGACGTTCGCCTACCGCCGCCACGCCGGGAGCGACTCGGCTGTGCGGGCGGTGAGCGGGGACCGCTTCAGGGAAGAGGCTCGCTACTTCGCCTCGGTCGCCGACCTGTGCGGGCAGCGCGGTTGGCACAGGGCGGAGCGTGCGGCTCGTGTGCACCTCACCTCCCGCCTGCACGCGATCTCGCTCCTCCCCGCTGCCGTCGAGGCCCGCAGCGCCTCGGCGGGGGTCGCCCTCCTGCGGCATGCCGTGGGCTGGTAGCCACCAGGAACGCACGACGAGCTGGGCGGGTAGCCTCGTCCGGTGAGCGAGTTGGACATCCTGGGCTGGGCGGGCTCGGCGCTGCTCGTCTTCTCGGTCATGCAGGCGCGCGTGCTCAGGTTCCGCGCGCTCAACCTGGTCGCCTGCCTGGTGCTCACGCTCTTCAACGGGCTGCTCGCGATCTGGCCGATGGTGGCGATGAACGTCGCCCTGTCGGCCATCAACATCTACTTCCTCGTGCGGCTGCTCGGCGAGCGGCACGACGACAAGGCGTTCGAGGTCCTCGAGGTGTCCCCCACCGACGACTACCTGCGCCACGTCCTCCGCGTCCACGGCGGCGACATCCTGCGCTTCCAGCCGGACTTCGTCTGGGACGGCGCCGCGCCCGGCCACCGGTCCTACCTGGTGCTGCACGCGGACGAGACCGTCGGCGTCGTGCTGCTGCGCGACGAGGGCGACGGCACCGCGCAGGTGGTCCTCGACTACGTCACCCGCCGCTACCGGGACTTCTCCCCCGGCGAGTTCGTCTGGCGCCGCAGCCAGCTCCTCAAGGACTCGGGGTTCCGGCGGGTGCTCACCGCTCCGGGCATGGTCGCGCCCTACTACGAGAAGCTGCACTTCCGCCGGGACGGGGAGTCGTTCGCGCTCGAGCTCTAGCCCGGCGACTCAGCTGCTCATCGCGGCGCTGACGGAGACCCAGCGGTCAAGGGTCTCCCGGGCAGCACCCGCGTCGATGGCCTTGGCCGCCGCGGCGACTCCGTCCCGCAACCGGTCCAGCGGCTCACTGGCGGCCTCGCCGTAGACCGCCAGGGCGGCGCCGGCGTTCAGCACGACGGCGTCCCTCACCGGTCCGTGCTCGCCGTCGACGAGCCGCCGCACGACCTGGGCGTTGGACGCGGCGTCGCCGCCCCGAAGGTCCTCGGCGGTGCCGCGCGGCAGGTCGACGTCCTCGGGTGCCACCGACAGCTCCGTGACCTGCCCGCCCGCGACCATCCACACCCGGGACGAGGTCGTCGTCGTCAGCTCGTCGAGCCCGTCGTCGCCGCGGAACACCCAGGCGTCGACGCCTCGCTGTGCGTACACGCCGGCCATCAGCGGCGCCATCCGCGGGTCGGCGCAGCCGATCGCCTGGGCGGAGGGGCGTGCCGGGTTCGCCAGCGGGCCGAGGATGTTGAACGTCGTGCCGACGCCGAGCTCACGGCGAGCGACGGCCGCATGCCGCAGAGCGGGGTGGAACGCCGGCGCGAAGGCGAAGGTCAGCCCGGTCTGCTCGGCCAGCTCGACGACCTGCTCCGCCCGCAGGTCGAGCCGGACCCCGAGCGCCTCCAGCACGTCCGCGGCGCCCGACTTGGACGACGCCGACCGGTTGCCGTGCTTGACGACCCGCGCGCCCGCGGCAGCCGCGACGATCGCGGCCATCGTCGAGATGTTCACCGACATCGACCGGTCCCCGCCGGTGCCGACCACGTCCAGCCAGCGTCCCTCGAGAGGCAGAGGTACGGCGTGCTGGTACATCGCCTCCACGAGACCGACGAGCTCCTCGGTCGTCTCGCCCTTCGTGCGCAGGGCGACCGCGAAACCGGCGATCTGCACCGGGGTCGCCGCACCCGTCAGGATCTCGGCCATCGCCCATGCCGCCTGGTCCCCGGACAGGTCGGTGCGGCCGACGAGGGCAGAGAGGACCTCGGGCCAGCTGTGCCGGCCGGTGGGAGCGGTCATGGTCTGGGGCGGCTCAGCGGGCCGCGGGCACCCGGTCGCGCAGCAGGCCGATGACGACGTCGGCCAGCTGGATCGGGTCGAGGGGGTACAGCACCGCCGCGTCCGCGCGGGACCACGTCGCCAACCAGGCGTCCTGCGCCCGGCCGATCAGCACCAGCAGCGGCGGGCAGTTGTAGATCTCGTCCTTGAGCTGCTTGGCGATGCCCAGACCGCCGGCGGGCACCGCCTCGCCGTCGAGGATCGCGAGGTCGATGGTTCCGGTGTCGAGGTGCGCGATCACCATCGGCTCGGTCGCCACCTCGACGTACTCGATCGGGGGCAGGTCCGGGTGCGGCCGGGGGCCGAGCGCGAGCAGCACCTGGTCGCGGGTGTTGCTGTCGTCGCTGTAGACGAGAACCTGCAGCGGCTTGCGGGGCGATTCGGCCTGGGTCACGACGAAGATGTTACTCACCCCAACCGCTGACCCGATCACTCAGCGCGCCCCTGCTCCATGCGCTCGAGCCGGTCGAGCCGCCGGTCCTCCCGCTCGGCCTCACGCATCGACGACCGGACCCACTGGGCGAAGAGGACGAGGAAGAACACGATCCCGACGACGTCGCCGGTGCCCCAGAGGATCCCGCCGGCGAGGTGCTGGTCGTCGACCGGCGACGGCAGCCAGTCCATCGGGAGGCTGGTGTACCAGTCACCCCCGATCAGCTCCTCCTGGCCCATGATCGTGACCCCCAGGAACGCGTGGAACGGCAACGTCAGGACCATCAGCATCATCCGGAACGGGTACGAGACCCTCCCCGGCACCGGGTCCACACCGACCAGCGGCCACAGGAACAGCGACCCGACGAGCACCAGGTGGACGTGCATCATCTCGTGGACGAAGGCCGAGGTCAGCGTGGCGTCGTACCAGGAGCTGAAGTAGAGCAGCCACGGGCTGAGCACGAACAGCGCGAATGCGAGCGGCGGGAACGACAGGACCGTCACCAGCCGCGAGTGCAGCACCGCGAGCAGCCACCTTCGCGGCCGCCGCGGCAGCACCCGGAGGGCCAGCGTCACCGGTGCCCCGAGCGCCAGCGCGAGCGGGACCAGCATCGACAGCGCCATGTGCTGCACCATGTGCACGCTCAGCAGCGCGGAGTCGTAGGCGGCGATGCCCGAGGACGTCACGACGTAGAACGACCCCATCCCGACGACCACGAAGCTGAAGGTCCTGGCCAGGGACCACGAGTCCCCGCGCGACCGGAGCACCCAGACGCCGTACAGGTAGGCCCCGGCGACCCAGACGGTGAGCACGTTCAGGAACGGATCTATGCCCCACTCGGTGAGAATTCGGGATACCTCGAACGGCGGGAGCTGCGAGAGCTCCTCGACGTCGACACGTGCCAGCACGACTCAACACTAGGCAGCGTTCCGCGCCGCGCCGCACGGGTGGGTCACGGTGTGAAGAAGATGACTCCGATGGGCAGGGGGTCGGGGTGCCGCATGCCCGGGTTACCGACATAATGGCGCCTGTGGCGACATCAACTGCAGTGATCCCTGCGTCCCGCCTGCACGGGCAGCACGACCGTCCCAGCATGGTCAGCGTCGGGACGATCGTCTGGCTCTCGTCCGAGCTGATGTTCTTCGCGGCACTGTTCGCTGCGTACTTCACGATCCGGTCGGTCTCGCCCGAGCTGTGGGCGCAGGAGACCGAGCTGCTCAACGTGCCGTTCGCCACCGCCAACACCACGATCCTCGTGCTGTCGTCGCTGACCTGCCAGCTCGGCGTGTTCGCGGCCGAGCGCGGCCAGGTCGGCCGCACCGGCAGCGTCCTCAACATCAAGGGCTGGGGCCTGCGCGAGTGGTTCATCCTGACCTACGTCATGGGCGCGATCTTCATCGGCGGCCAGGCACTCGAGTACGCCGAGCTCGTCCACGAGGGCTTGACGATGGCCTCCTCGGCGTACGGCTCCGGCTTCTACCTCACGACCGGCTTCCACGGTCTCCACGTGACCGGCGGGCTCATCGCGTTCCTCTTCGTCCTCGGGCGCACGTACCTCGCCCGCAGGTTCACCCACGAGCAGGCCATCACCGCTGTCGTCGTGTCCTACTACTGGCACTTCGTCGATGTGGTGTGGATCGCACTGTTCGCGACGATCTACCTGTTGAAGTGACCATCCGGACCGAGCCCAGGGCCGAACCAACTGCAGACGGATATTGAGGAACCTGACGTGCGACTCCTGACCGCTCGACTTTCAGCCAACCGACGCAGCCGCTTCGCCGGCCCCGTCGTGATGCTGCTCGCGCTCCTGGTCACCGGCGGGTTCTACACCCTGCTCTCCCCCGCACAGGCCGAGGACAGCGCCTCGAGAACCGACGACGTCGCCAAGGGCCGCGAGCTGTTCCTGGTCGGCTGCTCCTCCTGCCACGGCAAGAACGGTGAGGGCGTCGACAGCCAGGCGGAGGGTTGGTACGGCCCCTCGCTCGTCGGCGTCGGCGCCGCTGCTGTCGACTTCCAGGTCGGCACCGGCCGGATGCCGATGGCCGCTCCCGCTGCCCAGGCACCGGTGAAGAAGATCGTGTACTCCGAGGAGGAGATCGGTCAGCTGGCAGCGTTCGTCGCGAGCCTCGGCCCCGGCCCCGCGATTCCCGAGGCCGAGCAGTACGACCCCGAGACCATCCCCGAGGACGAGCGCGAGGAGGCGATCGTCCGCGGTGGCGAGTTCTTCCGGACCAACTGCACCGCCTGCCACAACTTCGCAGGCTCCGGCGGCGCCCTTCCCGGCGGCAAGTACGCCCCCACGCTCATCGGCGTCGACCCCGTGCACATCTACGAGGCGCTCGTCACCGGTCCCCAGCAGATGCCGGTCTTCTCCGACGAGGTGCTGAGGCCCGAGGAGAAGCGCGACATCATCGCCTACCTGCAGAGCCTCGAGGAGCAGCCGGCGTACGGCGGCAACGCGATGGGTTCGTTCGGCCCGGTCAGCGAGGGCATGTTCGCCTGGCTGGTCGGCATCGGCTCCCTCGTCGGGTTCGCGATCTGGATCGCGTCCCACACCGCACGCTCCACCAAGAAGGGAATCCACCCGTGACCGACGTCGTCCACCCCGCGGGTTCCGACGGTCACGGCCGTCACCAGGAGATCGCCGAGACCACCGGGGACCCGATCGCGGACCCCGGCCTGCCGGTCCACCAGCCCCGGCCGACCGACGTCGACCCGCGTGCCGAGAAGCGCGCCGAGCGCCAGATCGCCACGCTCTTCGGGCTCTCCAGCCTGATGGCGATCCTGTTCTGCGTCGCCTACTTCGCCTTCGACGTCGGCTCCGAGCCCGACGTCGTCCTCGGCATGGGCGCCTCGAACGTCGCCCTGGGGCTGACCCTCGGTCTCGCGCTGCTCTTCATCGGGATCGGGGTCATCCAGTGGTCCCGCAAGCTCATGACCGACACCGAGATCGTCGAGATGCGGCACCCCCTGCGCTCGAGCGACGCCGACCGCGAGGAGACGATCGCCGCCCTCACCACCGGCGCCAACGACTCCGGCATCGCCCGACGGCCGCTGATCCGCAACTCGCTGCTCGGCGCGATGGGCGCCCTAGCGCTGCCTGCCGTCGTCGCGCTGCGCGACCTCGGCCCCCTCCCCGGTGACGTGCTCTACAAGACCGTCTGGCGTGAGGGCATGCGCGTGGTCAACGACGTCTCCGGCACCCCGATCAAGCCGGAGTGGGTCCGTGTCGGCCAGCTGATCAACGCCGAGCCGGAGATCTTCTTCAACGGCGAGCCGTACGGCGAGGAGACCATCGAGGGGCACGAGCAGCTCGTCGAGAAGACCAAGGCCGCCATCATCGTGGTCCGCATGCAGCCCGACGACATCACTCCGATCGCCGAGCGCGAGAACTGGGGCGTCGATGGGATCCTCGCCTACTCAACACTCTGCACCCACGTGGGGTGCCCGATCTCCCTGTGGGAGCAGCAGACGCACCACCTGCTGTGCCCCTGCCACCAGTCCACGTTCGACCTTGCTGACAACGGTAAAGTCATATTTGGGCCAGCTGCCCGGGCGCTGCCGCAGCTTCCGCTGGCCGTGGACGACGAGGGTTACCTGATCGCCACCAGCGACTTTGAGGAGCCGGTGGGTCCGAGCTTCTGGGAACGAGGCTGATCGATGAGCACCAACGCCAGGACCGCCAAGAAGGCGTCCAAGCCCGCCAAGCCGAGCAAGGTGGGAGCGGCTGCGAACTGGGCGGACGAGCGCACCGGCATCGGCGCGACCGCCAAGAAGCAGATCCGGAAGGTCTTCCCCGACCACTGGTCCTTCATGCTCGGCGAGATCGCCCTGTGGAGCTTCGTCGTCCTGCTGCTCACCGGTGTCTTCCTCACGCTCTGGTACAAGCCGAGCATGAGCGAGGTCATCTACGAGGGCTCCTACGAGCAGTACCGCGGGCTGCACATGTCCGAGGCCTACGCCTCGACGCTCGACATCTCGTTCGACGTGCGCGGCGGCCTGCTGATGCGCCAGATGCACCACTGGGCGGCGATGATCTTCATCGCCTCGATGATGGTGCACCTGCTGCGCGTCTACTTCACCGGCGCCCACCGCAAGCCGCGCGAGCTCAACTGGGTCATCGGCTGCCTCCTGCTGCTGCTCGGCACGCTCGAGGGCTTCACCGGCTACTCCCTGCCCGACGACCTGCTCTCGGGCACCGGCCTCCGCGCCGCCGACGGCTTCCTCAAGGCCACCCCGGTCGTGGGCACCTACATGTCGTTCA
>CADCUK010000140.1 GCA_902805865.1 uncultured Nocardioidaceae bacterium | reverse complement strand
GGCGGTCTTCTTGGCCTTGATGCGGTCACCGGTGCGTGGGTTCCGGACCCAGCGCGCCTCGCGGACACGCTTCTCGAACGACCCGAAGCCGGTGATCGCGACCTTCTCACCCCGCGCGACCTCTCGGGTGATCGTGTCGAGGACCGACTCCAGGGCGTGCTGCGCCTGCTTGCGGTTGCCTTCGTAGCGGGTCGACAGCGCGTCGATCAGCTGAGTCTTGTTCACTGGATTCCCTTTCGTGAACGACTGGTGCCGAACGGACGCTCGGCCCAAAAGTTTGGCATTGTGCTTGCACGCTAGGGAAAAGCGACGAATCCCACAACGACATCTGCATCATTTGCGCAGCCAATTTCAAGCGGTGTGAACGCCGACTCCAAGCCGCACAACGGAATTCGGCGAGCTGACAGGCTTCAAGCGGTGGAGGCTGTGTCGAGAATCCCCAAGCAGGCAAGGAAAAAGCCCCGCCGACGTCGCGGCAGGGCTCCTTCCGATCCGAACCAGGGGACCGTCAGAGCGTGACCGGCTTCCAGGACGGACGGGTGCTCTCGTAGTCACTGATGAGCTGTTCCTCGCCCAACGTGATGCCGATGTCGTCCAGACCGTTGAGCAAGCGGTACCGCGTGTAGTCGTCGATCCGGAACGGTGCAACGAGATCGTGCGCAGTCACGGTGCAGCCCTCGAGGTCGACCGTCACCTGCACCGACGGGTCCGCCTCGACGACGCCCCAGAGCTTCTCGACGACGTCCGCGTCCACCTCGGCGGCGACGAGGCCGGCCTTGCCGGAGTTGCCACGGAAGATGTCGGCGAAGCGGCTGGAGATCACGACGCGGAAGCCGTAGTCCATCAACGCCCAGACGGCATGCTCGCGGGACGAGCCGGTGCCGAAGTCCGGCCCGGCGACCAGGACGGAGACGCCTTCGTGCTCGGGACGGTTGAGCACGAACTCCGGGTCGTTGCGCCAGGCGGCGAAGAGCCCGTCCTCGAAGCCGGTCCGCGTGACCCGCTTGAGGTAGACGGCCGGGATGATCTGGTCGGTGTCGACGTTGCTGCGACGCAACGGGAGCGCCGTGCCGGTGTGGGTCTTGAACGCGTCCACGGTTTCAGCTCTCCTTCGTCTCGAAAGGCTGGGCCGGCGCTGCGGCCAGGTCGCCGGGACTGGCGAGGTGACCGGCGACGGCAGTGGCCGCGGCAACGGGCACCGACACCAGGTGCGTGCGACCGCCCTTGCCCTGCCGACCCTCGAAGTTGCGGTTGGACGTCGACGCGCTCCGCTCGCCGGGCGCCAGCTGGTCGGGGTTCATGCCCAGGCACATGGAGCAGCCCGCTCCACGCCACTCCGCGCCGGCCTCGTGGAAGATCCGGTCGAGCCCCTCGGCCTCGGCCTGCAACCGCACCCGGACGGAGCCCGGCACCACCAGGAGCCGGGTGTCAGCCGCGACCTTGTGCCCCTTGATGACCTCGGCCGCCAGACGCAGGTCCTCGATGCGGCCGTTGGTGCAGGACCCGACGAACACGGTGTCGACCTTGACCTCACGCATCGGGGTGCCAGCGGTCAGACCCATGTACTCCAGGGCCTTCTGCGCCGCGACCCGGTCGCCCTCGTCGCTGAAGTCCTGCGGGTCGGGCACGCGCTCGCTCAGCGGCACGCCCTGACCGGGGTTCGTGCCCCAGGTGACGAAGGGGGCCAGCTCGGAGGCGTCGAGGACGATCTCCTGGTCGAACGTCGCGTCGTCGTCGGTGACCAGCGTGCGCCAGTGCGCCACCGCGGCGTCCCAGTCCGCACCCTTGGGCGCCTCGGGCTTGCCCTCGATGTAGTCGAACGTCGTCCGGTCGGGTGCGATGAGCCCGGCCTTCGCGCCCCACTCGATCGACATGTTGCAGACGGTCATCCGGCCCTCCATGGAGAGCTCCTCGATCGCCTGGCCGCGGTACTCGACGATGTAGCCCTGCCCGCCACCGGTCCCGGTGCGGGCGATCAGCGCCAGGATCAGGTCCTTCGCCGTCACGCCCTCGGGCAGCGACCCGTTGACGGTGACTGCCATCGTGCGGGGGCGGGCCTGAGGCAGCGTCTGGGTCGCCAGCACGTGCTCGACCTCCGAGGTGCCGATGCCGAAGGCGATCGCACCGAAGGCGCCGTGGGTCGAGGTGTGCGAGTCGCCGCACACGATCGTCATCCCGGGCTGGGTGAGACCGAGCTGCGGGCCGACGACGTGCACGATCCCCTGCTCGACGTCACCGAGCGGGTGCAGCCGTACGCCGAACTCGGCGGCGTTCTTGCGCAGCGTCTCCACCTGCGTGCGACTGACCGGGTCGGCGATCGGCTTGTCGATGTCGAGGGTCGGGACGTTGTGGTCCTCGGTCGCCAGCGTGAGGTCGGGACGGCGTACCCGCCTGCCGGCGAGCCGCAGCCCGTCGAACGCCTGGGGCGACGTCACCTCGTGGATGAGGTGGAGGTCGATGTAGAGGAGGTCCGGCTGTGCGGTCTCGTGGCCCGCTCCGCTGCGCACGACGTGCTCGTCCCACACCTTCTCCGCCAGGGTCTTGCCCATCGCTCCTCCTCCACTCGTGACGCTGGTCATCCCCTGCGCCGGTTGCATATCACTATGCGAGACGGCATTATCAGAGTATGGACAACTCTAGCGGAGTCGGCGTTCTCGACAAAGCCGCCCTCGTGCTGTCGGCACTGGAGTCCGGACCAGCCACCCTCGCCGGTCTCGTGGCCGCCACCGGACTGGCCAGACCCACGGCACATCGCCTTGCCGTCGCCCTGGAACATCACCGGCTGGTGGCCCGCGACATGCAGGGGCGCTTCGTCCTCGGGCCCCGGCTCGCGGAACTCAGTGCAGCCGCCGGGGAGGACCGCCTGCTGGCGGCCGCTGGGCCTGTCCTGGCCCGGCTCCGGGACATCACCGGGGAGTCGGCGCAGCTGTGGCGCCGCCAGGGCGAGCACCGGGTCTGCGTCGCCGCCGCGGAACGCCCCTCCGGGCTCCGCGACACGATCCCGGTGGGGTCGCAGCTGACGATGCGTGCCGGCTCGGCGGCGCAGGTGCTTCTGGCGTGGGAGGACCCGGAGCGGATGCACCGGGGGCTGCAGAACGCCGCCTTCTCGGCCACTGCACTGTCGGCGATCCGGCGTCGCGGCTGGGCCCAGTCCGTGGGCGAGCGGGAGACCGGCGTCGCCTCGGTCTCGGCCCCCGTGCGGTCGCCCTCGGGCAAGATCATCGCCGCGGTGTCGGTCTCGGGTCCCCTGGAGCGGCTCACGCGCCAGCCCGGGCGGATGCACGCGCCCGCCGTACTCGCAGCGGCGGACCGGCTCGCGGAGTCGCTCCGGCGCTCGTCGGAGTGACCTCGCTCCCCCATCGCACAGGTCGTGCGGTCGAGAGTGCGTCATGGCGCACTGTGAGCCGCACGACCCTCCTGCGAGCGACCGGCCCTGCCCACAAAGCGAAAGGCCCGCTGGGGAACCAGCGGGCCTCTCGAGGTCTTGCGGATGTACCCCCGACCGGATTCGAACCGGCGCTACCGCCTTGAGAGGGCGGCGTCCTGGGCCACTAGACGACGGGGGCGTGAAGCGGTCGAAACTCTAGCCGAGAGCGAGAATCCGACCAAATCGCTGGGGTACTAGGACTCGAACCTAGACTAACTGGACCAGAACCAGTCGGGCTGCCAATTACCCCATACCCCATGGGATCGGGCTCCTTGCGAAGCCCGGACGAGAATACACGCCGCCTTCGTCGCTCACAAAAGCGGCTACGCGTGCTGCTCCGCGGCCGGCCGCTCGGACTCCTCTGCCGGTGGCGCCGCCGGCACGTGCGTCCGCCGTTGCACCTTCATGGCCTTGGCGACCCACGCGACCAGTGCGGCGTACACCAGCGACTGGGTCAGCGTGACCGGCACGTTCCACCAGCTGACGTCGGGGATGTCGAGGGTCTGGTCCATGTTGCCGAAGAGCAGCGCGAGACCGAACGCGAGGTAGTTGTTGAACACGTGCAGCGCGATGCCGGCCTCCAGCCCGCCGGTGCGGATCACCAGCCACGCCGCGACCAGCCCGAACATGAACCGGTCGAAGAACAGCGGAGGGTCGAACTGCAGGTGCGCGGTGGCGAAGAGAAGCGCAGTCAGCACGATCGCCACCCAGCGGTTCCGCACGAGGGAGCCGGTCGCCTGCAGCAGGTAGCCGCGGAACAGGTACTCCTCCCCGATGGCCTGGAACGGCGTGGTGAAGAGGATCACCAGCCCGAGGGCGAGGGTCGTGCTGGTGAAGTCGTTGACCGACGCAGCCACGTCCGGGTTGGCGTCCTGCGGGACGAGGATCCCGACGACGAGCTGGGCGAAGAGGGCGACCACCGAGATGCCGAAGCAGGCCAGCAGGAACTTCCACCGGAGCTTCGGCACCACCGACGCGAGCCACCGGGGTCGCATCTGGTGCAGCACCCGGACGACACCCCAGGTCCACAGGATCAAGAGTCCCAGGGTGACGTTGAGGTAGAGGAGCCCGGCCGGCGTGACGGTCTCGAACGAGGCGGCCTCGACGATCGCGTCCACGAACCCGTCCGTGCCGCTCTGCACGAGCACACCGACGACCAGCACCGGGATGGCGAGGATCGGCAGCACGATCACCATCCCGACCAGGACCGCCACGATGCCCACCACCGGACGCCACCAGTGGTACGTCCAGGTGCGGTACATCTCGTGGTACTCGCGCGGCTCCGGGTGCGGGTACGACGGTCGCGGTTGGCCGGGCCTCAGCCCGCCTCCCTGGTGAGACGGCTGGTACGAATGCTGGTTCGGCGACTGGTTCGGCAGCTGGGGCGGTTGGCTCGCCCACTGCAGCCCGGGCTGGTACGGCGCCGGCGGCTGTGCCTGGCCGGGCCAACCCGTCGCCGGGTACACCGGCACCGGTGAGGCGGGCGGCGGGTACCCGGGCGGTCGGTACCCGGACGGTGGGTATCCGGCCGGCGGGTACCCGGCCGGCGGGGCACCCGCTTGCGGACTGCCGGCCTGATGGTCGGGCTGCTGCTGCTCGGAGCCGGGCACCGGGTAGTGCGGAGGTCCGTACGGCGCCGGCCCGGGGTCGTGACCTGCAGGGGGCTGGGTCATGACCGGACGGCCGCGCCCGCCGCGGCCAACCGCGCCAGCGAGCGGTCCCGGCCGAGCAGCTCGAGCGACTCGAAGAGCGGCGGCGAGATCCGTCGCCCGGTCACCGCGACCCGGACCGCACCGAAGGCGTTGCGGGGCTTGAGCCCGAGCTCCTCGATCAGCGCTGCCCGCAGTGCCTCGTCGATCGCGGTGGTCTGCCACTCCGGCAGGGCCGAGAGAGCGTCGTGCGCAGCCTGGACGATCCTGCGGCCCTCGTCGGTCTCGAGGAGCTTGGCCGAGTCCGCCGGGTCCCGCGTGAACGCGTCCTCGTGAAGGAAGAGGAAGCCGAGCATCTCCACCGACTCGGCCAGCGTCACCATCCGCTCGTGCACCAGCGGTGCAGCGGCGAGCAGCAGGGCGCGCTGCTCCTCGGTGACCTCGGCGCCCAGGATGCCCGCAGCCTGCAGGAACGGGACCATCCGCTCGGCCAGCTCCTCGACCGGGAGGCCCCGCAGGTGGGTCGCGTTGATGGCCTCGGCCTTCTTGAGGTCGAACCGGGCCGGGTTCGGGTTGACCCGCTCGATCGTGAACGCCTCGACCATCTCCTCCATCGAGAAGATGTCGCGGTCCTCCGCGATCGCCCAGCCCAGCAGGGCCAGGTAGTTGAGCAGCCCCTCGGGCAGGAAGCCGCGCTCCCGGTAGCCGAGCAGGTTCGACTCCGGGTCGCGCTTGGACAGCTTCTTGTTGCCCTGTCCCATGACGTAGGGCAGGTGGCCGAAGCGCGGCGCCTGGCCGGTGCCGACACCGATCTCGGCGAGCGCGTCGTACAGCGCGATCTGGCGCGGGGTCGAGGACAGCAGGTCCTCGCCGCGGAGGACGTGGGTGATCTCCATCAACGCGTCGTCGACGGGGTTGACCAGCGTGTAGAGCGGGTGGCCGTTGCCGCGGACGATGACGTAGTCGGGGACGTGACCGGCCTGGAAGGTGATCTCTCCGCGGACCAGGTCGTCGAACGTGATCGCCTGCTCGGGCATCCGGAAACGAACCACCGGACGGCGACCCTCCGCCTCGTACGCCGAGCGCTGCTCCTCGGTCAGCGTGCGGCAGTGGCCGTCGTACCCCGGAGCGCGCCCCTCCGACCTGGCGAGCTCGTTGCGCTGGTCGAGCTCCTCCTGGCTGCAGTAGCAGTGGTAGGCGCGGCCGGCCTCGAGCAGTCGCCGCGCGACGTCGGCGTAGGAGTCGTAGCGCTCGGACTGGCGGTAGGGGCCGAACGGCCCACCGACCTCCGGGCCCTCGTCCCAGTCGAAGCCCAGCCAGCGCATCACCTCGAGCAAGGTCTCGTAGGACTCCTGGGAGTCCCGCGAGGCGTCGGTGTCCTCGATGCGGAAGACGAACGTGCCGCCGTGGTGCCGGGCGAAGGCCCAGTTGAAGAGCGCCGTACGCGCCAACCCCACGTGCGGGGAGCCCGTCGGGGACGGGCAGAACCTCACTCGGACCGGCGTGTCCACGCCTTCACTCTCCCTCACGGTCTGGCCTTCATGGTCTGGGCGTGCACGGTCTGGCTCTCGGTGTGCTCAGTCACGCCGGTGCACCTTGTTCGTCAGCGTTCCGAGCCGCTCGACGACGACGTCGACCTCGTCGCCGACCTCCATCGGGCCGACGCCCTCCGGGGTGCCGGTCAGGATGACGTCGCCCGGAAGCAGCGTCATCACGCTCGACACGTGGGCGACGAGCGCCGGCACGTCGAAGATCATGTCGCGGGTGGAGCCGTCCTGGACGACCTCGCCGTTGAGGAACGTCTGCACCCGCAGGGCGCTGGTGTCCAGCTCGGTCTCGATCCAGGGGCCCAGCGGGCAGAAGGAGTCGAACCCCTTCGCCCGGGTGAACTGGACGTCGTTGCGCTGCAGGTCCCGCGCGGTCACGTCGTTGCCGACGGTGTAGCCGAAGATGACGTCGCCCGCCCGCTCGGCGGGCACGTCACGGCAGATCCGCCCGATGACGACCGCGAGCTCGCCCTCGTAGTGCACCTCCTGCGACTGCCGGGGGTAGAACACCGGATCGCCGGGACCCACCACCGACGTGTTCGGCTTGAGGAACATCAACGGCTCCGAAGGCACGTCGGCACCCATCTCGGCGGCATGCGCTGCGTAGTTGCGGCCGATCCCGACCACCTTGCTGCGCGGCAGGACCGGCGAGAGCAGCCGTACGTCGCCGAGCCGGCGGATCTCCTCGGTCGGGTGGACGCCCACGTGCAGCGGGTCCCCGGCCAGCACCACGACCGACGAGTCGGGGTCCAGCTCGCCGTGCTCGTCGAGGTCTCCTCCGACGACCCCGAAGCGAGGGTCTTCTCCTGTGGTGAACCTGGCGATGCGCACCGCCAGAGCCTACCGGCGGGGGCAGTCGCTGCCCTGGTTACCCTCGAAGCCGTGAGCAGCGCGCAGACCTCGACGCACGTGGTGCTGCACCCTGCCGAGTGGCAGCCGCTGCGCGACCGGCACCAGGCAAGGGTCGAGCCCTGGGTCGCTCCGCACCTGCGCCGCCGGCAGGGCGGACGGGCGCACCCGGTCGAGGACTTCCTCTTCACCTACTACTCCTACCGGCCCGCGGCGCTGCAGCGCTGGCACCCGGGAGCCGGTGCGGTGCTGATCGGCGCGGAGGAGTACGCCGACCTCAAGGGGTACGCCGACGTCGGTGGGGGTGTCGGCGTGACCCTCGAGCACGTCGCCTCGCAGCTGGCCCTGCTGGAGTCGGTCCGAGCACTGCTGTCGGCCACCGAGGGACGGCCGGCGAACTTCGGCTGCTTCGGCATGCACGAGTGGGCGATGGTCTACCGGCTCGAGCCGGGGCAGGTCCGGCACTCCGCCTGGCCCCTGCGGCTGGGGACGTCAGGCACCGACGAGGTCGTGGAGTCCCACCGGATCGGGTGCTCGCACTTCGACGCCTTCCGGTTCTTCACCGACGCCGCCCGGCCGCTCAACACCCTCCAGCCGGGGCGCGACGACCGGGTGGCCTTCGAGCAGCCGGCATGCCTGCACGCCGGCATGGACCTCTACAAGCACGCCTTCCGGCTCAGTCCGATGGTGCCCTCGGAGCTGGTGGCCGACTGCTTCGAGCTGGCCAGGGACATCCGCGTCCTCGACATGCGCGCATCGCCGTACGACCTGAGCGAGCTGGGGTACGAGCCGGTCGCGGTCGAGACCGCGGAGGGCAAGCAGGAGTACGTCGCAGCCCAGCGCGGCTTCGCGGAGCGGGGCGCTCCCCTGCGCCGACGACTCCTCGACGAGGTCGAGCGGCTGCTCGCCGTCCTGCCCTAGCCTGTCGAGATGGCAGGCGACCTCACCGACGTGCCGGGGATCCGGGTCGGGCACTGGGCCGATCCGGTCGGGGCCACCGGCTGCACCGTGGTGCTGCTGCCCGACGAAGGGGCCGTCGCGTCGGTCGACGTGCGGGGCGCCGCACCCGGCACCCGCGAGACCGACCTGCTGCACCCCGACAACCAGGTGCAGGTCGCCCACGCGTTCGTCCTCACCGGAGGGTCGGCGTTCGGGCTGGCGACCGCCGACGGCGTGATGCGGCGGCTGGAGGAGCGCGGCGTCGGGGTGCCCACTCCCGGTGGGCCGGTGCCGATCGTGCCGGCGGCGGTCGTGTTCGACCTGACCACCGGGTCTCCCCCCGGCCGGCCCGGCGCGGCGGCGGGCCGCGCCGCCTGTGTCGCCGCGGAGGACGGCGTCCCGTGCGGTCGCGGCAGCGTGGGGGCCGGCACCGGAGCCACCGTCGGCAAGCTGTTCGGACCCGACGAGGCGAGGCCCGGCGGGCTCGGGACGGCCTCCATCACGTTGTCGGGCGGGGGCACCGTCGCCGCCCTCGCCGTCGTCAACGCCGTCGGCGACGTGGTGGACCGGGACGGGACCGTGCTCGCCGGCCCGGGCACGGTCCGCCGCATCCTCGAGGACGGGCTGCCGGTCCCCCCGCCGCTCGGCACCAACACCACGCTGGTCGTGGTGGCGACCGACGTGACGCTGAGCAAGGTGCAGGCCCACCGGGTCGCGGTGACCTCCCACGACGGCCTGGCCCACGCGATCCGACCGGTCCACACCGCCTACGACGGGGACGCGGTGTTCGTGGCCAGCACCGGTCGGGTCGAGGCCGGTGACACGTCGCTGCTGCTCCTGCAGACAGCCGCCGTGGAGGTGGTCGCGTCCGCGGTCCGCGACGCGGTGTCCGCGACCTCCTAGACCTCGAGCAGGTGGTGCTCGTGGCGGCGCAGCCCGAAGACGACGCCGTCAAGCAGTGCCTCCCAGGACGCCTCGATCACGTTGGCTCCGACGCCGACGGTGACCCACGAGGACTCACCGTCAGAGGTCTCGATCAGCACGCGGGTCACCGCGTCGGTGCCGTGGCCCTGGTCGAGGATGCGCACCTTGTAGTCGATCAGCTCGAACTTCGCGACCTCGGGGTAGGCCTGGCCGATGGCCTGGCGCAGCGCGTGGTCGAGCGCGTTGACCGGCCCGTTGCCCTCACCCACGGTGAGGATCCGGGCGCCGCCGGCGCGGAGCTTCACGGTCGCCTCCGAGACCGCCTCGGCCCCTGGTTCGGAGTCGGTGATGACCCGCCAGGACTCGACGTCGAAGTACGACGGCCGCGCGCCGCGGACCTCCTCGGCCAGCAGCAGCTCGAACGACGCGTCCGCAGCCTCGAACGTGTAGCCGCGGGACTCCAGCCGCTTGACCCGGGCGGTCACCCGCGTCACCAGCTCCTTGTCCGCGGAGAGGTCGAACCCGAGCTCGGCGCCCTTGAGCTCGATGCTCGCCCGGCCGGCCATGTCGGAGACCAGCAGCCTCATGTCGTTGCCGACCCGCTCGGGGTCGAGGTGCTGGTAGAGGTTCGGGTCGACCTTGATCGCCGAGGCGTGCAGGCCCGCCTTGTGGGCGAACGCGCTGACCCCGACGTACGGCTGCCGTGCGGACGGCGGCACGTTCGTGACGTCGGCGACCGCGTGCGCGACCCGGGTCGCCTCTCGCAGGCTGCCGGTGGGCAGCACCTGCTTGCCGAGCTTGAGCTCGAGGTTGGCCACGACGGTCACGAGGTCGGCGTTGCCGGTGCGCTCGCCGTACCCGTTCAGGGTGCCCTGCACGTGGGTGGCCCCGGCCTCGATCGCGGCGAGTGAGTTCGCCACCGCGCAGCCGGTGTCGTTGTGGCAGTGGATGCCTACCCGCACCCCCGTGGTCTCGAGGACGTCGTGCACCACGTCGGCCACCCAGCCCGGCAGCATCCCGCCGTTGGTGTCGCAGAGCGCGGCCACCTCGGCGCCGGCCTCAAAGGCGACGCGCAGGGTCTCCAGCGCGTAGTCGCGGTTGGCGCGGTAGCCGTCGAAGAAGTGCTCGGCGTCGAGGAAGACCCGCTGCCCCTCGGACCGCAGGTGCGCCACGGTGTCGCGGATCATCGCGAGGTTCTCCTCGAGCGTGGTCCGCAGGGCCAGCTCGACGTGCCGGTCGTGGGCCTTGGCTACGAGGGTCACGGTGCCTGCGCCGCTGTCGCGCAGCGCGCCGACCAACGGATCGTCGGCCGCCGCGACCCCGGCACGCCTGGTCGCGCCGAAGGCGACCAGCTGGGCGTGCTGCAGCCGGAGCTCCTCTTGGGCGCGACGGAAGAACTCGGTGTCCTTGGGGTTGGCACCCGGCCAGCCGCCCTCGATGAAGCCGACACCAAGGGTGTCGATGTGACGCGCGATGTGGAGCTTGTCCTGCACGGAGAGGTTGAGCCCCTCCTGCTGCGCACCGTCACGGAGCGTCGTGTCGTAGACGTGGAAGTCGCTCATTTGCGGCGTGCTCATCAGCGCGGTCCTTGTCTGCCTCGGGCTTCGCCGAGTCTGCCACGTCGTGTCGGATGGCGAGACAGCCGTCTCAGCACCCGGCTCAGCGGGAGGAAGCGCGCACCCCGACGAGCTCGGCCAGCTCACGCAACGAGCTCGTCGGCGGTCCGGACGCGGGGTCCCAGGTGACGCCGCCCTGGTCCCCGGTCCACCACCAGGCAGTCGTGAGGACGACCAGCGCAGCGAACGTCAGCCACCAGACCGCCGGGTGGCGGGCGACGCCGGTCGCGAGGCGCCCGACCGGTTCGCGGAGACGGGCGGACGCGGGGCCCCACCAGGTGGCCAGCGCGAGCACGACGCCGCCGGCGGCCAGCGCCTCGGGCGGCCGGCTCCCGGCGAGCAGCATCAGGGACACGACGCCGGCGGACAGCCCGACGGCAACGGTGACGAGTAGGAGCGTGCCCAGCGAGCCGCGCAGCACGTGCCACGGATAGGCGACGAGCGCCACGGGGCCGTCGAACCACTTCCGACCCCGCATCGACCGTCGACGCCACGTGGCCTGGCTGCTGTGGGAGGTCCCCCGGGCCAGCAGCACGGCGACGAACAGCAGCCCCCCGGTGATGTAGGGAGCGGCGCTGAAGCAGGCCACGACGACCGCGGTCAGACCGAGCAACGAGAGCGTGCGCCGGAACCGCGCCCATCCCGACAGCCGGTCCGGCTGCAGCGGAGGCGGGTACGCCGTGGCGCCGCCCTGCGGCCGGTACGCCGTTGGGTTGCTCGGCGGGGGGTACGCCTTGGTGACGCCCTGGGGCGGGTACGGCGTCGTGGCGCCTGCCGGCGCCTGGCGCTGCACCGGCGCGACGACCGTGTAGGGCCGGGTGGGCGGCGACGGGGGCGGGACCACCTGCGTGCGGGCGGTGGAGGGCGCCGCGGGCCACGGCACGGTCGGCGGTCCGGCGGCCAGCGAGTCCAGGTCCTTCATCGCCTCGGCGACGGTGGGTCGTTCGTGCGGATGCGAGGCCAGAGCCGCGGCCAGCAGCGGCCGCAGCCGGTCCGGTACGCCGTTCAGGTCGATCTGCCCGCGCCGCGTCCGGTCGAGCACGGTCATGACGTGGCCGCCGCCGTAGGGCGAGTGGCCCGTCGCGGCGTACACGAGGGTGGCCGCCCAGCCGTGCACGTCGGTGGCGGTGGAGGCGGCGTTGCCGAAGAGCACCTCGGGGGCGAGGTAGCCGGGTGTGCCCATCAGCCATCCGGTCGCGGTGAGCCGCGGGTCCTCCGCCAGCCGGGCGAGGCCGAAGTCGATGAGGATCGGTGACCGGCCCTCCATCACGACGTTGGTGGGCTTGATGTCGCGGTGCAGCACGTTGACGGCGTGCACGTCGCGGACCGCGCGCAGCAGGCCGCGGGCGGCGTGCACGAGGTCGTCGGGCGACAGCGGCCCCTCGTGCTCCACCGCGGCGTGCAGGGAGTGCCCGGGCACGAAGCGGGTCACCACGTAGGGCACGTCGCCCCACGGGTCCGCGTCGAGGATCTCGGCCACGTTGCTGCTGCGGACGTGCTGCAGCGACTCGACCTCCTGGGCCAGCCGCCGACGGCTCTCGTCGTCGCCGACGACGTTCGGACGCAGCACCTTCAGCGCCGACCGGCGCCCGTCCGGGCCCTGGGCGAGGTGCACGACGCCCATGCCGCCCTCACCGATCCGGGTCAGGAGGCGGTAGCCGCCGACGGTGGGCACCGCCGGAGCTGCCTGACGCGGGGAGGTTGACGCCACCGGGACACGCTATCCCCGACCGGGGCGCCGTCAGAGGACGCGGTGCATCCAGCCGAACGTGTCCTCCGCGCGGCCGTACTGGATGTCGACGAGTGCCTGCCGGACCTGCTTGGTCACCGGACCCGCGTCGCCGGCGACAGAGGAGTCCACCTCCTGGTCCTGCCAGGCCAGCCGTCCGACAGGGGTGACGACGGCCGCGGTCCCGCAGGCGAACACCTCGGTGATCCGTCCCGACCCGACTCCGTGACGCCACTCGTCGAGGCTGAACCGGCGCTCCTCGACCTTGTGGCCCAGGCTCTTGGCGAGCTCCATGATCGAGGCGCGGGTGACGCCCTCGAGGATCGTGCCGGTGAGCTCGGGGGTGACGATCGTGCCGTCGTCGTGGACGAAGTAGAGGTTCATCCCACCGAGCTCCTCGACGTACTTGCGCTCGATCGCGTCGAGGAACACCACCTGGTCGAAGCCCTTGTCGATGGCCTCCTGCTGCGGTGCCAGGGAGCTGGCGTAGTTGCCCCCGGTCTTCGCCGCGCCCATCCCGCCGATCGCTGCGCGGGTGTGGTGCTCGGCGACCAGGAGCGAGACCGGCTTGAGACCGCCGGCGAAGTAGGAGCCGGCCGGTGAGGCGATGACCATGTAGGTGACGTGCTTGGCCGGGCGCACCCCGAGGAAGGCCTCGGAGGCGAACATGAACGGGCGCAGGTAGAGGCTCTTCTCCCCCTCTGCGTCCGGGACCCACCGCTCGTCGACCTGGACGAGCGCGTCGACCGTCGCGACGAAGTCGTCCGCCGGGAGCTCGGGCAGCGCGAGCCGGCGGGAGGACCTGGCCATCCGCGCGCCGTTCGCCTCCGGCCGGAACGTCCACACCGACCCGTCGGCGTGCCGGTAGGCCTTCATGCCCTCGAAGATCTCCTGGGCGTAGTGCAGCACCGCGGTGGCGGGGTCGAGCGTGATCGGCCCGTACGCCGTGATCCGGGCGTCGTGCCAGCCGGCGTCGGGCGTCCAGTCGACCGTGAGCATGTGGTCGGTGAAGCTCACCCCGAACCCGGGCTTCGCCAGGATCTGTGCCAGCCGGTCGTCGGTTGCGGGATCGGGCCGTCGTTGCACCGAGATGTCGAGCGCGCTCATGTCGTGCACCGTACTCGGTTCAGCCCGCGACGCGCGCTGCGATCGCGTCGCCGATCTCGGCCGTGCGCCGCGGTCCGGCGTTGCCGGTGCCGCGATCCGCGAGGTCGCCGAGCACGGCGTCCTCGACCTGGCGGGCGGGCACCTCCAGCCCGAGGTGGTCGAGCATCAGACCGACGGACAGGATCGCTGCCGTGGGGTCGGCCTTCTGCTGACCGGCGATGTCGGGGGCGGAGCCGTGCACCGGCTCGAACATGCTCGGTGCGGTGCGGTCGGGGTTGATGTTCCCGCTGGCCGCCAGCCCGATGCCGCCGGTGATGGCGGCGGCCAGGTCGGTGATGATGTCGCCGAAGAGGTTGTCGGTGACGATGACGTCGAAGCGCGCCGGGTCGGTGGTCAGGAAGATCATCGCGGCGTCGACGTGGAGGTAGTCCACGCTGACGTCCGGGAACTCCCGCCCGACCTCCTCGACCAGCCGCGACCAGACCGCGCCGGCGTTGACGAGCACGTTGGTCTTGTGGACCAGCGTGAGCTTCTTCCGCGGACGCCGCTGCGCACGGGCGAAGGCGTCGCGGACGACGCGCTCCACACCGAACGCGGTGTTGACGCTGACCTCGGTGGCCACCTCCGCCGGCGTGCCGACGCGCAGGGCGCCGCCGTTGCCGGTGTAGGGACCCTCGGTCCCCTCCCGCACCACCACGAAGTCGACCTCGCCCGGCGCGGTCAGGGGCGACTGCACCCCGGGGAAGATCCGGGACGGGCGCAGGTTCACGTAGTGGTCGAGCTCGAAGCGGAGCCGGAGCAGCAGCCCTCGCTCGAGGATGCCCGGCGGCAGGTTCGGGTCGCCGGGCTTGCCACCCACCGCGCCGAGCAGGATCGCGTCGTGGCCGCGGATCTCCTCGAGCACCGAGTCCGGCAGCACCTCACCGGTGGCGAGGTAGCGCTCCGCGCCCAGGTCGTAGCGGTCGGACTCGAACTTCACGTCGGCGGGGGTCACGGCCGCGAGCACCTTGAGCGCCTCGTCGGTGACCTCCCGGCCGATGCCGTCACCGGGGATGACAGCGAGGCGGTGGGTCTGGGTCATGCGGCCGGAGCCTAGTTGTCGTCCGGACGCTGGGACCCGCCGTCTCGCGCCTCGGCAGCGCCGGCGGTCCAGTACCGGGGGCGGCGGACCACGGGCTGCGGCTCGTGCTCGTCGCGGTTCCGGGTCGGTCCCCACTCGGGGTAGAAGTCGTACATGGTGAGCTCCTGAGAATTGTCGCTGTGCGCGAGTCGAGAAGGAAGATGTCTCCGCGAGTGCGAGCGATTCTCGGGACGAGAGGTTCTTCGTCGTTCACCGCGGAGGTCGTAGAGCCAGGCAAGCCAGACACCGCGGCGAGGTGGCCCTACTGACAGGCCCCGCCACGGCGGCTGATGAGTACTACGAAGCGCTTCCGCATGGTCCGACCAGGCTAGGCGAGGATCGCCGGGTTGTCCCGCAGTTTGGTCAGTCATTCTCATCTGCTGAGACGACTGTCGCGTGCGGTTGGTTGCCGCGGCGATTTGTCAGACTCGGGACATGAGCGCACCCCCGGACGTACCCGACGTCGTCGAGCGCGCGTTCGCGGTCTCCCGGCGGCGCGGTTTCGTCTCGTTCTGCCGCAACGAGACGGGGCGGTTGCTGGCAGCGCTCGCGGCGTCGCGGACCGGGACCATGGCGGAGTTCGGCACCGGCACCGGCGTGGGCACCGCGTGGTTGCGCAGCGGTCTGCGCGAGGGCACGAAGATCGTGACTGCCGAGCTCGATCCCAAGCTGGCCGGCGCCGCGGCCGAGATCTTCAGCGACGACCCGGCGGTGGAGGTGCTGGCGGCGGACTGGTCGAAGCTCGGTGTCCTCGGACCGTTCTCGCTGCTGTTCCTCGACGCCCGGGAGCCCAAGGACAGCGGGCCGGACGCGGTGGCCGAGCTCGTCGAGCCGGGCGGCATGGTGGTGCTCGACGACTTCACGCCGTGCGCCTCCTGGCCTCCGGTGTACGGCGGCCGCGTCGACTCGCTCCGTGAGCACTGGCTCGTCGACGAGCGGTTCACCACCGTCGAGGTGATGGTCGCCCAGGACACCGCCGTCCTCATCGCCACGAGGCGTTGAGGACGGCGGCAGCGTTCTCCGGCTGAGGCTGGGTCACCAGCTGGGGTCACCAGCTGGGGTCACCAGGAGCGGACGAAGGCTCCCCTGCACGTCGGGCGGTACTCCGCGAGCCACAGCCGGTAGCTGTCGCTCCGCTTCACCGGAGTGAGCGG
This sequence comes from uncultured Nocardioidaceae bacterium, assembly GCA_902805865.1. Classification (GTDB taxonomy): domain Bacteria; phylum Actinomycetota; class Actinomycetes; order Propionibacteriales; family Nocardioidaceae; genus Marmoricola_A. The sequence goes on along the minus strand of CADCUK010000140.1, from coordinate 8,130 downwards.
GACGATGGCGGGCGGGAGGAACAGCTGGAGCAGCGGCCCGATCGCCAGGGCGTAGAGCACGGTGCCGACTCCGACGGTGCCGCCGAGCACGAAGCCGATCGCGAGCACGCCGACCTCGATCGACGTGCGGATGACGCGGACCGACCAGCCGGTGCGGCGTACCAACCCGGTCATCAGGCCGTCGCGCGGGCCGGGGCCGAGCTGGGCGCCGATGTAGAGCGCACCGGCCACCGCGTTGAGCACGATGCCCGCCACCAGCATCGAGCTACGGCCAGCCAGCGACGCGGGCTGCTCGAGCACGGCGATCGCCACGTCGCTGGCGACGCCGACGACCAGCACGTTCGCCACGGTCCCGAGCCCGGGCTTCTGCCGGAGCGGCCACCAGAGCAGCAGGACGAGCGCGCCGACGATGATCACGACCGTGCCGAACGACAGCGGCAGGCTGCCGGCCACACCGTCGTGCAGCACGTCCCAGGGATCGAGCCCGAGGTGGGACTCGACCATCATCGCCAGGCTGACGCCGTACAGGGTCAGCCCGACCATCAGCTGCGTCAGCCGCCGAGGCATCCTCGGCGCCCGCAGCTGCTGCAGGGGGCTCAGGTTCGCCAGCTCGTTCATGAGGACCACCTTGCTACCAAGTGGACTGTTGAGAAATAGCCAATCGTGAGACAGTGGTCTGCATGCAGCGACAGATCTCCGCCGAGCGCACCGCCGCCCTCCTGGGCACGGCCCCGGAACGATCGCCGGCCTACCTCGGCATCGCCGACGGCCTCCGGCTGCTGATCGCCGACGGGCGCATCCCGCTGGGCACCCGCCTGCCGAGCGAGCGTGAGCTGACCCTCGCCCTCGCGGTCAGCCGCACGACCGTCACCCGCGCGTACACGCAGCTGAAGGAGCTCGGCTACCTCTCCAGCCGGCAGGGCTCGGGAAGCGTCGCCCAGCTGCCGACGACCGCGGCGGTCGGCGACCTGCTGCTCAACCCCGAGCCTGCAGCACCGGGCCGCATCGACCTCACCTGCGCCGCACCGGTGGGACCGACCGGCGTCGCGGCGGCGTACGAGAAGGCGCTGGCCGAGCTTCCGTGCCACCTGCCGGCCAACGGCTACTACCCGTCCGGGCTGCCCGCGCTCCGCGAGGCCGTCGCGCGCAGGTACGCCGAGCGGGGGCTGCCGACCGACCCCGAGCAGATCCTCATCACCTCCGGAGCCCTGTCCGCGCTGGCGATCGTCGTGCGTGCCTTCGTCGACACCGGCGACCGGGTGCTGATGGAGAGCCCCACCTACCCGAACGCGATCGCCACCCTGCGCTCCGCGAAGGCCCGCATCGCGGGGGCCGACATCGACCAGAGCGGCTGGGCGACGTCCAGCCTCATCGACTCGGTCCGCCAGGTGCGGCCGGCCGCGGCGTACCTGATGCCGGACTTCCACAACCCGACCGGGCAGCTCATGGACGACGACCAGCGAGCCGCGCTGGCCACCGTGCTGCGCAGGGGGAAGGTCCTGACGATCGTCGACGAGTCGATGGTGGAGATGGCGATCGACGAGGTGGAGCACCCGCTCCCCTTCGCCGCGCACGCGCCCGACACGATCTCGCTCGGCTCGGCGAGCAAGGCGTTCTGGGGCGGGCTGCGCATCGGCTGGGTGCGGGTGCCGTCGTCGCGGATGGCCCCCCTCGTCGCCGCCCGCCTGTCGCTCGACCTCGGCGCCCCGGTGCTCGAGCAGCTGGCGCTGGTGCACCTGATGGCGGATCGCGAGCAGGTGCTCGGCGTCCGGCTGCGTCAGCTGGCCGAGGCCAGGGCAGCGCTGGTCTCGGGACTCGCCAGCGAGCTCCCGTCCTGGAGGTTCCGGATGCCGGCCGGCGGGCTCTCGCTGTGGTGCGAGCTGCCACGCCCGGTGTCCTCGTCGCTCGCGGTCGCCGCCGAGAAGCGCGGGGTGCGGCTCGCGGCCGGGCCGCTGTTCGCCCCCGAGGGCGGGCTGGAACGGTTCCTGCGGATGCCGTTCACGCAGTCCCCGGCCGCCCTGTCGGACGCGGTCAGCCGACTGGCGGCCGCATGGGACGAGGGCGTGCAGCAGACCCCGGGCCGCCGGAGCAAGCAGCAGGACCCGGCACTCGTCACCTGACCCGTGTCATTCCGTGCGCAGCTGCTCCTCGAGAGCTCCGAGGCAGCACTTCTGCACGGGATGAGTTTCACTCGGCGAGGTTGACCGCCCGGACCTCGACCGCGTCGATGGCAACCCGGATCTCCTCGAGCGCGCTCGGCGGGATCGCGTCGTCGACCGACAGGGCCACGAGGGCGTGGCCGCCCTGGTGGTCGCGGCACACCTGCATGCCGGCGATGTTCACGCCGGCCTGGCCGAGCACACCGCCGACGGTGCCGACCATGCCGGGCCGGTCCGTGTAGCGGAAGAACGCAAGGTGCTCGGTGGGCTCGATGTCGACGTCGTAGCCGTCCACCTCGACGATCCGCTCACGCTGCGCGATGCCGATGAGCGTGCCGCTGACCGACACCTGGCTGCCGTTGCCGAGCGTGCCGCGGATCGTGATCAGGTTGCGGTGGTCCGGGCTCTCGCCCTCGGTGACCAGCCGGACCGCGACACCGCGCTCGGCAGCCAGCAGCGGGGCGTTCACGTAGGAGACCTGCTCCTCCACGATGTCGCAGAAGACCCCCTTGAGCGCCGCGAGCTCGAGCACCTTGACGTCGTACTGGGTGATCTCGCCGCGGACCTCGACGTCGATCTGCTGGGCGACCTCGCCGGCCAGCGCGGTGAAGATCCGACCGAGCTTCTCGGTCAGCGGGATGCCGGGCCGGACGTCCTCGGCAATGACACCGCCCTGCACGTTGACGGCGTCCGGCACCAGCTCGCCGCTGAGCGCGAGCCGAACCGACCTGGCCACCGCGATGCCGGCCTTCTCCTGCGCCTCGTCCGTGGAGGCGCCGAGGTGCGGCGTCGCGACGACGTTCTCGAGCTCGAAGAGCGGGCTGTCGGTGCACGGCTCCTTGGCGAACACGTCGAGACCGGCCGCGGCGATCCGGCCCTCCTTGAGGGCGTTGTAGAGCGCCTGCTCGTCGACGATGCCGCCGCGTGCGGCGTTGACGAGCACCAGGCTCGGCTTGACCTTCGCCAGCTCGTCCTCGCTGATGAGGCCGAGGGTCTCGGGCGTCTTGGGTAGGTGCACCGACATGAAGTCGGACTCGGCGAGGAGGTCGTCGAGGCTCACGAGCCGGACCCCCATCTGCGCGGCGCGACCGGCCTGCACGTAGGGGTCGTAGGCGATGACGCGCATGCCGAACGAGCTCAACCGCTGCGCGACGAGCACGCCGATCCGCCCGAGGCCGACGATGCCGACGGTCTTCTCGTACAGCTCGATCCCGGTGTACCTGCTGCGCTTCCACTCGCCGTTCTTGAGGGCTGCGTTGGCCGGCGCGATGTGGCGGGCGGCGGCGAGCATGAGCGCGACGGCGAGCTCGGCGGCGCTGACGATGTTGGAGGTCGGCGCGTTCACGACCATGACGCCGCTCTGCGTCGCGGCCTTGACGTCGACGTTGTCGAGGCCGACGCCGGCACGGGCCACCACCGTGAGCCGCTTGGCGGCGGCGAGCGCCTCCTCGTCGATCTTGGTGGCCGAGCGCACGAGGATCGCGTCCACGTCGGAGATCGCCGCCAGCAGCTCCGACCGGTCCGCGCCGTTGCAGGTGCGGATCTCGAAGTCCGGCCCCAGCGCATCGATGGTGGCGGGGCTCAGCTCTTCAGCGATGAGTACGGCGGGCTTGCTCACGTCTGGTTCCTCACGTGGTGGTCTGATGGAGGCCGTGCACGACGCTGTGCCCGTGCCTCGATGCTACACCGGCTGCACGTCGCAGCCGTCGGGTCCGCAGGCGGTCCCGGAGTCGTCAGCGGGCACCGTGGAGACCATCCGCAACGCCGGTCGAGACTCGCCCCAGGCACGCTCGAGCGCCTCGGTGAACACCTCGGCCGACTGGGCTCCGGAGACCGCGAGCCTGCGGTCGAGGACGTAGAAGGGGACGCCGCTGATGCCGAGCTCGCGGGCCTCGGCGAGGTCGAGCTGCACGTCGTCCGCGAACTCCTCGGAGCCCAGCACGGCGTCGACCCGTGCCGCGTCGAGACCGACCGAGCCGCCCACCTGGCGCAGGACGTTGTGGTCTCCCATGGAGCGAGCACCGGTGAAGTAGGCCGCGAGGAGCGCCTCCTTGAAGGCAGCCTGCAGCGCGGGGCCGCCCTCGGCGAGCGCGAGGTGCAGCAGCCGGTGGGCGTCCAGCGTGCGGCTGTGCGCGGCGTCGGCGAAGTCGAACGTCAGACCGGTCTCGGCGGCGACGGCGGTGACGCGGTCCACCATCTGCCGACCGGCCACGGGGCCGCCGCCGTACTTGCGGCCCAGCGCCTCGACGACGGCCTCCGTGCCCTGCTCCGGCGCCCGTGGGTCGAGCTCGAACGAGCGGTAGACGACCTCGACCTCGTCGCGGTGCGGGAACTCCGCGAGCGCCTGCTCGAACCGCCGCTTGCCGATGTAGCACCACGGGCAGACGACGTCGGACCAGATCTCGATGCGCATGTGGGTTCCAACGGTCCGTCGACGTTCGATGTTCCCTACGAGCGCCCTGGTTGTGAGGATGGGCCGGTGCCCTCACCGTTCGACCAGGCTCCCTACCGGGTCCGTCTCGAGTGGGGACCGACCGGAGGCCAGGCCGTGGCGGCTGACGCAACCTATGCGGTGGTCGTGGACGTGCTGAGCTTCACCACGACCCTGTCGGTGGCTGCGGACCTCGGGGTCGAGGTCCTTCCCTTCCCCTGGAAGGACGAGTCGGCCGCGGCGTACGCGCACTCCCACGCGGCCAGGCTCGCCGTCGGCCGGCTGGAGGCGGCCAGGGACCCGGGCGCCACCGTCTCGTTGTCACCCGGTTCCCTGCGGCGGGCCGCGGGGCTGCACCGGATTGTGCTGCCCAGTCCCAACGGCTCGACGACCAGCTTCCTGCTGCGCGACAGCGGCGCGACGGTGGTCGGGGCCGCACTTCGCAACGCGACTGCGGTGGCCCGGTGGCTGGCCGGTCGGCTGGTCGAGGACCCCGCCGCCTCGGTCGCGGTCGTCGCGGCCGGGGAGCGGTGGCCGGACGGGTCGCTGCGCCCGTGCCTCGAGGACCAGCTGGGTGCCGGCGCCGTGGTGGCCGGGCTCGAGGATCTCGGGGTGGGTCCGCTCAGCCCGGAGGCCGGGATCGCTGCGGCGGGGTACCGGCACGCGGTCCCGCGACTGCGCGAGGCAGTGCTCGCCTGCGCCAGCGGGCGGGAGCTGGTCGAGCGCGGATTCGTCGACGACGTGGACGTCGCATTGGAGGTGGACACTTCGGTGTCGGTCCCGCTGCTCAGCGGCGTTTCGTTCACCGGATCCGTGGGCTTGGACCTTCCCCGGGGCGGGTAACGTCGCCGACATGGAGGAGCACCTGATCGCTGAGGCCGCCGAGGAGCTGGCCGCAGCCCTGTCCCCGATGGAGCTCGACCGCACGCTGAGCCGCGTCACCGCGGCCGCGGTCGAGGCACTGCCCGACGTCGACTACGCGAGCATCACGGTCCGGCACGCCGACGGCACGCTGGAGACCGTGGCGACGACCGACCCGACGCTGTGCGACCTCGACGCCCGGCAGTACGAGCTGAAGGAAGGGCCGTGCTTCGACGCCGCGACGAGCGTCGACTACATCAGCGCACCTGACCTCGCCAACGACCCTCGGTACCAGCAGTACGCATCGGCTGCCGTCGACCGCGGCATCCTGGCCCAGGCGGGCGTCAGGCTCTTCGACGCTCCGACCTCGCAGGCCGCACTGAACCTCTACTCCCGCCGCGTCGGCGCCTTTGCGGAGTTCGAGTCCGTCGCGGCACTCTTCGCCAGGCAGTCCGCGGACGTCATCGAGTACGCCCGGGAGATCCAGGCCCTCAACGAGGCGGCCCGCACCCGGGACCTCGTGGGTCGCGCCGTCGGCATCGCCATGGAGCGCTACGGCCTGTCGGACCATCGGGCATTCGCGTTGCTCGCCCGCCTGTCGCAGCGACACGAGGTCGCGCTGCCGGTCGTGGCCCAGTCGATCCTCACGGCCAGCGAGAGCCGCGCCGACGACTGACCCCCTGCCGGTTTCCCATAAAATGCAGCCGAATTGGCACTCCCCATGGGATGTGACCCATGGGGAGTGACAGTTTGCCGACATCCCATGGGAAACCGGCACGCGAAAGTCAGCCGCGGGTGGCGGTGCCCTCGACGTAGTCGGAGTCGTGGCTCTTCACCCACGACATGAGCTTGCGCAGCTCACGACCGGTCTCCTCGATCGGGTGCTGCTCGCCCTTGGCGCGCAGCTCCTTGAACTCCGGGCCACCGGCGTCCTGGTCGTCGATGAACCGCTTGGCGAAGGCGCCGTTCTGGATGTCCCCGAGGACCGCCTTCATGTTCTCCTTCACCGATGGGTCGATGACCCGCGGACCGGAGACGTAGTCGCCGTACTCGGCGGTGTCGGAGACAGACCAGCGCTGCTTGGCGATGCCGCCCTCGTACATCAGGTCGACGATCAGCTTGAGCTCGTGCAGGCACTCGAAGTAGGCGACCTCGGGCTGGTAGCCGGCCTCGATGAGCGTCTCGAAGCCGTACTGCACCAGCTGCGAGGCACCACCGCAGAGCACCGCCTGCTCGCCGAAGAGGTCGGTCTCGCACTCCTCGGTGAACGTGGTCCTGATGCCGCCGGCGCGCAGACCGCCGATGCCCTTGGCGTAGGAGAGCGCGAGCTCCCACGCCTTGCCGGTGGCGTCCTCCTCGACCGCGACGAGCACGGGCACGCCGCGACCCTCGGCGAACTCGCGCCGCACCAGGTGGCCTGGCCCCTTCGGGGCGACCATGCACACGTCGACGCCCTGCGGCGGGGTGATGTAGCCGAAGCGGATGTTGAACCCGTGGCCGAAGAACAGCGCGTCGCCCTCGACGAGGTTCGGCTCGACCGCCTCGGCGTACAACGTGCGCTGCACGTGGTCGGGGGCCAGGATCATGATCAGGTCGGCCTCCTCGCACGCCTCTCCGGGGGTGAGCACCCGGAGCCCCTCGGCCTCGGCCTTGGCGCGGCTCTTGGAGCCCTCGGGCAGCCCGACCCGGACGTCGACCCCGCTGTCGCGGAGGGACAGCGCGTGCGCGTGCCCCTGGCTGCCGTAGCCGAGGATCGCCACGTGGCGCCCCTGGACCACCGACAGGTCGGCGTCGTCGTCGTAGAACATCTCAGCCACGTGGGCTCTCCTTCGATTCGTGTGTTGCGTCGGTACGGCGGGACAGGACTGTCAGACGGCGGCCGGCGGTGCCGGCGTGGGGATCGGGCGCAGCGTGCGCTCGGTGATCGAGCGCGAGCCCCGGCCGATCGCGACCATCCCGGACTGCACGAGCTCGCGGACCCCGAAGGGCTCGACGACACGCAGGAAGTCGGCGAGCTTGTCGGTGTTGCCGACGATCTGGACGGTCACCGCGTCGGTGGCCACGTCGACGACCTTCGCGCGGAACAGCTGCACGACCTCGAGGACCTGACCGCGGGTGCTCGCGTCGGCCTTCACCTTGACCAGCAGCAGCTCGCGCGCCACCGACTGTCCCGGGTCGAGCTCGACGATCTTGATCACCTCGACGAGCTTGTTCAGCTGCTTGGTGACCTGCTCCAGCGGCGACTGCTCGACGCTGACCACGATCGTCATCCGGGAGATCTCGCTGTGCTCGGTCGGGCCGACGGCGAGGCTCTCGATGTTGAAGCCGCGGCGGCTGAACAGCCCCGCGACCCGGGCCAGGACACCGGGCTTGTTCTCCACCAGGACCGAGAGCGTGTGCGTGGTCACAGGTCGTCGTCCTCCCACGTCGGCGCCATGTCGCGCGCGTGCTTGATGTCGTCGTTGCTGGTGCCGGCGGCCACCATCGGCCACACCATCGCGTCGCGGTGGACCCGGAAGTCCACGACGACCGGGACGTCGTCGATCTCCATCGCCTTGCGGATCGTCTCGTCGACGTCGGCCGGGGAGTCGCAGGACAGCCCCACGCACCCGTAGGCGTCCGCGAGCTTGACGAAGTCGGGGATGCGCACCGGGGACGCCTGCGCGCCTTTGGTCCCCC
>CADCUK010000139.1:388-5313 GCA_902805865.1 uncultured Nocardioidaceae bacterium | reverse complement strand
AGGGCGTGGCCCGCGCCGGCGCGACGCTCGGCGAGACGCCGGTCCCGCCGTTCACCGGCATCGGCGTGTCGGTGCTCGCGGGCCCGGACCTGCTCGTCGAGGTCGAGGCGACGGCGCTCCTGGACTAGGTGGCCGGGACGTCGCACGCGCTTGCCCTGCGACCCGGTGCGTCGACAGAGCGCGGCGGGTGTCGGCGGTTGCCGTCGGCAGCGTCGAAGCAGTCGTCCACAGCTCACCCTGTCGCAGCCCCCAGCTCTGGGCCGGTTGTCCCTCGGTCAGAGATCATCTACAGGGTTGGTCGCCCGCGTGCTGCGGCTCCGGTCTCGGCAGCGCAGCGGCGTGCTGCTCACGACGCCCACCCCCGAGCACGGACAGCTCGACCGCGACCGGCACGCCGCGGCGCTGGCCACGCCCCTCGACGCAGCGGCTGCCGCCGCCGTCACGGCCACCCCGGCGGCGACGCGCCGAGGCGGACGGGGGTCGTCGAGCCGCTGGAGTGCCAGGATCGAGGCTCGTACCACGAACCTACGGAGATGCCCATGTTCAGGCTGCTGCCCCGCACCGCCCTCGCGGCGGCCGTCCTCGTGCTCGCCACCGCCTGCGGCGGCGGCGGCGACTCCGACACCTCGGCGCCAGCTGAGGAGGGCGGCATCGCTTTCGTGGAGGACGGCAAGCTGACGACCTGCACGCACCTGCCCTACCCGCCGTTCCAGTTCGAGCGGGACGGCGAGGTCATCGGCTTCGACGTGGAGCTGATGGACATGGTCGCCGAGGAGCTCGGCGTGGAGCAGGAGATCGTCGACACGCCGTTCGAGACGATCAAGACGGGCGCGGACCTCAACGCCGGCAAGTGCGACGTGGCTGCCGCCGGCATTACGATCACCGACGAGCGCAAGGCGAACCTGGACTTCTCCGTCCCCTACTTCGATGCGACGCAGGCCCTGCTGGCGAAGAAGGGCTCCGGCATCACGTCGCTGGACGACGCCAAGGGCAAGAAGGTGGGCTCGCAGTCCGCGACGACCGGCGAGGACTACGTCAAGGCCGAGGGCATCGACCCCGTCTCGTTCGAGTCGTCGGACGCCGAGCTCAACGGCCTGCGCAGCGGTCAGGTCGACGTCATCGTCCAGGACCTCCCCGTCGTGTCGGAGTGGCTGAAGGACGAGGCCAACGCCGACTACGAGATCGTGGCGAACCTCGACACCGGTGAGCAGTACGGCCTCGCGGTCAAGAAGGACGGCAACGACGAGCTGCTCAAGACGATCGACGAGGTCATCACGCAGGCCCGGGAGGACGGCTCCTACGACGAGCTGTACGAGAAGTGGATCGGCACCCAGCCGGCCAGCTAGACGTCCCGGTCCCGGCCGCCGACCGGCAGTCCCCGCCCTCGAGACCGGAGCGACATGTCGACCGTCACCAGCTCCACCCGCACCGGCGCGCCCCGTGCCCGCCTGACCCTTCGGCAGAAGCGCCGGCTGAGCCTCGCCGTGCAGTACGCGCTCTTCGTCGCGGCGGTCGTCGCCGTCGCGCTGGTCGCCGACTGGCAGACGCTGCGGCAGAACTTCGCCCGCACCGAGATCGCGGCGGAGATGTTCCCCGAGGTCCTGACGGTGGCGCTGAAGAACACCGTCATCTACACCTTGAGCGGCTTCACCGGCGGTCTGGTGCTCGGCGTGCTGCTCGCGCTGATGCGGCTGTCGTCCGTGCCGCCGTACCGCTGGCTCGCGATGGCGTACATCGAGGTGTTCCGCGGCCTGCCCGCCCTGCTCATCTTCCTGTTCGTCGGCGTCGGGGTGCCGCTGGCCTTTCCCGGCTCCACCATCCCCGGAGGCACGGTCGGCCAGGTGGCGCTCGCCCTCACCCTGGTGGCGGCGGCGTACATGGCCGAGACGGTGCGCGCCGGCATCCAGGCGGTCCCGAAGGGGCAGACGGAAGCCGCACGTTCGCTGGGCATGTCGAGCACGTGGGCCCTGATCAGCATCGTCATTCCGCAGGCGTTCCGCATCATCGTCCCGCCGCTGACGAACGAGCTGGTGCTGCTGTTCAAGGACAGCTCGCTCGTGCTGTTCCTCGGCGTGCAGCTCGGCGACCGCGAGCTCACGAAGTTCGGCCGCGACCTGGCCAGCACCAAGGCGAACATCACCCCGATCCTCATCGCCGGCCTGTGCTACCTCGCCATCACCATTCCGCTCAGCTACCTGGCCCGGCGCCTCGAGGCCCGCAACGCGAAGGCGACGGCATGACCGCCGAGGCCCTGCCGCACGACCGCGCGGACGCCGCCATCGACGTGCGCGACCTGCACAAGTCCTTCGGCGACCACGAAGTGCTGCGCGGCATCGACTTCTCGGTGGCCCGCGGGGAGGTGGTCTGCGTCATCGGCCCGTCCGGCTCGGGCAAGTCGACGCTGCTGCGGTGCATCAACCTGCTCGAGCAGCCGACGTCCGGCAGGGTGCTGGTCGGCGGTGTGGAGGTCACCGACCCGGACGTGGACATCGACGCCGTCCGCCGGCGCATCGGCATGGTCTTCCAGTCCTTCAACCTCTTCCCGCACCTCACGGTGCTCGAGAACCTCACCATCGCGCAGCGACGCGTCCTGCGGCGCTCGAAGGCCGAGGCCGCCGAGGTCGCCCGGGTCAACCTGGAGAAGGTCGGGCTCAGCGAGCGGGAGGACGCCTATCCCGCCCAGCTGTCGGGCGGCCAGCAGCAGCGGGTGGCGATCGCCCGGTCGCTGTCGATGGGTCCCGACCTGATGCTCTTCGACGAGCCGACGTCCGCGCTCGACCCGGAGCTCGTCGGCGAGGTGCTGTCCGTCATGCGCGAGCTCGCCGCCGAGGGGATGACCATGATGGTCGTCACCCACGAGATGAGCTTCGCCCGGGAGGTGGCGAGCCGGGTCGTGTTCATGGACGGCGGCGTCGTCGTCGAGCAGGGCCCGCCGGCGCAGGTCATCGGTTCGCCGCAGCACGAGCGGACGCAGTCGTTCCTGTCGCGGGTGCTCGACCCGGCGGCGACGCCGGGCCCGCACTCGTGAGGTGCCGGGAGAGTGTCCGCTCCTCGGGAGAAGCGGTCCACCGGACGTCGACCGCCTCGCCCGAGTTGCCGGCGCCTGGCTGCCCGGTCTCAGCTCGGCGATGAGCTCGCAAGTCCCCCACAGGAGCCCGCGCTCGGGCAGCACTCCCCCACGACCGCGCCGGTCGCCCGTCGTTCGGTGAACCTTGCTCCGCGCTCCACTCCGGTCCGGACGAGGGTCCGCCACCGGAGTGGCGGAGGACCCAGTGAGCCGCTCAGCGTCCGCTACCGGGGAGCAGAGGTGGCTGCGCAGCGCCGTCCGGTTCCGGACGGACACCCGCTCCCCGCGCCAGCCCACGACCTGCGCGTCGGGTGCTGGAGGAAGATGCGTGCACGGGCTGGAGCGAGCCGCCTTGACGTAGGGCCGGACCGGGCTCGCCGTCGTAGGCACATGGCGGCCGCATCACGACCCGACCGCCGGACCAGCCGCACTTCCGACGAGCGGGTCAGCGTGCCGCACCCCTGCGAGGAAGGCTTCGTCCTCGACCGGGCCTCACGCGTCACCGCCGATGGCCCAGACGCCGAAGCCGAGCTCGGACACCTCGATGCCGGTGCTGCCCAGCGTGCGGTGCTCCATCGTGCCCTGCCCGTCGCCGAAGTGCCGTCTCCACCGTGTCGAGCGCTGCGGTGCTCGTTCAAGGCCAGGGCGGACTGGTGTCGGCCCGCTCCTCGGGCCGGCTGCGAAGCTCGTCGAGCCATTGCTCGAAGTTGCACTGCGGCTCGAACCCCAGGACCTGCCGCGCGTGGTCCATCGGGTACGTCACGGTGATCGGCGCCAGCGAGTCGACCCCGCGCTCACGCAGCAGGTGCGAGGCACCGGGGTAGTAGGTGTCGAGCACCGGCAGCGGGTCCCGTGCCAGCTGCACGGCGTCGGCCTCCTGGAACGGCACGGCCGACTCGACGTTGAACGCCCCCCACCTGAGCTCACCACTGGTCAGCGCGTCGATGGAGCTCAGCACCGACCGCACGACGTCGTGCGTGTCCACCCCGCCGTACAGCAGGCGGATGCCGTAGCGGAAGAACGGCTCGGGGACGAACATGCCGAAGCGGAGCCCGACGCTGGGTATGCCGTGGGTCCTTCCGTACAGCTGGCAGAGCTCCTCACCGGCGAGCTTGGTCCAGCCGTAGACGTCGCCCGGCCGCAGCGGTACGTCCTCCCGCAGGGCGCTTCGTCCGCCGGGCGCGCTGTGCGTCTTGTAGACGCCCATCGTGCTGCTGAAGACGACGGCTCGTACGCCGGCGTCGACGGCTGCTTCCCAGACGTTGAGCGTGCCGGTGAGGTTCAGGTCGTAGAAGTCGCGGGTCGAGTGGTCAGCGAGGTGGATCCCGTGGATCGCCGCGGCGTGCACGATGACGTCGGCGCCGCGCGCCGCTGCCCGGACATCCTCAGCGACGCGCACGTCACCGCGGGCGAACTCGTATGCCGTGTCGAGGTCGCGGACGTCCTGCAGGACTGGCTCGTGCCCTGCCTGCTCGAGGGCTGGAGCCAGGGCGAGCCCGAGCGTGCCGCCGGCTCCGGTCACGAGTACGCGCATGCCGGCCCCCTTCCCGGCCATCGCGTTGCGGAACGCCTGCCTTACAGGGATCAGCACCATGAGCCTCGGATGCCAGACGGCGTCACTGCGCGATCGGGTCAGCAGTTGAACCCCGTCCGCGGCGAGTGGATCGGTTCGCGGGGACGCTGATGTCTCCAGTCATCGGGGGTCCTTCGGTGGGCATCTCCCGCACAAGCCGCCTGGACGTGCACTTGTCGGCGCAGCGGGCAGGGGCCCACGGCCTGCAGAACGGCTGTGGTTGGACCGACGTCGGCGTGCATGGCCAACCGGAGCGCCGGACCGCACGTGCCGACCGACCACGCG
>CADCUK010000139.1:0-378 GCA_902805865.1 uncultured Nocardioidaceae bacterium | reverse complement strand
TCGCGTTGCAGAACGCCTGCCGTGCAGGGATCAGCACCATGCGCCTCGGATGCCACTGGCTCACCGCGAGGCAGCTGGGTGATCCCGCTCCTTCGCGCCGGTGTAGACCTGCCGGGGCCGGCCGATCTTCGTCACGGGGTCGGCGGTCATCTCCCGCCACTGGGCGATCCAGCCCGGTAGCCGGCCCAGGGCGAACAGCACCGTGAACATCTGGGTGGGGAACCCCATGGCCTTGTAGATCACGCCGGTGTAGAAGTCGACGTTGGGGTAGAGCTTGCGCTCGACGAAGTAGTCGTCGGCAAGCGCGACCTCCTCGAGCCGCATGGCGATGTCAAGCAGCGGGTCGGCCTTGCCCATCCGCTCCAGCACGTCCTGCGT
>CADCUK010000138.1 GCA_902805865.1 uncultured Nocardioidaceae bacterium | reverse complement strand
TGACGTTCTTCAACGTCGGCACGTCGAGCGTGGTCACCAGCAGCAGCTCGTCGGCCTCGTCGATCGCCTGGAGGACGTGCTCGTCGAAGGCCGGAGACGTGTCGACGATGACGAAGTCGAAGTTCGCCTTCAGCACCGCCAGCACCCGGGAGATGAGCGAGGCCGGGATCGAGTCCTTCGCGTCCGGCTGCACCGGTGCGACGAGCGTCGAGAACCCTCGGCGGTGCGGAGTCAGCAGCGGCTCGAGCATCTTGTAGTCGAGGTCGCTCTCGAGGGCGACGGCATCCGCGATCGTCCGTGCCGGGAACAGCTGCAGGGTGATCGCGATGTCGCCGAAGCCGAGGTCGAGGTCGACCAGGCAGACCCGCAGGTTCCCCCGGGCCGCGAACGCGACCGCGAGGTTGGCGGCGATCGTGGTCTTGCCGACCCCGCCCTTGGGGGAGAACACCGTGATCAGGCGGCCTGACGGCGAGTCGTCCAGCCGGCTGCCCGGACCGGTGACCGCGCGGTACACCTGGTGGGCGCGCTTGACCGCCTCGCCCAGCCCGGTCAGGTCGCGCTCCTCGACGACCTCACGCATGCCTGAGCGCAGCGCCTCGGCGAGCACCGAGGTGTCCACCCGGCGGCGCATGAGGATCACGCTCACCGCCGGCCGGGTCACCCTGAGGTTGTCCGCGAGCGCGGCGGCTGCGTCCAGGTCGACCCCGGGGCCGAGCACGACTGCGTGCTCGTCCGGCGTCTCGGAGAGCGCCCGGCGCAGCTCCTCGAGGGTGGGCACCACCGTGGTGCCTGCCCCTGACACGGAGAGGAACAGCTCCGCGTTCGTTGTGTTCGTCTCGACGATGATCGGCATCAGGTCACCCGAACAGGTTCTCTTGGGTGACGCCCGGACCCGACTTCACCTTGGACTCGTCGTTGAGCAGGCCGAAGCTGAGCTCGCCGTGCGTGGCGGCGAACATGACCTTCTCGGCCTCCTCCTGGTCCACCGCCAAGGTGAACAGCGTGAGCGGGAGGCTCTCGGTCGTCTGCGCGCCCTCCGCCGTGGTGGTGGTGGCGGTGGTCATCGTGGTCTGGCCGACCGCGATCACCGGCACCTCCGGGAGCAGCACCCGGGTGCCCTCCTCGCCCGCCTCGCCGGTCGGACCGGTGAGGAAGAGCGCGACCTGCGAGCCCGGCGACACGAAGCCGGACACCCGGCCGGTGTCGGAGAGGTTCACCGAGACCGCGAACTTGCCCGGCGGCATGATCAAGGTGTCCTGCTCGCCCGGCGAGCCGAACTTCGACGCGGTGATCTGCTCGTTGGGGAAGACCCGCGTCAGCGCGACCAGCTCGCCGCTCTCGCCGATGCTGCCCATGGCGCCGTCGAGCCGCTGCTCCATCGGAACGTCGAGCAGCTCGATCTTGCCGGCCGCCGAGGCGTCCGCGAGCGACTCACCCGGCTCGATCTGGGCCACCGCCTTGAGGACCGAGACGGGGGCTTGCTGTTCCTTCGCCCGGTCGTCCGCCCCCTTGACGTAGAGGAAGACCATTCCTGAGCCGACCACCGCGATGAGTGCGGCCACGATCAGAATTACTGTCCTGCGTCCCATGCCAGATCCTGAACTCTCCCTAGTCGTGCCGGTCGGGACCTGAAAGTCGGTCCGGCCGGAGGATCACGGCGCGTCACCTGGGCGACGGCCAAGGTAAACGATTCACCACAAGTTGGACATTCGTCCGGAGATTGGCGAAATTGCCCGTCTGCTGAGGCAGGGATCGGTGACCCGTGCTCAGAGCACCTTCGGGACTCAGTGCTCGTAGAGCGCCTGGATCTCCCGGCGGAACTCGCGCATGACGACGTTCCGCTTGAGCTTGAGGCTCGGGGTGAGCTCGCCGCTCTCCTCGGTCCAGTCGACCGGCAGCACCGAGAACCGGCGGATGGACTCCGCCTGGGAGACCGCCTTGTTCGCGTCGTCGACCGCCTCCTGCAGGACGGCGACCAGCTCGGGGTCGGTGGTCAGGGCTGCGAGTCCCCCGGACTTGCCGTGCTGGTCCGACCAGTGCTCGAACGCCTCGGGGTCGAGGGTGACCAGCGCCGCGACGTACGGCTTCCCGTCCCCGACGACCATGCACTGGCTGACAAGGTGGTGTGCCCGCAGCCGGTCCTCGAGGACGGCCGGGGCGACGTTCTTGCCGCCGGCGGTCACGATGATCTCCTTCTTGCGCCCGGTGACCCGGACGAACCCCTCCTCGTCGATCTCACCGAGGTCGCCGGTGCGGAACCAGCCGTCCGGGGTCAGCACCTCGCGGGTGGCCCCGTCGTTGCGCCAGTAGCCCTCGAGCACCTGGCCGCCGCGCACCAGGAGCTCGCCGTCGTCGTCGACGCGGATCGTCGTGCCCGGCAGGGGACGGCCGACGGAGCCCACGCGCACCGCGTCGGGGAGGTTGACGGTCACCGCCCCTGCGGTCTCGGTCAGCCCGTAGCCCTCGAGGACCTGCACCCCCACTCCGCGGTAGAAGTGGCCGAGCCGCTCGCCCAGGGGTGCGCCACCGGAGACCGCGTAGCGGCAGCTGCCGCCGAGCGCCTGGCGCAGTCGGCCGTAGACGAGCCGGTCGAAGACCGCGTGCTGCGCCCGGAGGAAGGGGCTCACCCGGCCGCGCTCGAGGGCTCGGCTGTACGCGATCGCCACGTCGGTGGCCCGGTCGAAGATCCGGCCGCGGCCCTCGGACGCGGCGCGCTGGCTGGCGGTGTTGAAGACCTTCTCGAAGACCCTCGGGACCGCGAGCACGAAGGTCGGGCGGAACTCCCCGAGGTCGTCCACGAGCCGGCGGATGTCGGCGGTGTGGCCCAGCCGGACCCGTTGCTTGATCGCCCCCACCTGGATGATCCGGGCGAAGACGTGGGCCAGCGGGAGGAACAGCAGCGTCGAGGCGCCCTCGGTGTCGAACAGCGGAGCCAGCTCGCTGGTCGCGGTCTCGAGCTCGAACATGAAGTTGCCGTGCGTCAGCACGCAGCCCTTCGGACGTCCGGTCGTCCCCGAGGTGTAGATGATCGTCGCAGCGTCCTGGGGCGTGACCGCCGCACGCCGCGACTCGAGGGCCTCGTCGGTCACCGTCTCGCCGAGCGCCTGCAGGAGCGAGACAGCCTCGTTGGGCCCTTCGATGGTCCAGAGGTGCTCGACGTGCACCTCGTCCCGGATCTCCTCGACGACCGAGGCGTGCCGGGCGGTCTCGACGAGCACCGCACGGCTGCCGGAGTCGCAGAGGATCCAGGTGAGCTGCTCACGGGAGGAGGTCTCGTAGACAGGGACCGTCACCGCGCCGGTGTACCAGATCGCGTAGTCCAGGAGCGTCCACTCGTACCGCGTCTTCGCGACCAGCGCGACCCGGTCCTGCGGCTGGATGCCGGCCGCGACCAGTCCCTTGGCCGTACGGCGGACCTCGTGCAGGAACTGTGCCGCGGTGACGTCGGTCCACGGCGCACCCGCGCCGGTACGCCGTGAGAGGGCGACGGTCTCCGGGTGCTGCTCGCCGTTGACGACGAGGTCGTCGGTGAGGCTCCCCGTGCTCGGGATGCTGACCGACAGCGGCGTCGAGTACTCCCGCACCAGTGCCTCCTCCTGCCGACCTGGCCGCCCGCGCAACTGCATCCCGGCCACCTGCACTCCGCTGCTGAACCTACCGGGAACGGGCCGGGGCGCCACCGTGGGTAGGCTCGGTCCGTCCAGCACGCCGTCGAAGGAGGAACGGGTCCTCATGGCCGACCAGACCAGCTCCACGATCCTGATCTCCGCACCGCCCGAGACGATCATGTCGGTGATCGCGGACTTCCCGGCGTACCCCGACTGGGCGCAGGGGATGCGGAAGGCCGAGGTCCAGGAGACGTTCCCGGACGGCCGCGCGAAGGACGTGCTGTTCGAGATCGCCGAGGGCCCGATCAAGGACACCTACACGTTGACCTACGACTGGCACGGCGACGAGTCGGTCGACTGGACCCTCGTGCAGGGCAAGATGCTCAAGAAGCTGAACGGCACCTACCGGCTGGAGCCGCAGGGCACGGGCGCCGACGGGCCGACCGAGGTGACCTACCAGCTCGAGGCCGAGCTGAACATGCCGATGATCGGGATGCTGCGGCGCAAGGCCGAGAAGGTCATCATCGACGCCGCCCTCAAGGGGCTCAAGAAGCGCGTCGAGTCGCTCTCCTGACCGGCTGACCGGCTGAGCGGCCGCGCCGATGCGCATCATCCTCTTCACCGGCAAGGGCGGGGTCGGCAAGACGACCGCGGCGGCCGGCACCGCTGCGCTCGCTGCCTCCCGGGGGCTGCGCACGCTGGTGATGTCGACCGACCCGGCGCACTCGCTGGCCGACGCGTTCGGCGTGGCGATCGGCTCGGAGCCGACCCCGGTCTCCGGCTCGCTGCACGTCCAGCAGGTCGACGCGCAGCGCCGCTTCGAGGAGTCGTGGGCCGAGATCCAGCGCTACCTGCTGTCGGTGCTGGAGGCCGCCGGCGTCGACGCGATCACCGCGGAGGAGCTCACGGTCCTGCCCGGTGCCGAGGAGGTCCTGGCGCTGCTGGAGCTGCGCCGCCACGTGGTGTCGGGGGAGTGGGACGTGGTCGTCGTCGACTGTGCCCCGACCGCGGAGACGCTGCGGCTGCTGGCGCTCCCGGAGGCGCTCGGCTGGTACATGGACCGGCTGTTCCCGGTGCAGCGCCGCATCGTCCGCGCGCTCAAGCCGGTGCTCAACAAGGCCGCCGGCGTTCCCATGCCGCACGAGGCGGTCTTCGACGCGGTGGAACGGCTGCACCAGGACCTCGAGCAGGTCAAGGAGATCCTCACCGGCAAGCAGACCAGCGTGCGGCTCGTGCTCACGCCCGAGCAGGTCGTGGTGGCGGAGGCGCGACGGTCGCTGACCACGCTGTCGCTGTACGGCTACCTGGTCGACGGGGTGATCGCCAACCGCGTCTTCCCCTCCGGCGGTGCCGACGAGTGGCGGGCGGGCTGGGTCGCCGCTCAGGGAGAGGTGCTCACCGAGGTGGAGCAGTCGTTCTCCGGCCTGCCGGTGTGGCGGTCGGCGTACCGCACGAGCGAGCCGGTGGGCGTCGACGAGCTCCGGGCTTTCGCCGCCGCGGCGTACCGTGACGACGACCCTCTCGCGACGCCGACCGGCGAGCCGCCGGTCACCGTGCGCCGGACCGGTGAGGGTGCGGTGCTGCGACTGGCGCTGCCGTTCGCGGAGAAGGGCGACGTCGACCTGGGCAGGCACGGCGACGAGCTGGTCGTGACCGTAGGGTCCTACCGTCGGGTCTTCGTGCTCCCCTCCGCGCTGCGGCAGCAGCGGGTCGTGGGTGCGCGGTTGGAGGCGGGGGCCCTCACGGTGAGGTTCGCGCCGGCGGAGGGGAACGAGCGATGAGTGACAGCGAGCACGACGATGCCGTCGGCAGCGTCGGCGAGGAGGCCGCGAAGCTCCTCGACGCGCTCCAGGACTGGGCGAAGGCCGAGGACGGAGGCGGAGCAGCGGCCGGTGTCGAGGGGCTGGTCGACGGTCTCGCCGACCGTTGGCGCACGGTCAACGAGCACGTCGCGACCGGGGGACAGGACTGCACCTACTGCCCGGTCTGCCAGGCGATCCACAAGGTCCGAGGGGCCAGTCCGGAGGTGCGCACCCACCTGGCGGTCGCCGCCAGCTCCCTGCTCCAGGCGGCCGCCACCCTGATCGAGGCCCGTGCGGCCGGCGCCGCGACGGCCGGCACGGACGCCTCGGCCGCCGAGCCGCACGTAACCAAGATCGACCTCGACGACGAGGAGACCCCGCTGGGCTGAGGGCCCGGGTGCGCCCCTGCTGCAGGACGTTGGTCCGGTTGGGACGTATGTCCCGATCTGCCCTAGTTTGGCGGTTTCGGCTCCCAGGGCGGAGTGGCTCCGGCACGATGTAAACGGCACAAATGCCGCATCATCGCCTAGGGGGTCCTCGTCGTGAGCTGGCCAGGGGCACGAACGCGCCGGCGGGGACCGTGGCTCCCCGGCCGACGCGGCACGCCCGGTCAGCGAGGCGCAGTCGCGGTGGAGACGGCCCTGGTGACCCCGGTGCTCCTCGTGGTGCTCCTCGGAGTCGTCGAGCTGCCGCTGCTCATCCGCGACTACGTCGCGGTGACGTCCGCCGCGCGGACCGGTGCCCGTGTCGCCGCAGCCGAGCCGGGGTGCAACCCGCTGCCCGCCACGCCCTGCCCCGCCAGCAACCCTGCCCCGTTCGCGAAGCTCGCAGCCGACGCGGTCGCCCGCAACGGCACCGCGCTGCCGGCCGAGTCGATCCAGTACGTCCTGGTCTACAAGGCGAACGCCGACGGCTATCCCGGGTCCTTGAGCTCGATGCCCGGCTCCTGCGCCGCGGTCACCGCCTGCCTCGGCTACACCTGGAACGCGACCTCGGGCACCTTCGTCCAGTCCAGTGGCAGCTGGGACCGCCAGACGGTCAACGCCTGCTTCCCGACCAACGTCGACTCGGTCGGCGTGCACGTGGTCGCCGACCACGAGTTCCTCAGCGGCCTGCTCGGGACCTCGTTCACGATGTCGGAGCACGCGGTGATGAACTTCGAGCCGCTGCGAGCCGGCAGCTGTGCAGCCGGGAGCCACTCGTGACGGGCAGACGCACGGTTGGCAGACCCACGGTCGGATCGCACACGGTGCGGGGCAGGGCCCGACGGGGTGAGCGCGGCGCGGTGGCGATCGAGGCGGCCCTCGTCACCGGCGTGGTGATGACGATGATCTTCGGGATCATCGAGATGGCGTTCCTGATGCGCGACCACGTCGGCGTGACGTCGGCAGCGAGGGTCGGCGTCCGGGCGGCCTCCACGGGAGCCGCAGCCGGTCCGTGCGTGGCTGAGGCGGCGGACGCCGTACCGTGCCCGGCCACGGGTGTGCCAGAGCTGGCCCAGCTCGCGGCCGACGCGATCACCTCGGCCCGCACGGTCCTGCCGCGGGACGCGATCACCTACATCATGGTCTACAAGGCGAACGACAGGGGCTTTCCTGGGACCGCGACCTCGATGCCCGGGCTGGCCGGGTGCTCCAGCGAGTGCGTCGCCTACCGCTGGTCGGACAGCCAGGACCGGTTCCGCTACGCGCAGGGGTCGTGGGACTCCAGCCTCATCAACGGGTGCGCCGACAGTGCCGCCGCGCTCGAAGCCGTCGGCGTGCAGATCGTCTTCGACCACGACTTCCTCACCGGCATCTTCGGGGCATCGATGCAGATGAGCGACCACGCGGTCCTGTCCTTCGAACCGCTCAACAACACCTCATGTGCGCCAGGGGCCCACCAATGAGCAGACTCGCCCGCCTCCGGGACCGCGTTCGTTCACGCCGCCGCGACGAGGCGGGCTACGTGACCGTGGTGATCTCGATCCTGATCCCTGCGCTGTTCATCGGGCTCGCTGCGACCGCCGTCGACACCTCCCGCTGGTACCTCGAGGGAGAGCGGATCCAGAAGGCCGCGGACGCCGCCGCGATGGCGGGCGTGCCGTACCTGCCCCAGGACATGACCAACGCCCGCACCCGGGCGCTCGAGGTCGCCAAGCGCAACGGGTACGACGACGCCAGCCCCGACGTGACCGTCACCGTCGAGCAGGGCGACCGCACCACCCAGCTGCGCGTCACCATCAGCTCGTCCATCGCGAACCAGTTCGGCCAGATCATCGGCGTCAGCAGCACGAGCATCACGCGGACCGCGGTGGCGGACTTCACCGGTCCGGCGCCGATGGGCAGCCCCTGCAACACCTTCGGGACGGAGCCCCCCGCCGGTGGAGGCGGCAGCTCACCCGCCCCGGGCGGGTCGGCGATCGGCTCCTCGCGCCCGGGCAACTGCCCGCAGAACCCGATGATGTGGGCCTCGGTGCAGGGACCACAGGTCGGCAAGGTGCACGGCGACCGCTACGGCACCGTCGGCTGCCAGGACGCCGGTGTCGACTACTGCGACGGGGGTCGGCAGAACACCGAGTACCCGGAGGGCTCGGACAGGAAGGGCGAGCGCGGCTACTTCTGGGTGATCAAGGTGCAGCCGGGGATGGTCGGCCGTCCGATCCAGATGCAGCTGTTCGACCCTGCCTTCGTCCTCACCGGGCAGTCGTGCGGGGAGAACAACCCGTCCTCGACCACCGACCAGCTGCCGAGCTGGCTCGTGCTCGACGACAACATGAACCCCTTCGTGACGACCGACGGCAAGACCCGCTACAGCAACACCGGGACGATCCCACCTGGCCACGAGCCGTCGGTGCCCTTCTGCACCGGCGACAACTTCCCAGGCGTCAGCCCGCCGACCGCGCCGATGACCACGACGTTCATGGTGCGGGAGCAGACGGACACCATGGACCCGCTGCAGGCGCCGGTGGTGTCGGGCTGCGCCAAGCAGTACGGCGCCTTCACGACCTACCCGACCTACGACAACCTCAAGAGCGGGCGGGCGACGTACAGCAGCCACCTGGCCCAGGTCTTCCACAACTGGACGTCGCTGTGCACCTTCACCCCCCAGCGCGCCGGGGACTACTACCTGCACGTGCGCACGAACAAGTCGCACACGTTCCCGAGCAACGAGCTCGTCCGGACGGTTCCCACCGGTGACGTGGCGGGGCTCGCGGGTGCCAACGGCGACGCGAGCCCGGTCGGCGGCGGGACGAACTCCTTTGCGATCCGGGCCGTCACCCCCGCCGGCGGTGAGCGGGACGTCGCGGTCTCGGGCTGGGACCGGATGCCGATCTACGCGAACTCGGAGGCGGCGTCCTCGACGTTCAACCTGATCCGGGCGCTGCCGGGGGCTGCCGGGCAGTACATCGAGTTCTCGTTCTTCGACGCCGGCGACGCGGCTGGCTCGGCGACGGTCAGGGTGCTGCTGCCCACCGACGCCACGAGCACCAGCGGCGGCGCGATCACCAACCCGTACCCAGGCGGCTGCACGAGCAAGACGGGTTCGGGTGGCACCTGGCAGGCGCTGACCGGCTGCACCGCCACGGCGATCACGCCGACAACGAACAACGGCAAGGTGCAGACGATGATGATCCCGATCCCACCGGACTACACCTGCAACCAGGCGGTGTTCACCAACTGCTGGTACCGCGTGCAGGTCTCCTTCGCCAGCGGCTCGGTGCACGACGTCACGACGTGGGACGCCCAGATCTCCGGCGACCCGGTCCGCCTGATCGAGTGACGCCGGTTCGCCGGAATCTGTCGTCAGCCCGGCGGTGCGGGAGGGGTCAGAGCCGGGCGCCGTCGTCGCCGGCCCAGTCGTCGGGCGGGCCGGGGCGCATCGTCGCCACCAGGTAGCCGAACCCGCCGACGAACGTCATCACGAGCAGGAACGCCATCCACCCGGTCACCCGGATGCCGGCGCCGATCAGCAGCAGCGCGATCAGCGGTGTCCCGACGAGGCCGGCCCAGGCCAGCCGTCGGTTGGGCTCGACGTGCGGCAGCGGCGGCGGTGGCGGCGGGACGAAGTGGCCCTCGTCCTCCCAGCTGGCCTCGGTCTCGAGGGGGTCGTTCCAGGACGGCTGGAACAGGCTCTTCAGCCGTTCGGCCTGCGGCGGCTCCTGCGCGGGCTCGTCGACCTCAGGCTGACCGGCGGTGGGGTCCGGCTCGGCCGCGTCGCCGCCGGCTTCGTCGTCGACCTCCGGCGGGCTGGGCTGCCAGCCCGCGATGATCTCGGCGAACCGGGCGTCGACGTCGAGGCCGCGGTCCGGGTCGTCGGCGGGCGACGGGTCAGGGGTCATGGCGGGTGTCCGGTGTCTGCCGCGCGTCGGTCACGCGGAGACCCGGTGGATGAACTCCACCGAGTCGGCGTAGATGGTCTGGGCGTCGTTGTCGAGCGTGGCGACGTGGTAGCTCTCCTCGAGGACCCGCTCCTCGAGGTCGCGGGAGGACACCGTCGACATGATGATGCGACCGGACGACGGGTCGACCACGTGGTCCTCGCGGGACCGGAAGATCAGCACGGGCTGGGTCACCTCCGCCAGGCGGGGGCGGACGGTCTTGAACTCCGCGAAGAGCGAGGCCAGCGCCTTGAGCGGCGTCTTGCTGTAGGCGCGCTCGTCGACCCCGGGCTTCTTGATGTCGTTGCCGATCGCCGGGAACGCCGGGACGACGCGCTTGAGCACCGGCAGCAGCTTGACGTCCTTGCGCTCGGAGTTGATCGCAGGGTTCACGAGCAGCAGCCCCGCGACGTCGCGGCCCTTCTCGACCGCGAGCTTCAGCCCGATGAAGGCGCCCATGGACAGCCCGGCGACGAACACCTGGTCGCAGTCGCCCTGCAGCTTCTCGAAGGCGCGCTCCGCCTCGGCGTACCAGTCGGCGAACGTCAGCTGGTTCAGCTCCTGCCACGAGGTCCCGTGGCCCGGCAGGAGCGGGACCGACACGGCGTACCCCGCTGCGTTGAGGTGCTCGGCCCACGGACGCACCGAGGCCGGGGACCCGGTGAAGCCGTGCGAGACGAGCACGCCGATGCGGCGGCCGCCGGTGAGGTCGGCGTCCGCTGGGGCGGCGTACGCCTCATCCTCGGGTGCGATCGGCACGAGGTCCTCCATGGCTGCAAAGTGGGTGAGGTCGGCGGGTCGTGGACAGACCGCCGCCGCGTCTCCGATCGTCCCATGCCGGCAAAGGTCAGGCTAGGGTGTGACCGCGCACGCATCCGGCGTGCCGTGCGAATTCCGAGGCGGTGGTCGGGTGTTCTACTGGTTCCTTCGGTTCATCGCACTCGGGCCCCTGCTGCGCCTCGTCTTCCGGCCCACGGCCGAAGGTGTCGAGCACGTGCCGACCGACGGTCCCGCGATCCTGGCCAGCAACCACCTCTCGTACAGCGACTGGATGTTCATGCCGCTGACGCTCACCCGCAAGGTGACGTTCGTGGCGAAGGCGGAGTACTTCACGACACCGGGGTTCAAGGGCTGGTTGCAGAAGAGGTTCTTCTCCGGTGCCGGCCAGGTCCCGATCGACCGGTCGGGAGCCGACGCGGCGGCCGGCGCGATGATCTCGGCCAAGCGGGTCCTCGACGCGGGGCACCTCTTCGGGATCTACCCCGAGGGCACGCGGTCCCACGACGGGAAGCTGTACCGCGGCAAGGTCGGCGTCGCACGGCTCGCGATCGAGACCGGCCACCCCGTCATTCCGGTCGCGGTGGTCGGCACCGACATCGTCGCCCCGCCGGGCAAGACGTTCGGCCGGTGGACCCGCCCGCACGTGCGCTTCGGCAAGCCGCTGGACTTCTCGCGCTACGAGGGGCTGCAGGAAGACCGGTTCATCCTGCGCTCGGCGACCGATGAGATCATGTACGAGATCATGCGGCTCTCCGGCCAGGAGTACGTCGACATGTACGCCTCACGCGCCAAGGCGCTGGAGAAGGAAGCTGCCCGCAAGGCCGGCGGCAGCCGGGGGCCCGCCGGCGTCACCTCCTCGCAGTCGTCCTCGACGTCGGCCTCGCCGTCCGGGGAGTCCGCGGACGGCGCCGACCGCCAGGCGTCCTGACCGGGGTCGTCGTGGAGCCCGCCCAGCCACCCGCCCAGCCGCCTGCCCTGCGCGTGATGGTCGTCGACGACCACCCGATGTGGCGCGACGCGGTCGTCCGGGACCTCGAACGCGCCGGGCTCACCGTGGTCGCCACCGCGGCGACCGGTGACGAGGCGATCACACGTGCCCGGGCGACCCGCCCCCAGGTGGTCGTGCTGGACCTGCAGATCCCGGCGCCCACCGGGGTCGAGGTGACCGCGACGCTGGTGCAGGACGACCCGTCGGTCCGGGTGCTGATCCTCTCGGCGTCCGGGGAGCAGGGCGACGTGCTGGACGCGGTGAAGGCCGGCGCGACCGGCTACCTCGTCAAGTCCGCGTCGAGCGAGGACCTCCTGGCGGCCGTCCACCGGGTGGCGAACGGGGACACGGTGTTCACGCCGGGTCTCGCCGGGCTGGTGCTGGGTGAGTACCGCCGGCTCTCCGAGACCCCGCAGTCCTCGACGGACCCGCAGCTGCCGCGGCTCACCGAGCGGGAGACCGAGGTGCTCAGGCTCGTCGCCAAGGGGCTGTCCTACAAGCAGATCGCCGACCGGCTGGTGCTGTCGCACCGGACCGTGCAGAACCACGTGCAGAACACCCTGGGCAAGCTGCAGATGCACAACCGCGTGCAGCTCGTCCGCTACGCGATCGAGCACGGGCTCGACGAAGAGCTGGGATGACCGGGGCCGGCGGGACTGCCTGAGATGGCCGAAGACCTCCGGACCGTCGCGCAGCGGCTCTACGGGTTGCGTCCCGACGAGTTCACCGCAGCCCGGACCGCTGCGGAGAAGAGCGCCCGCGCCGACGGCGACAAGGAGCTGGCCGCCGCGGTCAAGGCGCTCCGCCGCCCAGCGGTCGCGGCATGGGCGGTGAACCTCCTCGTGCGGCGGCGAGGCGAGCTCGTCGAACAGGTGGTGGAGCTGGGGGAGCAGCTCCGGCAGGCCCAGTCGCTGCTGCGGGGCGACGCGCTGCGCGACCTCGCCCGGCAACGCCGCCAGCTGGTCACCGCGGTCGCCTCCGAGGCCACTGCCCTCGCTGCCTCCGAGGGAGACCAACGGTTGAGCGACGCGGCGGTGCGCCAGGTGGAGGAGACCCTGCAGGCGGCCATGACGGACCGGCCTGCCGCGGAGGCGGTCCGGAGCGGGCTGCTCGCCCAGCCGCTGAGCTCCACCGGGATGGCCTCGCTGGCCGAGGTGCTCGCCGTACCCCTGGACCAGGCGGGTCCCGCTGCCGGGACGGCTGCAACGAGCTCGGGGGAGGAGCGCCCGGCGCTGAGCGTGGTGCGCGACGCCGATCCCGCCGACCGCGCGCGCGAGGAGGCCCGGGCTCGGGTGGAGGCGGCCGGGGCGTCGGTGCGCGCGGCGCAGAAGGCGTTCGACAAGGCGACCAGGAAGCGCGCCAAGGCGGAGGCGAAGGTGCTGCAGCTGGAGGCCGAGCTCGAGGAGCTGCGCCGCCGCGTCGCCGAGCTGGAGGAGCACACCGACGCGGCCGCCGAACGGCTCGGCGACCTCGACTCCGGGCTGGAGGAGGCGGCGGCGACGCTGGAGGACGCCCGCGCGGAGGCGGACGCGGCGTCCAGTGCCTTTGCCGAGCTGTCCTAGTCGGTCGACCAGCCCTTGGCCCGCTCGACGGCGTCGCGCCAGCGGGAGTGGGCGGCATCGGCGGCGTCCCGCTCGCCAGCGGGCTCGAACCGCCGGTCCAGCGCCCACGTCTGCTTCAGCTCGTCGGTCGAGGACCACACTCCTGCGCCGAGCCCTGCGGCGAAGGCCGCGCCGAGCCCGGTCGTCTCGACGATGCTCGGCCGCTCCACCGGCACGCCGAGCTGGTCGGCCTGGAGCTGGCAGAGCAGGTCGTTGGCCGACGCGCCACCGTCGACGGTGAGGCTCGTGAGCGGCGACTCCTCCGGCAGGGTGTCGATGACGTCGCGGACCTCGTAGGCGATCGCATCCAGCGTCGCCCGGACGATGTGCGCCCGGGTCGTGCCGCGGGTGATGCCGATGATGAGCCCGCGCGCGTGCGGGTCCCAGTCCGGGGCGCCCATGCCGGTCAGTGCGGGGACGAAGACCACCCCGTCACTGGTCTTCACGGTGGCGGCGATCGCCTCGGTCTCGGCCGCCGACCCGACGATCTGCAGCCCGTCCCGCAACCACTGCACGGCGGCTCCGGTGACGAAGATGGCCCCTTCGAGGCAGTAGGTCATCGTGCCGTCCGGCGCCTTCCAGGCCGCCGAGGTGAGCAGCCCGGCGTCGGAGCGCACCACCTCGGAGCCGGTGTTGGTGAGCACGAACGACCCGGTGCCGTAGGTGCACTTGGTGTCACCGACCTCGAAGCAGGTCTGCCCGAACAACGCCGACTGCTGGTCGCCGAGGATGCCGGAGATCGGCAGCTCCAGGCCGAGGAACGCCTTCGGGTCCGTGCGCGCGATCTCGCCCCACGACGGCACGATCTCCGGCAGAGCCGCCCGCGGCACCCCGAACAGCTCGCACAGCTCGTCGCTCCAGTCGCCCTCGGCGAGGTCGAAGAGCAGCGTCCGGCACGCGTTCGAGACGTCGGTGACGTGCCAGGTGCCGCGGGTCATCCGGGCGATCAGGTAGGAGTCGACCGTGCCGATCGCGTAGCGGCCGTCCTCGACCAGCGCCCAGGTGTGCGGCTCGTGCTCGGCGATCCAGCGCAGCTTGGTGCCGGAGAAGTAGGGGTCGAGGCGCAGCCCGGTCAGCTCCGAGACCCGGTCCTCGTGACCCTCCTCCTTCATCCGCCGGCAGATGTCGGCGGACCGGCGGTCCTGCCAGACGATGGCCCGCCGCGGGGAGCCGAGCGTCTCCTTGTCCCACAGCAGCACGGTCTCGCGCTGGTTGGTGATGCCGATGGCCTGCGGCGGCGGACCGTCGTACGCGTCGAGGGCCTCGCGGACCGCCTCGAGGGTGGCCTGCCAGATCTCCTCCGGTGAGTGCTCGACCCAGCCGGGCTTGGGGAAGTGCTGCCCGAACTCCTGGTAGCCCTTGGCGGCCAGCGTGCCTTCGGGGGTGACGACGAGCGCGGTGACCCCGGTCGTGCCGGCGTCGATCGCGAGCACGCTCATGCGTCGCTCCCGTCGCGGAGGATCGCCAGGATGCGGCGGTCGATCCAGTCGTCGCCGACCCGCATCTCGTAGTTCTCGGTGCCGACCCAGGCGTCGAGGCTCGCGTGGCCCAGCTCCTGCGCCCTCGTCTCGAGCTCCTGCCGCAGGGCGTCGTCGATCGGCATCTTCTCCTCCTCGGTGGAGGCGGTCAGGTAGAGCTCGTGGAGGTCCAGGAGGCGGGCCATCTCGGCGCACGGGTCGGGGTGGTCGTCCACCCGCAGGTCGGCGGCGATGTCGTCGTTGCCGCCGTACCCGGCGCCGTCGCGGACCACCAGCAGGGCAGCCGACTGGCGGCCGCGCTTGTCACCGCCCGCCGCGTCCCCGGCGGTCAGTGCCGCGAGGAGGCGGCGGGCCAGGTTCGGCTCGTCCTTCGTCGAGTCCCAGCTCTCCCGCATGGCGGTGACGACCTGCGGCCCGGCGAGGATGTTGCCCTGGATCGCGACCCCGGGACCGGTGTCCCCGCCCGCCCAGTCGAAGCACTCCTCGCCGGTGTGGCTCGCGGCGTTGCCGTCGGCGTCGACGAGGCCGACCTGGCGGTGGGCCCGGCCGTCGTCCTCCTCGAGCAGCCGCGCCAGGGCGACCTCGGCCGTCGCGCCGTCGTCCATGTGGGCCAGCGCCAGCCCCTTGTAGGCGACGTTGGCGTCGGCCTGGGTCGCGATGGCGCCGATGCCGGCGACGGCTGCGGGCACGGCGGAGCCGACAGCGAGGAACTTGGACGCGACGGCGACGCCCCAGGACTCGCCGTCCTCGGAGCGCGCGACGATGGAGAAGGTCATGGCGGCACCGTAACGAGTCGGTTGGGCCTAGGTGGCCCTGGAACGATCAAAAGAACGTCGCTACGGTGGCCCCATGCGAGTTGGTGTGCTGACCGGAGGTGGGGACTGCCCCGGCCTCAACGCGGTGATCCGGGCCGTCGTCCGCAAGGGCGTCGGGGTCCACGGGTTCGAGTTCGTCGGGTTCCGCGACGGTTGGCGGGGCCCGCTCGAGAACCTGACCTGCCCCTTGGGGGTCGACGAGGTCCGCGGCATCCTCCCGCGCGGCGGCACCATCTTGAAGTCGTCGCGGACCAACCCGTTCAAGATCGACGGCGGAGTCGAGAAGATCAAGGAGAACCTCGCCACGAACGGCGTGGACGCGCTCATCGCGATCGGCGGCGAGGACACCCTCGGGGTCGCGACGAAGCTCTCCGACCTCGGCGTGAACGTGGTCGGCGTCCCCAAGACGATCGACAACGACCTGTCGGGCACCGACTTCACCTTCGGCTTCGACACCGCGGTCAACATCGCCATGGAGGCCATCGACCGGCTGCACACCACGGCCGAGTCCCACCACCGGGTCCTGGTCGTCGAGGTGATGGGCAGGCACGCCGGCTGGATCGCGCTGCACGCCGGCTTGTCCGGCGGCGCCAACATCGTGCTGATCCCCGAGCGGCCGTTCGACATCGAGAAGGTCTGCGCGCACGTCGAGAACCGGTTCAAGACCAACTTCTCGCCGATCGTCGTGGTCTCCGAGGGAGCGGTGCCCGCCGAGGGCGGCGACATGACGCTGGTCAGCGGTGAGAAGGACGCGTTCGGCCACGTGCGGCTCGGCGGCATCGGGGACCGGCTCGCCAAGGAGATCGAGCAGCGCACCGGCAAGGAGGCGCGGGCGGTCGTGCTCGGTCACGTCCAGCGTGGCGGCACTCCGACGGCGTTCGACCGGTGGCTGGCGACCCGGTTCGGACTGCACGCGATCACCGCGGTGTCCGAGGGCGACTTCGGGAAGATGGTGGCGCTGCGCGGCAAGGACATCGTCCGGGTGCCGCTGATCGAGGGCACCGGGGAGCTCAAGACCGTCTCGCCGGAGGAGTACGCCGAGGCCGAGGTCTTCTTCGGCTGAGCTGGTGCTCGTCCTGCTGAGAGTTGCCCTGCGAGTCGTGACGCGGGTCGGGGACAGCTCGACGGGCAATACTGAGCGCCCGCAGGTTCAGGCAGAGGTGCGCAGCCGGGGGTTGAGGAGCGCGCGGACGACGGCTCCCTGGAGCCCGCGGATGCAGAGCCGTGGCGCTGCGACGGCCAGCACCGTGCGGTCGCCGACCCAGAGCACCGACTCCACACCGGGCTGCAGGAACAGCACGTCGTCGAGCTGCACCGGGGCGTCGGCCCGGCTGAACTGCTCCAGGGCGGCGTCGGTGACGACCCGCCAGTGGAACGGGCCACGCCGTTCCTGGGTGCTCGGCGCCACGACGTACAGCTCGTTGGGGCTCGGCAGGATCGTCAGCGCGCCCGAGGTCACCAGGTCGGCGACGAGCACGGTGGCCGGGATGTCCTCAGGACCCGCGCCGTCGGCGACCGGGATCCGCGCGTCGAGCAGGGTGTCCACGTGGTCGATGCACACGCAGGCGCCGAACGTCGCTGGCTTCCATTCGTCCGCGACGGTCGGCCGGTATCGGTCTAGCAGCCCCATGGCGACGACGATAGAGCGCGAATGCCCGGTTTGTCCCGACCTTCGGCGGACTCGGCCCGAGCCGCACCGAGCCCCGGCGTAGGCTTGGCCGGTGACGATCCCCGACCTGTTCGACCTGCACTCGATGGGTGCTGCGCAGCAGCCGAGCTGGCCCGACCGCGACGCCGTCGACGCCACCGTCGCCCGGCTCCGCAAGGTCCCGCCGCTCGTCTTCGCGGGGGAGTGCGACGACCTCAAGGGCAAGCTCGCGGCCGTCACCCGCGGCGAGGCCTTCCTGCTCCAGGGCGGCGACTGCGCGGAGACGCTCGAGGGGGCGACCGCGGACAACGTCCGCGCGAAGCTGCGGGTCCTCCTGCAGATGGCGGTCGTGCTGACCTACGCCGCGTCGGTCCCGGTGGTGAAGGTCGGGCGGCTCGCGGGGCAGTACGCCAAGCCCCGTTCGTCCGACACCGAGACGCGGGACGGGGTCACCCTGCCGGCGTACCGCGGTGACGCCGTCAACGGCTTCGACTTCACCACCGAGTCCCGGACCCCGGACCCGCAGCGGCTCCTCGACGTCTACAACTCCTCGGCGGCGACGCTGAACCTCGTGCGCGCCTTCGTCACCGGCGGGTACGCCGACCTCCGCCAGGTGCACACCTGGAACACCGACTTCGTCCGCTCGTCGTCGGCCGGCAAGCGCTACGAGCGGATGGCCGCCGAGATCGACCGGGCACTGACGTTCATGCAGGCCATCGGCGCCGACCCCGACGAGTTCCACCGCGTCGACTTCCACTCCAGCCACGAGGCCCTGATCCTCGAGTACGAGCACGCGCTGACCCGGATCGACAGCCGCACCGACCTGCCCTACGACGTGTCCGCGCACTTCCTGTGGATCGGGGAGCGCACCCGTCAGCTCGACGGCGCCCACGTGGAGCTGATGAGCCGGATCCAGAACCCGATCGGCGTGAAGCTGGGTCCCAGGACGACGGCCGACGACGCGATCGCGCTGGCGCACAAGCTGAACCCCGAGAACGAGGCCGGCCGGCTCACCTTCATCACCCGGATGGGTGCCGGGCAGATCCGCGACGTCCTGCCCGAGCTCGTCGAGAAGGTCACCGCGGCGGGCATCCAGGTCGCCTGGGTCTGCGACCCGATGCACGGCAACACCTTCGAGGCGTCGTCGGGGTACAAGACCCGCCGCTTCGAGGACGTCATGGACGAGGTCCAGGGCTTCTTCGACGTGCACCGCTCGCTCGGCACCTGGCCCGGGGGGCTCCACGTCGAGCTCACCGGCGACAACGTCACCGAGTGCGTGGGTGGCGGCGAGTCCCTGCTCGAGGCCGACCTGTCCGAGGCCTACGAGTCGGTGTGCGACCCGCGCCTGAACCGCGTGCAGTCGCTGGAGCTGTCGTTCCTGGTCGCCGAGATGCTCAACGAGGCGCACGTCCTCACCGACTGACCGGCCCACCGGTGTCGTCCGCGGCGTGCGGGGTACTGCAACGCCATGACCACCCCACAGCAGGCAATGGAGCAGACCGCGGCTGACCAGTCGGGCCCTCCCTGCGCCGTCGTGACCGGCGCCTCGAGCGGCATCGGACTTGCCCTGGCCCGGCAGTTCCTCGAGCACGGGTACGACGTGTTGGTGGCTGCCGAGGACGACGAGCTCGAGGCCGCCGCGGACTCGCTGCGTGACTCCGGCAGCCAGGTGACCGCCGTACGCGTGGACCTCTCGACCCCCGAGGGCGTCAACGAGCTGTACCTGCGTGCGAGCCACGGGAACCGCCCGATCGACGTGCTCGTGCTCAACGCCGGCGTCGGGGTGGGCGGTCCGTTCACCGAGACCGACCTGGAGGACGACCTGCGTCTCGTCGACCTCAACGTCCGGTCGACCGTGCACCTGGCGAAGCTGGTGATGCGCGACATGGTCGACCGCGGCTCCGGCAAGGTGCTGGTGACGTCGTCGGTCGCGGCCAAGGCACCCGGACCGTTCCACGCCACCTACGCGGCGTCGAAGGCCTTCGTCCACTCCTTCGCCGAAGGGGTCCGCGTCGAGCTCAAGGACACCGGCGTCACGGTGACGTCGCTGATGCCCGGGCCGACCGACACCGAGTTCTTCGACCGCGCCGACATGGAGGACACCCGGGTCGCCCAGGGCTCGAAGGACGACCCCGAGACGGTCGCCGCCGACGGCTTCGCCGCGCTCATGGAGGGCCGCGACCACGTCGTCGCCGGGTCGGTGAAGAACAACCTGATGGCAGCCGGCTCCTCGCTGCAACCCGACGCGGTCGCCGCCAAGGGGATGAGCAAGATGACCGAGCCCGGCTCCGGCACCTGACCCTGTTGAGTGGGCGCTCGCGCGGGGTTGAGTGGGCGCTCGCGCAAGCCTGTCTCCTAGGGTGAGCGCGTGATCGATCTGCGCAGCGACACCGTCACCAAGCCGACCGCGGACATGCGCGCCGCCATGGCGTCGGCCGAGGTCGGCGACGACGTGTACGGCGAGGACCCCACCGTGCGCCGGCTCGAGGAGCGGGTGGCCGAGATGTTCGGCAAGGAGGCCGCGCTCTTCACGCCGACCGGCTCGATGGCCAACGTGCTCGCCGTACGCTCCCTCGTCGGCGTCGGCCAGGAGGTCCTCTGCGAAGCCTCGGCGCACATCGCCCGCGCGGAGCTCGGCGTGCACGGCGCGGTCACTGGGCTGACCATGCGGACGTGGGTCGGCAGGCCCGTCGACCTGCAGATGATCGAGGCGATGTTCGCACCGGACATGGGGCCGTTCTTCGTGCCGACCCGCGCGGTGTCGGTGGAGAACACCCACAACTTCGGCGGGGGAGCGGTCACTCCCATCGAGGAGCTCCAGGCGCTCCGGGCCTTCGCCGACGAGCGGGGCATCGGCGTGCACCTGGACGGGGCGCGGCTCTGGAACGCCCACGTGGCCACCGGCACGCCGCTCACGGAGTACGGCGCAGTGGCCGATGTCCTCATGGTCGCGCTCAGCAAGGGGCTCGGCGCTCCGGTCGGCTCGCTGGTGGTCGGCACCGCCGAGGCGATGGCGGAGTCCCGGGTGTGGCGCAAGCGCATGGGTGGCGGGATGCGCCAGGTCGGCATCCTGGCCGCGGCCGGCCTGCACGCGCTGGACCACAACCTCGACCGGCTGGCGACCGACCACGAGAACGCCCGACTGATCGCAGATGCCTGCGGGGTCGACCCTGCGACGGTCGACACGAACATCGTGGTGGTGCCGATGGCAGACCCCGGCCGGGTCGTCGCCGGCGCGCGCGAGGAGGGGGTGCTGGTCTCTGCGGTCGGGGCGTCGTCGCTGCGGATGGTGACCCACCTCGACGTCTCCCGTGAGGACGCCGAACAGGCGGCCGCGGTGCTGGCCAAGCTCGTGTGACGCGCGGTCAGACAGTCGTCTTGACCGGAGGCGGCGTGAGGCCGACGTCCTTGAGCTCCAGCACCGCGAGGGCGCGTACGACGTCAGGGTCCCCGCGCCGCCAGGCACCGGCGGGGTCGTCGCTGATCTGGCCGAGCCGGTGCATCGGCTGACGGGCCAGGGCGCGGAGAGCGAACAGGTCGAGGTCCTCTGCTGCGTTGACGAACCGCTGTCCGGCGGTGGCCGTCCGTGCGAACCGCCAGCGCAGTGGTAGGTACACCACCAGCAGGATCAGCACCGGGATCGCACCGACCGTCCAGCCGAGCCAGTCCGCCAGCTGCTCGACAGCCTGCACCGAGGACGTCCCCGCACCAGCGATCTGGTCCGCGGCATCGCCCGCCCCGTCGAACGGGCTCTGGAGCTCGTCACCGACGAGCGGGGTGTCGCCGACGACGGAGCTGGCCTCGCGCAGCTTGTCGGCGAGCCCGCTGCCTGCCTCGTTGATCTCCAGGCCGGGCTTGGCGAGCTCCATCGTGGCGTCGTGAACGGCCTTCCCGATCTCGATCCAGATCAGGACCCAGGCGAGCAGCAGGGCGTCGCCCACCATCTGCCGGAGACGACGCGTGGGCGAGTCGGCGTACAGCTTCATCTGGGCATGCTGCCCGGACTCCGCGACGTGAACCGTCGAGCCTGCGCGAGCGCCCACTCAACCTCGCGCGAGCGCCGACTCGACCTCGCGCGAGCGCCCACTCAACCGTGTGCGAGGGTGCGGGCGTCGACCCGGCCGACAGCGGGCGGCAGCTGACGGACGGCTTGCGCCAGCGCCCGCAGCTCGTTGCCGAGCAGCGCCTGCGGCCCGTCGCAGAGCGCCTCCTCCGGGTTCGCGTGCACGTCGACGATGACGCCGTCGGCGCCCACCGCGATCGAGGCCCGGGACAGCGGCACGACGAGCTCCTTGATCCCTGCCGCGTGCGACGGGTCCACGATGATCGGCAGGTGGCTCTTCGCCTGCACCACCGGGACGGCGGAGATGTCGAGGGTGTTGCGGGTGGCCGGCTCGAAGGTGCGGATCCCGCGCTCGCAGAGCACCACGTCGAGGTTGCCCCGCTGCGCGATGTACTCGGCGGCCATCAGCCACTCCTCGATCGTGGCGGTCATCCCGCGCTTGAGCAGGACGGGCTTGCCGGACTGGCCGACCGCCTGGAGCAGCCCGAAGTTCTGCATGTTGCGGGTGCCGATCTGGAGCATGTCGGCGTGCTCGGCGACCACCGCGACGTCCTTGGGGTCGACGACCTCGGTCACGACCGGCAGCCCGGTCAGGTCACGCACCTCGGAGAGGATCTCCAGACCTGCGACGCCCAGCCCCTGGAACGCGTACGGCGAGGTGCGCGGCTTGAACGCGCCGCCGCGCATGATCGACGCCCCGGCCGCCTTGGCCATCTCCACCGCCTCGATGGTCTGCTGCTTGGACTCGACCGCGCACGGTCCGGCGATGAAGGTGAATGAGTCCGGACCGATCGGCACGCGGTGCCCGTCGCGGCCCACCCAGACGGTGCTCCGCTCGGGGTGGTGCTGTCGGCTGACCATCTTGAACGGGTCGGAGATCCGGTAGACGTCCGCGACCCCGGGCAGCGCGCGCAGGTTCAGCCCGTGGAAGCGGTCGATGTCGCCGACCAGGCCGATGATCGTCCGCACCACTCCCTTGCTGACGAACGCCGATCCGCCGACGCCCTCGACCTTCTCGACGACGTGGGCGATGTCCGCGTCGGTGGCGTCCGGTGTCATGACGACGACCATGGGGGTGTCCTTCTCTCTGTGTGTCGACCCGCCGGCACTGCCGGCGGGTCAGGTCGGGCCTCGGAGACGGAGGAGCCCTGACATGCCGAACGCCCCTCGCATCAGCCAGGGGCGTTGGTGTCGAGCAGCGCGACTCGGGGGTTGGCTACCGAGCCTCACTGCCCGGGAGCCCCGGGCAGCCGGCAAAGAGATACGACCAGCGCTGCATGCCCGGAACCCTAGCGCCGGCTCACCCGCACCGCGCGGGGGTGCCCACGATCCGGACCGCGGTCACTCGGTGGCCTCGGCGCGGGCGGCGATGTCGGCGAGGTCCTGGCCGAGGAGTCGGGTGGTCACCACGGCCCCCACGTGCCCGAACAGGGTCGCGGTGAGCCGCTGCAGGAGGTTCGGGTCGGGATGGCTCGCACCGAAGCACACCGTGACGAGCGTGCCTCCGTCGACCGGCTCGAGGGTGAACGTCGAGCGGTAGTCGACCCCCGACGCCCGGGAGGTGACCGTCGTGCCGTGCGGGGGGTCGCACTCGGCGACCTCGAGCGTCTGGGTCTCCTCCTTGCCGAAGAGCCGGCGGGTCTCCCGCCACCGCGTGCCGACGGCGTACCCGGCACCCTGGAGCACCTCGACGCGGGACACTCCGCGCAGCGTCTCGGGGGCCTTCTCGAGATCGGTCAGGACCGCCCAGACGGCTTCGTCGGAGGCGTGCACCACCCGCTTCACGGTGAGCTCCCGACCTGCCATCACCGAAGGCTAACCCCACGGCGTGGGATGCGTGTGACTGGTGTGACGATCCCGTAGCCTCCTCGCCATGGCGACCCGTACGTCTTCCCCGCCGGCGTCGCGAACCTCTGGATCCACTCGGAAGAGCGGCTCCGGCAGTTCTCGATCCCGGTCGTCCGGCAGCCAGTCCCGCAGCACCTCCTCGAGCAAGGCGAAGTCGAAGTCGACCCGTCCCGCTCCGAGGGCGGTCCGCAACGGGCCTGGTCCGGTGTTCCGTGTGTTCAGCGCGCTCGGACACGCCCTGAAGGCGATCTGGCTGGGTGTTGCACACGCCGTCGGCGCCGCGGTACGCCGGATCGGGCACACGGCCCGCGAGCTCGACCCGGAGCACCGCCGCGACGGCGTGGGGCTGATCCTCATCGCGCTCGCGGTCGTCGTGGCCGCCTCGGTGTGGTGGCGCCTCCCCGGTGGCGTCGGAGAGACGACGCGCACGATCGTCAACGGCTCGGTCGGCCTGCTCGGCTGGTTCGTGCCGCTGGTGCTGCTGCTCGTCGGTGCGGCGACGATGCGCAACCCGGAGGCGACCGGCCCGGCCGGGCGCCAGGTGATCGGCTGGTCCGCGTTCCTCTTCGGTGTCCTCGGCCTCGTCCACCTGGCCAACGGCAGCCCGGCCGGCGACAACACCCGGGCGCTCCACGATGCAGGCGGCGCCGTGGGCTTCGTCGTCGGCTCGCTGGCGATGGATCTGCTGCAGACACCGTTCGTCGTCGTACCGATCTTCGTCCTCCTCGCGGTCTTCGGGCTGCTCGTGATCACCGCGACCCCCGTCTACCTGATCCCCACGCGACTGGCTGCCCTGCGCGACCGCCTGCTCGGTCGTCGTCCGCAGCAGGACGAGGAGCCGGCCGAGGACGCCTCGTCCGCCACCCCGCCGTTGCGGCGTGGCCGTTCCTCACGCCGCCGCGTCGGCGTGCTGGCCGAGCAGGGCGACGAGTACACGCCTGAGGGCGACCCCGCCTACGACTCCCCGGTGATGGTTGAGCGCGAGCTGGACAAGAAGCGGAAGGGCGGCGCCACCGCGTTCGTCCCGCCGCAGCCCGGTGCCGACCAGGCTGAGGACAAGGCCGACGAGAAGGTCGAGCCGCCGCCGCACACGCCGCTCCCGTCGCGGGTCGAGCAGTTGTCGCTGTCCGGCGACATCACCTACTCCCTGCCCGCCAACGAGGTCCTCAAGGCCGGCAGCGCCCACAAGCCCCGGACCAAGGCCTCCGACGAGGTCGTCGGCCGGCTCACCGAGGTGCTCGAGCAGTTCGACATCGACGCCCAGGTCACCGGCTACACCCGGGGGCCGACCGTCACCCGCTACGAGGTCGAGCTCGGCCCCGCGGTCAAGGTCGAGAAGGTCACCGCGCTCGGCAAGAACATCGCCTACGCGGTGGCGAGCGCCGACGTGCGG
>CADCUK010000137.1 GCA_902805865.1 uncultured Nocardioidaceae bacterium | reverse complement strand
GCGCCGTCCTGCTCCTGGTTGTCGTACTGCCAGGAGGCGGTGTCGTAGGTGCGCGTCTCGGGGTCGAAGCCCGAGAACAGCCCGTCGAGGTCGTCGGTGTCGCGGAAGTCCTCGCTCACGATCGACGGGGCGTTGGTGTACGCCACGACGTACTCCCTGAACGCCAGGTCGTTCTGGAGGACGTAGTTGATGACGCCGCCGAGGAAGGCGATGTCGGTGCCCACGCGGAGCGGGACGTACTGGTCGGCCACCGCGCTGGTGCGGGTGAAGCGCGGGTCGATGTGGATGACCCTGGCGCCCCGGGCCTTGGCCTCGGTGACCCACTGGAAGCCCACCGGGTGGGCCTCAGCCATGTTCGAGCCCTGGATGACGATGCAGTCAGCGTTGGCCAGGTCCTGCAGGTACTGCGTGGCGCCGCCGCGCCCGAAGCTGGTCCCCAGACCGGGGACGGTGGCGGAGTGTCAAATACGGGCCTGGTTCTCGATCTGGATGGCGCCCATCGCCGTGAACAGCTTCTTGATGAGGTAGTTCTCCTCGTTGTCGAGGGTCGCGCCTCCGAGGCTGGCGATGCCGAGCGTGCGCCGCACCTTGCGGCCGTGCTCGTCGATGTCCTGCCAGGTGTCGTTGCGGGCCTTGACGACGCGGTCGGCGATCATCTCCATCGCGACGTCGAGGTCGAGGTCCTCCCAATCCGTGCCGAACGGCCGGCGGTAGCGAACCTTGGTCTGGCGCAGGTCACTCGTGACGAGGTTCTTGCTCGCCGATCCCTTGGGGCAGAGCCGGCCGCGCGAGATCGGGCTGTCGGGGTCGCCCTCGATCTGGACGACCTTCTCGTCCTTGACGAAGACCTTCTGGCCGCAACCCACGGCGCAGTAGGGGCAGACGCTGCGGGCGATGCGATCGGCCTCGGCAGTGCGCGGGCGGATGGCGTCGGTCCGGGCCGAACGCACCGCCGGGCCGCGCCCCAACGGGTCCCGGCCGGTCAGCTGCCGCAGGACCGGCCAGCCCAGGAACGCCTTGCCCGCCATCGAGCCTCCTCATGTGTACGCCGGTATTACCCGGTGTGGGAGGGTTCACACTCTGCGACTTCGGAGTCACGAAATCAATGGACCCGGAGCACCGTGTCGCCGGCCGGGACCAGCTCCCCGATGACCGGATGGCCAGGGATCTCACCGGCGATCAGCAACCCTCCGGAGGTCTGCGCGTCCGCGAGCAGCAGCAGCTCGTCGTCGGTCACGTCGGCGTCGAGGTGCGGGCGGACCCAGTCGAGGTTGCGACGGCTGCCACCCGGGACGAACCCGTCGGCCAGCGACTCCCGGGCACCCTCGACGTAGGGGACCGCGGATGCGTCGACGACGGCACTGACGCCGCTGGCCCGGGCGAGCTTGAAGAGGTGTCCCAGCAGGCCGAAGCCGGTGACGTCCGTGGCGCAGACGGCTCCACCGTCCAAGGCCGCGCGCGAGGCCTCCCGGTTCAGCCTGGACATGACCGAGACGGCCTCCTCGAACCACTCCCCTGTCGCCTTGTGCCGGTTGTTGAGCACCCCGAGGCCGAGCGGCTTCGTCAGGGTCAGCGGCAACCCCGCGACACCGGCGTCGTTGC
The DNA here is from genome assembly GCA_902805865.1 of uncultured Nocardioidaceae bacterium. Lineage (GTDB taxonomy): Bacteria > Actinomycetota > Actinomycetes > Propionibacteriales > Nocardioidaceae > Marmoricola_A. The sequence goes on along the minus strand of CADCUK010000137.1, from coordinate 22,953 downwards.
GCAGCAGCCGGTCGGGGTGGCCGAGCCCGGTGACCGCGAGTCCGTACTTCGGCTCCTTGTCGTCGATGCTGTGGCCACCTGCAAGGTGGCAGCCCGCCTCGGCGCAGATCTCGGCGCCACCACGGAGCACCTCGCCGGCGACCTCGAACGGGATCAGGTCTCGGGGCCAGGCGAGCAGGTTCACGGCGAGGATCGGGGTCCCGCCCATCGCGTAGACGTCCGACAGCGCGTTCGCCGCGGCGATCCGGCCCCAGGCTGCCGGGTCGTCGACGACCGGCGTAAAGAAGTCGGCGGTCGCGATGACTGCCCGGTCACCGTCGATGCGTACGGCGGCAGCGTCGTCACCGTGGTCGAGGCCGACGATCAGGTCCCCGCCCTCGCGGCTGGTGGGCAGGTCGCCGAGGATCTTCTCGAGCTCGCCCGGCGGCACCTTGCAGGCACATCCCCCGCCGGCGGCGTACTGGGTGAGGCGGAGCCCGGGACTCGTCGCGGTCATGGCCGAAACCTAGCCCGCTACTGTTTCCCGCGGAGGCGTACCTCGTCTGGTGATGGGCGCGGTCCTCAAAACCGTAGGGGCCCGGTATCCGGGTCCGGCGGGTTCGATTCCCGTCCGCCTCCGCCATGCACGCAGAGCAAGCGCCCTCAGATGTTCGAGCCGTCGGGTGGCAGCCCGGCCGGCGGTTGCGGAGAGCTGCCGGTGGCCGACGAGTCGGTCCGCGACATCCCCAATGTGTAGGCCGTCATGGAGAGCGAGCCGTAGGCGTACCCGTCGACCAGCACCCTGGTGTCGCTGGTCTGCCCCGCGGCGTCGGCCAGCCCGGCGAGGTACAACGCCGGGATGAAGTGGTCCGGTGTCGGTACTGCGTTCCCGTAGTCAGCGTGCGCGTCGAGGGCCGCGAACTCCGTCGGGTCGCTCAGCATGCGTTCCTTGGCGGCCTCGTCGAACCGCTGCGCCCAGTCGTAGCCGTCGTCGGCAAGGTTCCAGTCCATGCCGCCGAGGTTGTGGACCACGTTCCCGCTGGTGATGACGAGAACGCCCCGGGACCGCAGCGCGTGCAGCTTCGCGCCGAGCTCGAGATGGTAGTCGAGGGGCTTGTCGGCGTTGATGCTGAGCTGGACGACGGGGATGGAGGCGTCGGGGAACGCGTGCACGAGGACCGACCAGGTGCCGTGGTCGATCCCCCAGCTGTCGATGTCGGCGCCGACCCAGGTCGGCTTCACCACGTCGCTCACCTCGTCGGCGAGCTCGGGCAACCCCGGGGCCGGGTACTGCACCTCGAACAGCTCCTGGGGAAACCCGTAGAAGTCGTGGATCGTGCGGGGACGCGGCATCGCGGTCACCGCGGTCGCGTTGATGTACCAGTGCGCGCTGACGACCAGGATGGCCCGCGGTCTCGGCACGGACTCCCCGAACGCCCGCCACGCGCCGGTGTAGCGGTTCTCCGAGAGTGCGTTCATCGGGTTGCCGTGGCCGAAGAAGGCCGCAGGCATGAGCTCCTCGTTGCCGCCGACCGTCATCCGAGCTCCTCGAAGAGCGTCAGCTGCAGCCCTGCGGGCGCCTCGAGTCGCGAGTTGAGCGAGTCCCACGGTGTGCGGGTCGGGGCCGCCACCAGCTCGGCGCCCGCCTCCACGAGCTGCTGGGTCGTGCCGTCGGCATCGGCGACCTCGAAGGCCACCCGCAGCTTGGGGCTGACGCGGCGACCGACCTCGACCCGGTCGATCATGTCGACCTGGGCAGGGTTCGAGAGCTCGAGCGTGGCGCGACCGACCTGGAGGATCGTCACCTTCTCGCCGTCGTCGCCGTGGATCTGCAGCTCCTGCTCGGCACCGAGCACGTCACGGTAGAAGCGCAGCGCCTCGTCGTAGTCGTCGGTCTCGACGACCAGCCTCATCTGCAGCACCCGTGGGGCGGACTCGGTCAACGCACACTCCCGTCGTCGCTCCGCGCACGAGGTCAGTGGCTGCTGACCCCGCGCCGGCTCTCCAGCTCAGGAGCCACCATACGGTCGGCGACGAGGCCGGTCACCCAGGCGTAGACCGCCTTGTGGCCGTAGTCCACGAGCCTCTCCGTGCGCGGCCAGACGGTGGGGGGCGCACCCACACCGGTGGCGTTCTCGACCGTCTGGTCGAAGGCCAGGCGTACGACGGTGTGGGTCGCCGTTGCCTGACCACCACGGATGCCGGTGACCGCCCACACCCCGCGGAGCGCGCCGAGCAGCGCACCGGTCCCCCAGTGCATGGCGTGGTTCCAGCCGGCCGGCCGGTCGGAGTCGCCGGGCGACTGTCCCAGCAAGGTGAGCAGCGCCCGCGCCGGGACGTAGGAGTCCGGCCGCTTCGTGAACGCCTGCTCGGCCTTCTCCGTCGCAGTCATCGCGGCCACTCCGGCGAGCCCGGCGACGGCCCCTCGGCCCGCCGCCGCGGCGAGGCGTCGACCTCTGCCGTCCCCGGTCACGGTCGGCTCTGGGAGGGGATGTGCGTCTCGGGTCGCTCGCCGACGCGCAGTGGTGGCAGCTGCTCGATCCGGCGCGCGAGGGCACCGAGTCCCTGGCTGGCGGCGGTCAGCCCCTTGCCGACCGGGGCGGGCACCCGGCGGCTGGCGTAGTCCAACCCGTCCCGCGTGCGGTCCGTCAACGACAACGGCAGGGCCGACAGCGTCTGGCCCGGTGGGCGCCGCGACACGATGGGGTGCGTGCGCGTCGGCGCCGTACGACGGACGACGGCCCAGCTCATCCCCAGCCGGCGAAGGGCCTTCATGTCGACGGCGTCCTGCAGCCGCGGCAGGAGCTCGTCCTCCTCGTCGCGGACGTCCTGACGCAGCATCGTGACCGTCCGGTCGATGAGCTCCGGCCGGTCGGGGTCGCCCGGGCTGCTGCGCTCCAGGGCAGCCACCAGCTCGGTGATCTCCTGGTGCTCCTGCTCGACGCGCGCGGTGAGCTCCTCACCGTCCTCGATCGTGCGGCGCAGCGCCGGCCAGAGGACCGCCTCCTCGGCGAACGCGTGGCTGAAGACCAGCCGGCAGATCCGGTTCAGGAGCTCCTCCTGCTCCTCGCCGGAGGTGGCCGGCAGCTGCTCGAGCAACTCGTCGAGCTTGACGTGGTCGCGCTTCTGCAGCGTCAGGATGCTCCACCTGCCGCCGAGCTCCTCGACCGTCTGGTCTGCAAGAGATCTCACGTCGTCCTCCGATGGCCGACCGCACAACTGACCCGCCTGGTCTCGACGGCGTCAGCCCCGTACCCGGCGTGGGTCCGAGCAAACGCCGACGCCGAGCGGTGGTACAGATGGTCGGGTGAATCGCCCGGAGCTGTCCCGAGAGGGTGCGCTCCGTGTGCTCCGTGCCGCGGCGTACTACCTGGGCGCCTCGCTCGTCGTCGGCGTCGTCGCCCTCCCGGTGGCGCTGGAGCAGGCCGTGGAGGACGTGTCGTTCGGCGACGCGCTCGGGACGCTCCCGGTCGAGATGTCCCTGTGCCACGAGGGCCGCTCGACGCTCGCGACAGGGCTGCTCGGGGACCTGCACTGGAACCAGACCGGGGCCTACGGACTGGGCATCCGAGCGCGGGTGACCGAGCCGCCGCAGGCCGGGGCCACGCTGGCGTCGTACGCCGACCGTCGCTTCATCCAGGCGAACCTCGAGTTCATCGACGACCCGGACGCAGCGATCGAGACGTACGCCGCGGAGTTCCGCTCGTTGCTCGTCCGGCAGACGGTGATCACGGCCTCCGTGACCGGTCTCGTCGGCGGGCTGATCGTGGTCGCGCTCCTGCGACGGCGAGGGCCGGACGGCGAGAGCGGGCAGCACCGCCAGGTGGTCCTGGCCGCGATCGCGGTCGCCGCGCTGGCGGCATCGGGCGGGGCCGCGACGCTGCTCTTCGACCGCTGGTCGTGCAACGGCGAGGCCGAGCCGGGGCTTGCTTTCCCCGGGGTCCCCGAGCTGCGGTTCAGCAGCCCGCAGACGCTGGAGCTCGCCCGGCAGATCCGGCCCTTCATCGAGAAGAACACCGAGCGGATCGAGGAGCTGACCGCCGAGTTCACCAGCGTTGCGGAGGAGTCGTTCGCCGCGGCGCTGGACCGGCGCGGCAGGGCGCTGCAACCGGGTGAGGGAGAGGTCGTGGTCCTGGCGGAGGCGGACCCGCAGGGCAGCTACGTCGGTACGGCGGTCAGGACCGCGCTCGTCGAGCAGCTGGTCGAGGCGCTCGGTCCTGAGGCGATCGTCCTGCGCACGATCTCCGGGGACATCACCTCCAACGGCACGGTCGCCGAGAACGACTTCGTCGAGAGCGAGGCCGCCGTCGGCGGCGAGCTGCCGACCGTGGCGATCGGCGGCGACCACGACTCCGGGACGACGCACGACCAGATGGGCGACCACGGCATGGTGGTGCCCGACCTCGGGTCCGAGGACGTCGCGGGGTTGTCGGTCTCCGGTGCCAACGACGTGGAGCAGAAGGCGCTGTTCGGCGCGCTGGTCACCAACGAGTCGGGGATCACCGAGCAGGAGCTCGGGGCCCGGTTGCGGGAGGAGGTCCCCGAGCAGCGGGCCGGCATCGTGCTGCTCCACCAGCCGGACGCGGTTGCGGGCTACCTGGGGCTCGACGACCTGGACCCGGTCCGTGGGCTCGACGGCAGCCTCACCGAGCCGTACGACGACGGCATCGCCGACGTGCCTGCGGGGACCGTCAACATCGGCCACCTCCACGACCTCGCCGGGCCATGGGTGCTGTGGAACACCGACGGCGACGAGGTGACCTGGACCGTCGTCGACCAGCTCGGCACGTCCGGTGGTGTCGAGGAGGCGCCGACGTTCAACCGGTTCAGCACCCCGGTCTCGATCCCGCTCAAGCAGCTGAGCTTCCGTCTGCAGTACGTCGACGAGGAGTCCGGGCTGCAGACCGGGTTCGCCACCGTCACCTGCGACGTGCGCGGCCGGTGCTCGGTGACGAACCGCACCGACGTCGGCCTGCCGCTCGACGACCGGGAGCCCTGACCTCGATCCGGGAGCCCCGACCTCGATCCGGGGCCCGATCCGGTCAGCGGGCCCCGGCGGCCAGCGCGGCCGCGAAGACGGGAAGGGCAGCCGCCAGCGCCTCGCGGTCCGCCGTGCTCATGCTCTCCATCGCTCGGGTGACCGCCCGGCGGCGCCGCTCCATCGCCTCGCGATGGAACCGTTGCCCCTCCTCGGTCAGCGTGACGAGCACCTGCCGCCGGTCCTCGTCCGCACGCCGACGCTCGAGCAGGCCCTGGCGGACCAGCCGGTCACAGAGCCTGGTGGCGTTCGAGGGGTGGATGCCCAGGTCCGCCGCGATCGTCGAGACGTTGCAGCCACCGTCGGACGCCAGCACGATCACGCGCCACTGCGGCATCGTCACCGACGGCTCGACCAAGGCCAGCGTCCGGGCGATGAGGCCACCGATGTCACGCGTGGACGCCAGGACCGCCTCCACGTCGTCCTCGGACGTCTGCTGTCTCTCCGGCACGGTAGAGACGGTACCGCCGGGGTTCCAGGTCAATCGGCGCTTCCGTCCTCCGTCGAGGCACGCGCACGCCCGTAGATCCACGCCCACGCGGAGCTGCGGGTGGGGTCGAACTCGCCGGCCTCGCGCCACACGCGCAGGAACACCTCCTGCGTGACGTCCGCAGACACGCCCGGGTCATGGACCGCTCGGTTGGCCATCAGGTAGACCGGCTGCCCGAACTCGTCGTACAACCGAGCAAAGGCGTCCAGATCTCCATGACCGACCCGCACGAGGAGGTCGTTCGAGGTGCGGCAGCCGTCCACGTCTACGCGGACGCGGTGACCGAGACCGTGCAGGCTCTTCGGAACCATGGGACCCTCCAGCGTCGGCTCGATGCAGCCGCCGGGGTCCAGGGCAGATGCGGAACTGCACGCATCATCCCCGTGCTCGACGCGTCTGACACCTCATCCGAGCCGCGGCAGCACCTGGTCCTGCTGCAGCGCGCCGCGGAAGAGGTCCCCGTGCTCGGCGATCCGGTCCAGCACGTTCCTGATCGTGAAGCCGTCCGGTCGCAGGGCAGGGTCGTCGAGCTCCTCCCACGTGATCGGTGCGGAGACCGGTGCGCCGGCCGCTGCGCGCGGGCTGTACGGCGCCACCAGGGTCCTGTTGATCGCGTTCTGGGTGTAGTCGAGCCGAGCCTTCCCACCCCTCGATCGGACCTCCCACTTCCAGCTGACCAGCTCGGGGACGACCGCCCCCACCGTTCGCGACAGCTGCTCCACCCATGCCCTGGTGTCGTCGAAGGACGGTCCGCGGCGGACCGGCACCCAGATCTGGATCCCTCGGCGACCGGTCACCTTGGGAACCGCACGCACCCCGACGTGCTCGAAGGCCGTCCGGTGCAGCCGGGCCAGCACCAGCACGTCCTCCCAGGACGTCTGCTCACCCGGGTCCAGGTCGACCAGTGCGTACGTCGGACGGTGCGGCTGGTCGGTCCGCGACGTCCAGGGATGCCACTCCAGCGCACCGAACTGCGCAGCCCACACGATGGCGGCCGGCTCGTCCATCACGGGGTAGGTCGACGTCTCGCCCTCGTCGGCATCGGGGTTGTCCCAGGCGCCGACCCAGTCCGGAGCATGGTCGGGACGCTGCTTGTGCCAGAACCCCTTGGTCTCGGCACCGTCGGGGTGGCGGCGCATGTTCAGCGCCCGCCCCTGCAGGAAGGGCAACGCCGTCGGCGCGATCGCGGCGGCGTACCTCAGCAGCTCGCGCTTGGTCACCGGCGGCTCGTCGTCACGGCCGGGGAACAGCACCTTGTCGAGGTTGGTGACCTTGAGGTCCCGGCCGAACACGTGCCAGGTGCCCTGCGCGCCGAGCTCGTCGAGGGCGTCGAGGCTGTCGGACACTTCCGACTCCGACGGCTTGAGGTGCACCTCCGCCTCCGCGGCCGGCAGGTCCGAGCGCCACAACCGGTCCCGGTCGGCCAGGACCTCCTCGTTGGTGCGCCCGGTGAGCACCGACCGCGGGTGGTCCAGCGGCTCCCAGCCCTCGACGGCGTGCTCGTCGCGCTTGTGCACGAGCAACCACTGCTCCCGGTCCCCCAAGCCACCCCGGCGGACCAGCGCGATCCGGCCTCTCAGCTTCTCGCCGTACAGCTCCGCGTGCAGCTCCCCCGCCTCCAACGCTGCGCGCGGCTCGTCGGCCTTCCGGAGCTCCCAGGTGCCGGTGTCCCAGACGACGACGTCGCCCGCGCCGTACGAGCCTTCGGGGATGACGCCCTCGAAGTGGAAGTACTCCATCGGGTGGTCCCCCACCCGGAACGCCGTGCGCCGCTTGGTCGGGTCGAGCGTCGGCCCCTTGGGCACCGCCCAGCTCACCAGGGCGCCGTCGACCTCGAGCCGGAGGTCGAAGTGGTCGCCGGTCGCACGGTGCCGCTGGACGACGAACCGCGGCAGACCGGCGCTCTGCTCGGCCATCCGGCAGCACCTCCTCACCCATGACTCGCGGGTCTGCGGTCGGGACTCACCGCCACAGGTACCCGGCAGTCCGGCGCCCAAAGGTCGCCTAGTGTTTGGCGCGTGACCGACCCCAGGCGGGCCACCCCCCGCACGGACCACGTGCTGGCCGACCCGCGCCTCCAGGACGCCGCTCGACGGCTCGGCGCCCGGATCGTCAAGGACGCAGTGGTCACGACGCTCGACGCGTGCCGCGCGGGTGACCTTGCACCCGAGGCCGTCGTCGACGCAGCACTCGCAGCCCTGCCTCGACGCGCGACCGCCCTGCGCCGCGTGGTCAACGCGACCGGTGTCGTCGTGCACACGAACCTCGGGCGGGCCCCTCTCTCCCCGGCAGCGGTCGACGCACTGGGGGTGGCGGCGGGCGCCACCGACGTCGAGCTGGACCTGGTGACCGGCCGCCGTGGGCGCCGGGGCCGCTCGGTCCTCGCCGCTCTCGCAGCAGCGGTGCCTGCTGCCGAAGCCGTGCACGTCGTCAACAACGGCGCCGCAGCGCTCGCGCTGGCGACCTGTGGCCTGGCCCAGGGACGCACGGTCGTCGTGGCCCGGGGCGAGATGGTGGAGATCGGTGACGGCTTCCGGATCCCCGAGCTGCTGGAGTCGATGGGCGCGCGGCTGCGCGAGGTCGGCACCACCAACCGGGTCCACCTCGACGACTACGAGCGCGCGGTCGACGACAACACGGCGTTCGTGCTCAAGGTGCACCCGTCGAACTTCGTGGTCCGTGGCTTCACCGCCTCCGTCCCGGTCCAGGCGCTGGCGACGCTGCCCGTGCCGGTCGTCGCGGACATCGGCTCCGGCCTCCTCCGGCCGCACCCCCGGCTGCCCGACGAGCCCAGTGCGTCGGCGGCACTCACGGCCGGCGCCGCGCTGGTGACGGCGTCGGGCGACAAGCTCCTCGGCGGTCCGCAGTGCGGGTTGATGCTGGGCCGCGCGGAGCTCGTCGAGGCGCTGCGACGGCACCCGTTTGCCCGGGCCCTGCGGGTCGACAAGCTGACGCTCGCGGCGCTGGAGGCCACCCTCACCGGCCCGCCGCCGCCGGTCGTCGAGGCCCTGGCCCGCACCCGGGCCGACCTCCTTCCCCGTGCCGAGGCGATGGCAGCTGCGCTGACCGAGGTGGTCGCCGCCACCGCCGGCCCCTCGGTCGCTGCCGTCGGCGGCGGCGGTGCGCCCGAGGTCGCGCTCCCGAGCGCCGCGGTGCGGCTGCCCTCCGACCTCGCGGCACCCCTGCGCACCGGCGACCCCTCCGTCGTGGGGTACGTCGACCAGGGCCGGCTGGTCCTCGACCTCATCGCGGTCGACCCGCGTGACGACCCGGTCGTCGTCGACGCCGTACGACAGGCAGCGCGCACGTGCACGTGATCGCCACCGCCGGTCACGTGGATCACGGGAAGAGCACGCTGGTGAAGGCGCTGACCGGCCACGACCCGGACCGGTTGGCCGAGGAGCACGAGCGTGGCCTGTCGATCGAGCTCGGCTACTGCTGGGCGACGCTGCCCCCGGTCGGAGACGTCGCGTTCGTCGACGTCCCGGGTCACGAGCGCTTCATCAGCACGATGCTCGCCGGGATCGGCCCGGTCCCGGCGGTGCTGCTCGTCGTCGCGGCCGACGACCCGTGGATGCCGCAGGCCGCCGAGCACCTCGCCGCCCTGGACGCGCTCGGTGTGCGCAACGGCGTCGTCGCGGTGACCCGGGCCGACCTCGCCGACCCGGAGCCGATGATGCGCAGGGCACGGCAGGAGGTCGACGCGACCACGCTCGCCGGTGCGCCGGTGGTGGCCGTCAGCGCCGTGACGGGGGCCGGCATCGACGAGCTGCGCGACCACCTGGTGGTGCTGGTCGGCTCACTCGCCGATCCTGACCCCGCCGGCGACGTGCGGTTATGGGTCGACAGGTGCTTCCACGTCCGGGGCGCGGGCACCGTCGTCACCGGCACGCTCCCGGCCGGCACCGTCTTGGAGGGCGACGAGCTGTCCGCGGGCAGCAGCACCTACCGGGTCCGCGGCGTGCAGTCACTCGGACAACCCGTCGCCTCGGTGTCCGGCGTCGCCCGGGTGGCCCTCAACCTCGCCGGGGAGGACCGGTCGGCGCTCGACCGGCACAGCGTGCTCGTCACCCCCGGTGCCTGGTGGCACACCGGCGTGGTCGACGTTCGGCTGCGGGACGGTGCAGTGCAGGCCCACCGGTCGAGGATGCCGTCGCGACCCCTGCTCCACATCGGCGCGAGCGCCGTGCCGACGTACCTGCGACCGCTCGACGACGACCACGCCCGGTTGACGCTCGACCGGCCGCTGCCACTGCGCATCGGCGACCGCGCGCTGCTCCGCGATCCGGGCAGTCGCCGGGTCTGGGGGGTGACCGTGCTCGACCCCGCTCCGCCCCCACTGGAGCGTCGCGGTGCCGCTCGGCACCGGTCCGCGGACCTCGCTCGCGTGGGCGAGGAGCCCGACGGAGCCGGCGAGCTGGAGCGCCGCGGCATGGCGCGACTCGCGGTGCTGCGCCAGATCGGTGCACCGGTCCCGGCCGGGCTCGCCGACAGTGCGACCCCCGACGGCTGGCTGGTCGGAGCTGCCGAGGCCGACCGGCTGCGCTCGGCGATGACCGAGCTGGTGTCGTCGCACGAGAAGGTCGCCGACGCGGAGCCCGGCCTGCCGCTCACCACGCTGGCCGAGCGGCTGCAGCTGCCGTCGTCGACGATCGTGCGCCACCTGGTCGCGCCGCCGATGCGGCTCGTGCAGGGCAGGGTGACGATGCGGGCCGAGTCGCAAGGGCCGACCTTGGCCCCCGAGCTGGAGCGCGCCGTCGACGCGGTGACCGGCGACCTGGCCCGCGACCCCTTCGTCGCGCCGACCGCGGACCGCCTCCGCGATGTCGGGCTGCACCCCAAGGCGGTGGTCGCCGCGGCGCGCGCCGGGCGGCTCCTCCACCTCGGTGACGGGATCGTGCTGCTGCCCGGTGCCGACGACCGCGCCGTGGAGGAGCTGGCCCAGCTGGAGCAGCCGTTCACGACCAGCGACGCACGGCAACGGCTCGGCACCACGCGGCGGGTGATCCTGCCGCTGCTGAGCCATCTCGACCGGCAGGGCCGGACCCGGCGACTGCCGGACGACCGGCGGTCCGTGGTGCGTTCGTCCCCGGCCTAGGCTCGACCCCGTGACCGCCCCCCTTCCTGACTCCGGGCCTGGCTCCGTGCCTGACTCCGGGCCCGCCCCCATGCCGGCGATCGTGCTGGTCGCCGAGGCGCATGCCGAGACCCTGCTCGACGAGTTCGGTCGCTACGCACGGGACTACGAGCTGCACGCCGTGCACAGCTGCGCGGAGGCGCTCGAGGTCACCGAGACGATCCGCGCCGGCGGCGGCACGGTCGCGCTCTTCGTCTCCGACTCGGTGCTGCCCGACGCCCCCATCCTCGCGGCGTTCGCGAAGTGGCGTGAAGTGGTGCCCACGGCACGGCGGGTGGTGGCTGCCCCCTACGCGCGGTTCCTCGAGGACGCACCCGGGCTGAGGGGCGCGATGGCTGCCGGCAAGTTCGACGCCTACCTGCTGATGCCGCGGGGTCAGCGTGACGAGGAGTTCCACCACGCGATCACCGACCTGCTCTCGGACTGGGGCTCGACGGTGCCGGACCCCGAGGTCGTCGCGGTGAAGATCGTCGGGTCACCCACGGCAGCCCTGACCCTGGCGATCCGCGACTTCCTGGACCGGATGGGCATGCCCAGCAGGGTGTACGCACCGGACAGCGAGGTCGCCGGGCTGGTGCGCGAGCAGCACCCCGACGTCGTCGGCCCGACACAGATCCTCGCGCTGCACCGGCCGCCGGTGGTGGTGTCCTCGGTGAAGGAGGTCGCCACCCTGCTCTTCGGTGCGCCCACCGGCATCGACGTCGACGGCGTGGTCGATGTCGCCGTGGTCGGCGGCGGACCCGCCGGCCTGGCGACCGCGGTGTACGCCGCCTCGGAGGGGCTCAGCACCGTGGTCCTCGAGGCGGAGGCGATCGGCGGCCAGGCCGGCACCAGCTCGATGATCCGCAACTACCTCGGCTTCCCCCGTGGCATCTCGGGGATGCGCCTCGCGCAACGAGCCCGCAACCAGGCGCTCCGGTTCGGCACCCGGTTCCTCACCGGCCACGAGGTCCAGTCGCTGCAGGCCGGGGCCGACGGCGAGCCGCACGTCGTCCGGGCCGACGGCGGCGAGGTGCTCGCACGTTCGGTCGTGATCGCCAGCGGCGTCACCTACCGCAAGCTCCGCGTCGAGCCGATCGAGGAGCTGGTCGGGCTCGGCGTCTACTACGGCGCCGCGATGACCGCCGCCCGCGAGATGGAGGGCCAGGACGTCTACGTGGTGGGTGGCGGGAACTCCGCCGGCCAGGCCGCTGTGCACCTTGCGAAGTTCGCCAGGTCGGTGACGATCGTCGTGCGCCGGTCCGATCTCGGCGAGACCATGTCGGCGTACCTCGTCGGCGAGATCGTCAACAACTCGCGCATCTCGGTCAGGACGTGGACCGCCGTCGTCGACGGTGGCGGGGACGGGCACCTGGAGTGGCTGACGCTGCAGGACGTGCGCAGCGGCGAGCAGGTCCGCGTGCCGGCGTACGGGCTGTTCCTGCTGCTCGGTGCCGAGCCGCACTGCGAGTGGCTTCCCGCCTGCGTCGCTCGCGACGAGCGCGGCTTCGTGCTCACCGGGCGCGACGTGCCGCAGGACCAGTGGGCCGACGGCGTGCCGCCGCCGAGCCTCGCCACCACCACACCTGGCGTCTTCGCGGTCGGCGACATCCGGTCGGGCTCGATGAAGCGCGTCGCGGCAGCAAGCGGTGAAGGTGCCTCGGTCGTGCCCCTCGTGCACGCCTGGTTGGCGCCCCAGCCGGAATGACTCCCGGCCGACGACCGGCTAGGACTCGCCCGGTCCGGCGCCGAACCGGACCGGCTCGGTCCCGGCGACGCGGTCCACGAGGCGGCCCTCGTCGTCGACGAGCTTCGTGCCTGCGCTGACCGTCACCGTCTCGGCGCCGGCGAAGCACTCACCCGGCATGTCGAGGACGACGACGTCGGAGTAGCGGCGGTAGTCGAGGTCCGGCAGGAACCTCTCGCCGTCGCCGAAGCAGTCGTCGACACCGGTGGTGCTCCAGCCGAAGGAGCGCGTGGTCCCCTCGAAGGTGATCCGTGCGCCGTTGTCGGTCTTGAGCTTGGCGGAGAAGCGAAGTCCCGTCTTGGCCTTCTCCCGCCACCGGGAGGCGCGGTCGATCTCGCGGACCTGCACCCGGAGCCGCAGCCCGAGCTCGTCGCCCTCGGTCTGGATGGCGCGCACCTGCAGGCCGGTGATGTCGGAGTCCCCGGTCACGTCCTCGGTGGTCTTCCCGTCCTCGACCCGGTTGGCGTCCCCGACGGGGTCGTCGAAGGTCCTGGTCTCGGCATAGGCGGCGGTGGGGAGCAGCAGCGTGGCTGCGGCCACCCCTGCCACGACGGCGGAACGCCTCATCGGAACCTCTGTTCGCTGGCCGGTACGGACCGGCAGCGTAGCGCTCCGAGGCAGGCAAATCGGGATGTTCCGGCACGCCGCACTGCCGGCGTGCGCGCACGTCGACCGCGGTCAGCTGCTGACGGTCTCCTCGGCGTCCTGCCGCGCGAGCGGGCGGGTCGCGGGGCCTTCGAGCACCTCACCGTCGGGCGCGAAGCGCGACCCGTGCAGCGGACAGTCCCACGACTTCTCGGAGTCGTTCCACTTGAGTGCTCCGCCGAGGTGCGTGCAGATCGCCTGCACCTTGCAGGTCACACCGTCCACGGTCGACGTACCGGTGGGGAGCAGCGGGTCGCGGCCCACCTTGCCCTCGCCCTCCGGGACGCTGTCGGGTGCATTGAACAGCTCGGCACGGACGTGGCCGGCCGCCATCCGCACGCCGACCTTGGCGTTGATGTCGGCGGCGTGCAGGCCGGCGCGAGGCTTCGGGATCCGGTGGTCGAGCGCCTTGGCCCAACCGGGCTCCTTGCCGCCGAGGATCTGGGCGGCGATCGACAGCGAGGCCGCGACGGCGTTCGTCATCCCCCACTTGTCGTAGCCGGTGCCGTAGTAGATCCTGCCCAGTCCGAGCGGCAGCTTGCCCATCATCGGCAGCCCGTCGTAGGGCGAGTAGTCCTGGGCCGACCAGGCGTGCGTCTCGATCGCCCCGGGGAAGTGCTCCTGGGTCCAGTCCCGCAGCTCCTGCACGTGCAGCTCCTCGGAGCCGGTGCGACCGACGGTGTGCCCGCTGCCCCCGACCAGGAAGACGTTGGTGCCGTCCTCAGTCGGTACGTCGCGCAGCGACCGGCTCGAGGAGCCCACCGAGAGGTACATGCCCAACGGCACCTCCGGCCCGGTGTAGGCCAGCAGGTAGGACCGCTGGGGCTCGACCTTGGCGAACGTCATCGCCCGGTCGAGGATCGGGATGCCGGTGGCGAGCACGACGTTGTCGGCGGAGATCGTGCCGCCGTTGTCGAGCTGGAGCTCGGGGCGGCCGGTGCGCGAGACGCTCCGCACCCGGAACCCCTCGTGCAGGGTGCCACCGTGCTCGTGCAGCTCGACGACCAGCGCCTGGAGCAGCTCCATCGGGTCGAACTGGATCTGTCCCGGGAGCACGGTCGCGCCGTGGTTGGGGAAGGGCACGTCGAGCTCGTCGACCCAGTCGACCTCGAGGCCCAGCGAGTCCGCGGTCTTGTGCTCCTTGCGCACCGACGGCAGCTCGGTCGGCTTGGCGGCGTACACGATCGCGTCGCGCGTCTGGACGCCCACGCCGTGGTCCTCGCAGAAGCGCCTCACCCAGGCCTGCCCCTCGCGGTTCGCCTCGACGTAGGCCTGCGCGGCCGCCTTGGTGTGCGACTTGAGGATCCCGGACAGCTTCGTGCCCTGCAGCAGCGACGCCTTGGCGGTCGTGCGGCCGGTGGTCACCGCGCCGAAGTGCCGGGCCTCGACCACGCCGACCTTGCGTCCGGCGCGGGCCAGCAGCACCGCGGTGGTCAGGCCAGTCAGCCCGGCGCCGACCACGACGTCCTGGAACGAGCTGTCGGTCGGGAAGGGATCGGTCACGCGTTCGAACGGGCGGTCCAACCACAGTGAAGTCATGGACAGGTCCTACCCGCGACCGGCTCCTGCATGCGGTCCTCGCGGCCGGTCCCGTGACTGCTCTGTCACAATCGCGCGGTGAGCGACTCGCCGAAGGACCGCCCCGCGCAGCTCGACTCGCCGCTCGCCAAGAAGGGCATCAAGTACATGGCCAAGGCGCAGGTGTTCGCCTACCGCCGTACGAACGGTCGCATCGGGGGCAAGTGGCGGGTGATGGCCGGCTGGCGCAAGCCGGTCCCGGTGCTGCTCCTGGACCACGTGGGCCGCAAGTCGGGCACGAAGTTCACCACTCCCCTGCTCTACCTCGACGACGGGCCTGACCTGGTCGTCGTCGCGTCGCAGGGCGGGATGGCGAAGAACCCGCAGTGGTTCCACAACCTGCGCGCCCACCCGGACACGCAGGTGCAGGTCGGTGCCGAGCTGAGGCTGGTCCGGGCACGGGTCGCGTCGGCCTCCGAGCGCGCGGCGCTGTGGCCGCGGCTGGTCGAGCTGTACGCCGACTTCGAGACCTACCAGACGTGGACCGACCGGGAGATCCCTGTCGTGGTCCTGTCGCCACGATGACCCCGCCGACCACGCCGCCGTTCCGCGTCGCGATCGTCGAGGGCGTCATGCCCGACAAGTGGGTACGCCGCTGGGGCGAGCGCCATCGCGACCAACCGCTCGACGTGGTGCTGGTCCCCGAGGTCGACCAGGTGGCCGTGCTGCACGAGGGGCGGGCGCAGATGGGGTTCGTGCGGCTGCCGGTCGAGCGGGAGGGGCTGCACCTGATCCCGTTGTACTCCGAGGTGCAGGTGGTGGTGCTGTCCAAGGATCATCCGCTCGCGGAGTTCGACGAGCTCGAGCCGGCGGACCTCGCGGACGACCTCGTGCTGTCGGGGCTCGCGCCGAAGGTCGCGGTCGAGACCGTCGCTGCGGGCACCGGGATCGTGTACCTGCCGATGTCGGTCGCCAGGCTGCACCACCGCAAGGACGTGCGGGCCGTGCCGGTGCCGGAGCTGGAGGAGACCCAGGTCGGGCTGGCATGGCGCGTGGATGACGAGGACCCGCGGGTCGAGGAGTTCATCGGGATCGTCCGTGGGCGCACCGAGCGGAGCTCGCGCGGCACTGCTCCTGAGGCCGAGCCGCGCAAGAAGCAACCTCCCAAGAAGCAGCCGGCGAAGAGGCAACCGGCGAGGAAGAAGCCCCAGCGCCGCCGCTGAGTCATCACTGTCCGGATCAGTGCCACCAGGTGACACCTATCCGGACACCGATGGGCTGCCTGCGCCGGCCGGCACGCTCAGCCGCGCGGCTCGAGGAACTCCAGCCGGTTGCCGAACGGGTCGGCGGCGTAGAACCGGTCGTGCCCGGGGAACTCGGGGTCCCACGTCACCTCGACGCCGGCGTCGGCGAGCGTGTCCGCAAGCTGCTGCAGTCCGCGGACGAGGATGCCGGGATGTGCCTTGCGTGCCGGGGCGAACGGCTCCTCGACCCCGAGGTGCACCTCCAGACCGCCGCCGCGGAACCAGCACCCGCCCCGGGCCGCCAGCACCGGCGGCTTCTCGAGCTCGGTCATGCCGAGGAGCCCGCCCCAGAACGCACGGCACTGGTCCTCCCCGCCCGGCGGGATCGCCAGCTGGACGTGGTGCAGCACCCCGATCTCGAACGGCACGCCGCTCACCAGCCCGCCGGCAGCGGACGGCCCTCGTGGAACCCGGCCGCCGACTGGAAGCCGACCGTCACCCGCTCCTGGAACTCCTCGACGGTCCGGGCACCGGCGTAGGTGAACGCCGAGCGCACTCCTGCGCAGATCTGGTCGATGAGGTCCTCGACGCCGGGGCGGGCGGGGTCGAGGTACATCCGGCTCGAGGAGATGCCCTCCTCGTAGAGCCCCTTGCGGGCCCGGTCGAAGGACGACTCCTTCGATGTGCGGTGCTGCACGGCACGCGCCGACGCCATCCCGAAGGACTCCTTGTAGCGGCGGCCGTCCGCGTCCTCGTGCAGGTCGCCCGGCGACTCGTGCGTGCCGGCGAACCACGAGCCGATCATCACCGCGCTGGCACCTGCTGCGAGTGCGAGGGCGACGTCGCGGGGGTGCCGCACTCCCCCGTCGGCCCAGACGTGCCCGCCCAGCCGTCGGGCCTCGGCGGCGCACTCGAGCACCGCGGAGAACTGTGGCCGGCCGACGCCGGTCATCATCCGCGTCGTGCACATCGCGCCCGGTCCCACGCCGACCTTGACGATGTCGGCGCCGGCCTCGATCAGGTCGCGGGTGCCCTCGGCCGACACGACGTTGCCGGCCACCAGCGGGACACCGGGGTCGAGGCCGCGGACGGCGTTGAGGGCGTCGAGCATCCGGTCCTGGTGGCCGTGCGCGGTGTCGACGACGAGGCAGTCGGCGCCGGTCTCGAGCAGTGCCTGGGCCTTGCCCTTCACGTCGCCGTTGACGCCCATGGCCACGGCGATGCGCAGCCTTCTCTGGTCGTCGAGCGCCGGCGTGTAGAGCGTCGCGCGAAGGGCGGCCGTCCGGGTGATCACCCCGACGAGCAGTCCCTCGTCGTCCACGACAGGGGCGACGCGTCGCCGTACGGTGTCGAGCTGCTCGTAGGCCTCGCGCGGGGTGACGTTCGACGGGAGCGTCTCGACGTCGCTCGTCATCACCTGGTGGACCTGGGTGAACCGGTCGACGCGAGCGCAGTCCTCCTCGGTGACGACACCGACGGGTCGCCCGTCGACGACGACGAACGCTGCCCGATGGGCGCGCTTGGGGATCAGCGCCAGCGCGTCGGCGACCGTGTGGTGCGGGTCGAGGGTGATCGGGGTGTCGAGGACCAGGTCGCGGGACTTCACCCACTCGACCACCTCGGCGACGACCGCGGCCGGGATGTCCTGCGGGATGACCGCCAGCCCGCCGCGCCGGGCGACCGTCTCGGCCATCCGGCGGCCGGACACCGCGGTCATGTTCGCGACGACGAGCGGGATCGTGGCGCCGGTGCCGTCGTCGGTCGCCAGGTCGACGTCGTCGCGGGAGGCCACCGCCGAGTGGCGCGGCACCATGAAGACGTCGTCGTAGGTCAGGTCGTACGGCGGGACGTGGCGGTCGCCGGAGCCGGCATCGAGGAACTGCACCGACCAAGCCTATGGGCCGGCCAAGGCAGCGGCGCGGGTCGGCTAACCCGCGCGCTCCTCTGCGATCGCGTTGCCGCCGTCCACGACCACGCACTGCCCGGTCACGTACGACGCCCCGGGGCTGCACAGGAACGCGACCGCCGCCGCCACCTCCTCGGGTCGCGCACTGCGACCGACCGGCGTCCGTCCGCCCTGCCGGACCTCGTCGTCGGTCTGGCTGCCGGTGGCGATCCACCCCGGCGCCACGGCGTTGACCGTGATGCCGTTCCCGGCGTAGTCGAGCGCTGCGCTCCTGGTCAGCCCGACCATCGCTGCCTTGGCCGCTGCGTAGGCCGCCTCCCCGCGCATCGCCATCACCGGGCCGGTCACCGAGGCGACCATGACGACCCGGCCCCACCCGGTCTCGACCATGCCGGGGAGCACTGCGCGGGTGGTGAGGAACGCGGTGTCGAGGTTGCGAGCCATCCCTTGGTGCCAGGCGTCGAGGGACAGGTCACCCAGGCGGCCGGACTCCTCGCCGCCGTCGAGCGCCGGGCTCGTCACGCTGGTCATCCCGGCGTTGTTGACGAGGACCGTCGGCGCTCCCTTCGCCTCGGTCACCTCGTCGACGAGGCGTCGTGCTGTGTCCTCGTCGGTGAGGTCGCCCACGACGCCGACCGCGTCGATCCCCTGGTCCTTCAGCTCGGTGGTGCGCTCGTTCACACGGTCGCTGGTCGCGGCGAGGGCGACGGTGGCGCCCAGCTCCCCCAGCAGCCGCGCGGTGGCGAAGCCGATGCCGTCCGGAGCACCGGCGCCGGTGACGAGCGCGACCCGGCCGGCGAGCGAGAAGAGCTCCGATGCGTGCACCGGCTCAGACTAGGGCCGGGTCGTCGTGCCCCTGGGTCGTAGCGTGTCACCATGCGCGTCGTCACCGAGTTCCGTGCCCGCTTCGACGCCGAGCCGGCCGTCGTCGGCTCCGCTCCAGGACGGGTCAACCTCATCGGCGAGCACCTCGACTACAACGGCGGCCGCTCGATGCCGATCGCGCTCGAGGCACGGACGTACGCCGCTGCGGCGGTGCGCGACGACGGGCTGCTCGTCGTCGAGAGCCTGCAGACCGACGGGCGCGTCGAGGTCCCCGTCGAGGAGCTCGACGACCGCGTCGAGGGCTGGGCCGCCTACGTCGCCGGCGTCGTGTGGGCGTTGGAGCTCGACGCCTGCGGCTACTCGATCCTCGTCGACGGCCAGGTGCCCTCCGGGGCCGGGCTGTCGAGCTCCGCAGCGCTGGAGTGTGCGGTGGCCATGGCCGTGCGCGAGCTGACCGGCTCGACCGTCTCCCGTGCAGACCTCGTGGCCGCCTGTGTCCGCGCCGAGAACGACTACGTCGGCGCGAAGACCGGGTCGATGGACCAGACCGTGGCGATGTTCGCCGAGCCGGGCAACGCGCTGCTCATCGACTTCGCCAACGGCGCCACCCGCCCGGTCCCGTGGGACCCGCCGGGCGAGCTGCTCGTGATCGACACCCGCGCGTCGCACGCGCTGGTCGGAGGCGAGTACGCCGAGCGACGGTCGAGCTGTGACGAGGCGGCCGCCGAGCTGGGTGTCGACCACCTCGCCGCGGCCTCCCTGGAGCAGGTCAACCTCCTCACCGACCTCGAGACCCGTCGCCGCGCGCACCACGTCGTCACCGAGCAGGCGCGGGTGGTCGAGGCCGAGGCCGCCCTGAGGTCCGGCGACTGGGCGGAGTTCGGCCGGCTGATGACCGCCTCGCACGCCTCGCTGCGGGACGACTACGAGGTGTCGGTGCCGGAGCTCGACCTCGCCGTCGAGGCAGCCCTCGAAGCAGGCGCGCTGGGCGCTCGGATGACCGGCGGCGGGTTCGGCGGCTCGGCCATCGCCCTCGTGCCGCCCGGTCTCGATGCTGCGGTCCAGGACGCCGTGCTGGCTGCCTACGCGTCCGAGGACTGGCAGCCGCCGCGCTTCGTCGACGCCTCCGCCGGCGGCCCCGCGACGGTGGAGCGGATCACTGGATAACGGCGCGGATGCACCAATACCTGGGTCCATGTACTAGCCTGGGTCTTGTTGAAGGGACGGCTCGGATTTCGAGCGGTCCTGGCCGCGGACGAATCGCGGCTTGTATCTCGCACTTCTGGTTGCCGGTTCGCTGGACATCAGCACAGGTGGATGTCTTCAGCGGCTCGAGGGCACAGTGTCCTCGGCAACCGAACAAGGGAACAGATCATGGCTCAGGGAACCGTCAAGTGGTTCAACGCCGAAAAGGGTTTCGGCTTCATCGCGCAGGACGGCGGCGGCGAGGACGTGTTCGTCCACTTCTCCGCCATCCAGTCCAGCGGCTACAAGTCGCTCGATGAGAACCAGAAGGTCGAGTTCGACCTCGCCCAGGGCCCCAAGGGTCCCCAGGCGGAGAACGTTCGCCCCTCCTGACTTCACGTTGAAGGGCCCCGACCGCACTGCGGTCGGGGCCCTTCGCGCGTGGCGCCGAGACGGATGCTCGGCGATCGGGTACACCTGAATCTCCGATACACCCGATTCGCCAGGAGGCGCCATGAACACCCGCACCATTGCGATCGCCGCGCTCGTCATCGCCGTCATCCTGCTGCTGGTCTTCCTGCTCTGACCCGCGCCGGGTAGAACCCCGCTTGTCGTTGCCGCCGGGCGTGCTCGCCCGGCGGCAACGTTTGCGTTGGGCTGGGGCGAGCAGGATCCATGCATGAGCGAAGACAAGCGGATCACAGTCGAACGCACCATCAACGCCTCCAGCGACGCCCTCTTCGACGTCCTGAGCAACCCGGCCCGGCACCCCGAGCTCGACGGTTCGGGATTCGTGCGGACCGACGAGGGCAGCAATCGGATCCAGGCCACCGGGGACGTCTTCACGATGAACATGTCCGGCGACCACATGGGCGGCGAGTACCAGACCGAGAACCACGTCGTCGGCTACTCCCCCAACCAGCTCCTGGCCTGGCGCACCGCTCCTGCCGGGCAGGAGCCGCCGGGGTGGCAGTGGGTCTGGGAGCTCGAGGCCCAGGGCTCCGATGCCACCCTCGTCCGTCACACCTACGACTGGAGCGACGTCACCGACCAGGACCTCCTGCAGAAGATCGGCTTCCCGCTGGTGAGCCAGGAGCAGATGGAGGACACCCTGGTGCGGCTCGACCAGAGCGTCACCGGCTCCTGACCCAGGACCGTTCGGGCCGCGCTGGACTCATCGGCTGCCGGTAGAGGGTGACGTGCGTCGCGTCCGCTCGTTGAGCACGTGTACCTGTCCTCATCGAGGGAGTCGACGTGCACCTCAGCAGAGCCATCGCCGCGCTCGTCAGCGGATCCGTTGCAGCGACGCTTGCCGTCGCGGGGGTCACGGCTGCGTCAACGGCGCAACCGGCCGCCGCCGCGGAGTCCGACCAGGTCTACGAGGTGCGCTACGTGCCGACGGTCGGCGACGCCGTGATCCGGGTCGAGATCTGGCGTGACGCGTCGTACGACGCCGAGAAGCAGCCGGTCATCCTGACGTACTCGCCGTACAACTCAATCAGCGAGCCCGAGACCGCCCGCGACGCGGTGGGCGACACCTTCGTGCCCCAGGGCTACGCCCGCGCGGTCGCCGACGTGCTCGGCACCCGCGGCTCCACCGGTTGCTGGGACTACGGCGGCCCGAAGGAGCAGCAGTCCGGCGTCGACGTCGTGAAGTGGCTGGCGGACCGGAAGTGGTCCAACGGCAAGGTGGGGATGATCGGTGGGTCGTACAACGGCACCACGGCCTCGATGGTCGCCGCCCGCGGCGCCGAGGTGCCCGAGCTCAAGGCGATCGTGCCGATCGCCGCGATCAGCCGTTGGTACGGCTACGCCTACGGCAACGGCGTCCGCTACTTCCTGAACTCCCAGGAGCCCTCCGACGAGGGCTTCGACACCCCGCTGGCCTTTGACTTCGGCTTCGCCAAGACGGTCGCGGCCGACCCCATGGGGCAGACCTTCGCCGACACGGTCCGGGACCGGGCGGCCGAGTGTGGCTCGGGCGAGCACACCGAGGAGGGGTACAGCCGCAACCCCGACTACGACAAGTTCTGGCTGCAGCGCGACTACCGCAAGGACGCTCGTGAGTTCCGCGCGGCCGTGCTGCTCGCTCACGGTTGGCAGGACTACAACGTGAAGCAGGAGGAGGCCACCGAGCTCTTCCGCAAGATCCCGGTCGACCGGCCCGGCACCCGTGCGGTCGAGGGCGTCCCGTTCAAGCTCATGCACCTGACCCAGGGCACCCACTCCGGTGGCACCGACAGCAAGCAGTGGGATGGCCTCCTGCAACGCTTCTTCGCCAGGACGCTGAAGGGCGAGCGGACCGGCGTCGCGAACGAGGGACCGGTGATCACCCAGGGCCGCACCAGCGCCGGCAACGGCAAGTTCACCACGGCAGCCGACTACCCGCTGCCCAGCACGCGCAGCACCCGGCTGTGGCTTCGGGACGGCGGCCGGCTCACCGACCGCTCGGACCGCTCCGGCCAGGTCGGGTCGTACAGAGAGACCGGCACGTCGGTCGAGGAGGCCCCGCTGGTCAACGGGCTGAGCTACGAGTCCGCCCCCGTCGCCCGCGCCACCCGTGTGGTCGGTTCGGCGGTCTTCAGGGCGAAGATCAGGGTCTCGAGCGCCACGATGCACCTGACGCCGGTGCTGGTCGACATCGCACCGGACGGCACGACGAGCACGATCGCGCGTGGGTTCCTGCACCTCGACTACCGCAACGGGCTGGGGACTGCCGAGCCGTCCACCGACCGCTGGTTGAACGCATCGGTGCGGCTCCTGCCCCAGGACTACACCGTCGCAGCCGGTCACCGGATCGGCCTGCGGGTGCAGAGCTCCAACGCGGTGTGGGCGGTCCCGGGCAACCCTGGGACGGTCGACATCGCCCAGGGTGCCGTCAAGGGCGTGGATCGGGGTTCCTCACTCAGGCTGCCGACGATCGGCAGTCCGGCCAGGTTCCGCTGACCAGGGCCCGTCCGTCTCAGCCGACTCGTCGCAGGCTTCGCGCCACCGCGGGGATCATCACGGTCGCAGCCACGAGGTGCAGCCCGATCAGGGCAAGGACCGTGGCGGCGTCCGCCCCGGCGAGGACCGGCGGCACCAGTGAGATCGTGGTCAGCGACACCGCCGTCCAGGTGAACCGCTCTGCAGGACGAGCACTCCAACGGAGGAACGCCGCGGCGATCACGACGCCGACGGCCGAGAAGAAGCCGGTCACCACGGCGATCCCGGACACCGGGATCGTCTCTCCGCCGGAGACCTCGAGCTCGACACCGAGG
>CADCUK010000136.1 GCA_902805865.1 uncultured Nocardioidaceae bacterium | reverse complement strand
ACCATCGAGGTCCGCCGCGGAGGCGACGTCGTGCAGCGCGTTCCTGTCCCGGCCGGCTGCGGCGTCCTCGACCCCGATCCGGCACAAGGGCCAGCCATCGGACAGATCACCACCAGCGTTGGGACCGTCACCGTCCCTGTCACAAACGTGAACGACATGACCGACGCGATCGGCGTCACCCTCTTCCCGGTTGGCGGCAGCTCTGGAGAGTCACTGTTCTTGACGCTCGCCCCTGACGAGACGGGCACCGTCACCTTCACCGGCGTCACTCCTGGCCGGTACGTCGTCGAGGCGTTTGGCTACAACACGTTCACGCAGAGCAACTCGGAGCCGTTCTCAGTCGGCTGATGACAGGCACGTTGGCAGCCCTCGCGGACACGAGTCCTGCGAGGGCTGCTGCGTCTCTGCCCGAGGCTGCTACCGGACGCGGGTCGGGTGGTTCGGGCAGGACTCGATACAGGTCCCGGCATGACGAACGGACGGCCAGGGGCTCGCCTCGATCCGACGGCCAACACAAGCCGCACCATTCAACGGCACGCCCGCTTCTCGGATCGCCCTACGAACGCTAGATTGATCAACTCAGTCGGGACAATAGACATTGGGGGTGGCGTCGTGTGGATCATTGCTGCCTTCGCTCTGGCCGGCGGGCTGGCGCAGCTGGTGGACGGCACCCTCGGGATGGGCTTCGGCGTCACCTCGGCCACGGTGCTGCTCTACCTCGGCGTCGCCCCGGTAACGGCAAGTGCGGCAACGCACGCTGCCAAGCTGCCGACCACGCTCATCAGCGGCATTGCGCACTGGCGCGAGGGCAATGTCGACACCGCAGTTCTGGCTCGAGTCGCATTGCCGGGGGTCCTTGGCGGTTTCCTCGGCGCAGTGGTTCTGACGAACATCAGCCTGGAGTCCGCCAAAGGATGGATGTCCGGACTACTGCTCTTCTTCGGTGCGGTGATCTTCGCGCGATTCGGATTCGGCGCTCGGCTCATCCCCACGCCCCGCGCTGGGAACACAGCCCTGTGGCTCTCACCTATCGGGCTCCT
Source organism: uncultured Nocardioidaceae bacterium (assembly GCA_902805865.1). Taxonomy (GTDB): domain Bacteria; phylum Actinomycetota; class Actinomycetes; order Propionibacteriales; family Nocardioidaceae; genus Marmoricola_A. The sequence continues at coordinate 24,160 of CADCUK010000136.1, read as the reverse complement.
GGGCGGCTTCGTCGACGCCACCGGCGGCGGCGGCTGGGGTCCCGTCGTGACGCCCAGCCTCATGACGGTCACCCGGCACGAGCCGCGCCGTATCGTCGGAACCGTCAGCGCTGCGGAGTTCCTCGTTGCGGTCTCGGTCTCGCTCGGCTTCCTGACCGGCGCGGCTCAGCACGGCATCCCCTGGATGCCTGTGCTCGGCCTGGTAGCGGGCGGCGTCCTGGTCGCTCCGTTCGCGGCCAGACTCGCCGGTCGGCTGCCGCACGCTCCGATGGGGACGCTGGTCGGCGGCCTGGTGATCCTGGTCAACGCCGTCACGATCGTGGCCGCTCTCGGCGGCTTGCCGGGCTGGCTGGACGTGCTGCTCATGGCCGCTCTCATCGTGGTCACCGGACGCGTGGCCTGGCGCGCCTGGCAGCGGGAGAAGAGCGAGCGCGCGGTTGCTACTCTCGTCGACTCGTGAGCATGGGGCGTCGCCCGGCTCAGTCCTCGGCGTTGAGCATGAACTCGGCGGCGTACGTGACGTAGCCCCAGAACTTCGCGTCCTGCTCCGGCGTCAGCTCGACCTCGTCGAGCCCGGCCCGGAAGTGCGTCAACCACGCCTCCCGCGCCTTGGGCGTGACGGCGAAGGGCGCGTGGCGCATCCGGAGTCGCGGGTGCCCGCGCTCCTGCGAGTACGTCGTCGGGCCGCCCCAGTACTGCGCGAGGAACAGGGTCAGCCGTCGGGCGGCCGAGCCGTCGGCCAGGTCGTCGTCGGGGTACATCGGCCCGAGGATCGGGTCGGTCGCCACGCCCTCGTAGAACCGGGCCACGATGCGCTCGACGACCGGCAGCCCTCCGATCTCGTCGAAGAACGTCGGCTCGGCGGCAACGGGGTCGGCACTGCTCTCGGTCACCTGCTTATCCTCCCAGGCGACTGGATAGGTTGAAGAGACACCCGAGCACGCAACCGAAGGAGATGCCCATGGCAACTGTTCGCAAGGCCACGACGCACTGGGAAGGCACCCTGTTCGAGGGGTCCGGCAAGGTCACGCTCGAGTCCAGCGGCCTCGGGACGTACGACGTCTCCTGGCCCGCCCGCGCCGAGGAGCCCAACGGCAAGACCAGCCCCGAGGAGCTCATCGCCGCGGCGCACTCCTCCTGCTTCTCGATGGCGCTGTCCAACGGGCTCGCCAAGGGCGACACCCCGGCCACCGCCCTCGATGTGACCGCCGACGTGAGCTTCAAGCCCGGGACCGGCATCACCGGCATCCACCTGACCGTGGTCGGCACCGTGGAGGGGATCAGCAAGGAGGACTTCGAGGCCGCCGCGGAGGACGCCAAGGAGAACTGCCAGGTCTCGCAGGCCCTCACCGGGACGACGATCACCCTGGACGCCTCGCTCGCCTGATCGACGCGACCTCGCCTGATCGACGCGAGGAGGACCCGCAGCGGCGGGCCCACCCGAGCCTCAGACGTCAGCCGCCTCCGGCGACGTCTGGGGCTCGTTGCGGTTCCAGACCACCTGCTGGGGGAACGGGATCTCGATGCCCTCGTGGCCGAACCGCTCCTTGATCCGCTTGCGCAGCTCGCGGGCGATCTCCCACTGCTCCAGTGGCGCCGTCTTGACGGCCACCCGGACCACGACCGCGTCGGGGTCCATCCGCTCGACGCCCCAGACCTCGGGCTCCTCGATGATCTTGCCGTTGTAGTCCTCGTCCTCCCACAGGCTGTGACAGGTCTCCTCGAGGATGGTCCGCACGCGCGTCAGGTCCTCGCCGAGCCCGACCCGGACGTCGAGCACGCTCCGGGCCCAGTTCTGGCTCATGTTGCCGACCCGGAGGATCTCGCCGTTGCGGACGTACCAGACGGTGCCGTTGACGTCGCGGAGGCGGGTGACCCTGAGAGAGACCGCCTCGACCGTGCCGATGGCGTCGCCGAGGTCGACCACGTCGCCGACGCCGTACTGGTCCTCGAAGAGCATGAAGAGCCCGCTGAGGAAGTCCCTCACCAGCGTCTGCGCCCCGAAGCCCAGGGCGATGCCCACGATCCCGGCACCCGCGATCAGCGGGCCGATGTTCGCGCCCAGCTCGCTGAGCGCCATGATCGCCGCGATCGTGAAGACGCTGAAGGTGGTGACGCTCCGCAGCACCCCTCCGAGCGTCTCGGCGCGCTGCTTGCGGCGGGCAGCGGCGATCCGTGCCGTGGCACCGTTCGCGATCCCGGACTCGTCGTCCTCGGGACGGGGCTGCGCGATCGTCGGGAGAACGCCGTGGGAGGCGCGGTCGACGAGGCGGGCGACGGCCTTGAACACCAGCCACCGCACCAGCAGCGCAAGGGCGAAGATCAGCAGGATGAGGATGGGCTTGGCGATGAGCCAGTCGGCTGCCGCCCCGAGCCAGTCGTTGCCGGTGACGTCGGTGACCGTCTCGCAGAGCCAGTCCTCGGTCTCGCAGGACGGGGGAGTGGTGAGCGATGTCATCCGTGCAGGCTACGAGACCCGGCCGGCCAGGAGCGTGCTGGCGGTAGGCTTCGGGCTATGACGATCGACACGACTCCTCCTCGGTCGCGGCGACTCTCGCGCACCGCCGCCGTCACGCTCGGACTCATGCTCGGGTCGCTCGCCGCACCGGCACTCGCGGCGCCGCCGGAGGCGTGGGTCGAGCCGGACAACGGCTCGATGCTCGACCAGCTGCTGTTCCTCGTCGGCGTGCCGGTCCTGGTGTTCCTGCTGCTGGCGCTGCTCGTCTACCTGCCGTCGATGATGCACCGCCAGTCCACCGAGCCGGCCCTCGCCTTCCGCGACCGGCCCGAGTGGTTCGGCGGTCCCCGCAAGGGCGTGGGTGGAGCGTCCGCAAGCGGGCCCGACCACGCCGGAACGCCTGACTCGCCGAACTCCTCCGACAAGGGTGGCGCAAGTGCCCGCTGGTGACGGCTTCTCGCCGGCCCAGCGCCAGCGGATCGACCGGGCGATCCGCGAGGCGGAGACGGTCTGCCGCTTCGAGTTCTCCGTGTACGTCGGCGACGCGGAGGACGAGCCTCGTGCCTTCGCGGAGCGGCTCCACGGCGCCCTGGTCGCGCCTGACCGGTCGGTGCTGCTGATGGTCGACCCGTCGCAGCGCGCCCTCGAGGTGGTGACGGGTGCCGAGGCACGTCGCGAGCTCGAGGACGGCGAGGTCGCGCTGGCCGTCGCGGAGATGCAGACGCACTTCGCCCACCAGGACCTGTGCGTCGGGATCGTGCGCGGCATCGGGATGCTGGCCGAGCACGCCCGCAAGCCGCCGACGCTGCACGCCCAGGAGTCCTGAGCGCGCAGCGCCGGGCGACTGGTCAGCCGGCGTCGCGGGTCTGAGCCGCCAACGCTCGCTCGAGGTCCGACGCGCCTTCGCGCACGTAGCGGATCGCTGCCGGGTTCGCATTCGAGGAGCTGAGCCAGCTGTTGACCCGGTCGAGGGTCTCCCGGGTGGCGAGCGCCCTCGGGAACATGAACTGCAGCACCATCGTGGCCTTCTGCACGCCCTTGCTCTCCCAGACGGTCTCGGCCGCCTCGAAGTAGCGGTCGACGTACGGCTCGAGGAGCTCGTCCTGGTCGACGACCTGGAAGTGAACCGCGACCTGGCGCTGCGTCTCGTTGGGCACGTCGTCGCGGACGGCGGCAGCCTGCCAGGCCTCCTCCTTGGCTTCCGGCGTGGGCCGGACGGTGCGGGCCGCAGCGGCCCGCTCCTGGCCGGAGATCGTGTTGTCGCGCGCCAGCTCGGCCTCGATGGCGTCGGTGTCCGCCCGGCCGGCAGCAGCCAGCGCGGTCAGGAACGTCCACCTCAGGTCGGTGTCGACCGTGAGCCCCTCGAGGGTCGCCGCCCCGTCGTACAGCGCCCGGACGCGGTCCAGCCCGGCGTCCGTGAACGCGGCCGACGCCAGGGCCCGGACGAACGCGAGCTGGTGGTCGCTGCCCGGGGCGGCGCCGTCGACGAGCGACGACAGACCCTGCTCCCAGCGGGACCGGAGCTCGGCCCGCCGGGCCGGCGCGGAGTAGGTGTCGATCGCGGTCTTGGCGTAGCGCAGCAGGGCGCCCACCGCGGTGAGGTCCGACTCCGTGCCGACGCCGCGGAGCACGAGCTCGGCGAAGTCGGTGGTGCTCATCTCCGCGTCCCGGGTCATGTCCCAGGCAGCGCCCCAGCACAGGGCGCGGGCGAGCGAGTCGTCCAGCGTGTCGATCGAGGACACCAGCGTCGCCAGCGACCGCTCGTCGAGCCGGATCTTGGCGTAGGTGAGGTCGCCGTCGTTGAGCAGCACCAGGTCGGGCTGCTGCTGGCCGACGAGCTCGGCGACCTCCGAGGACTCACCGGCGATGTCGGTCTCCACCGAGGTACGGCGGACCAGCCGGTCGTCGACCCGGTCGTACAGACCCACCGCGATGCGGTGCCGCCGCAGGGTCGGGAAGTCGGGGTGGGCGACCTGACGGACGGAGAACGACGTGAACGCGCCGTCCTCGCCGACCTCGAAGTCCGCACTGAGCGTGTTGACCCCGGAGGTCTGCAACCACTCCTCGGCCCACGACCCCAGGTCTCGGCCCGACGCGGCCTCGAGTGCCGACAACAGGTCGGTGAACTCGCTGTTCGCGAACGCGTGCTTCTGGAAGTACGACCGGAGGCCCGCCAGGAACTCGCTCTCGCCGACCCAGGCGACCAGCTGCTTGAGGGTCGAGGCGCCCTTCGCGTAGGTGATCCCGTCGAAGTTCACCTCGACGGCCTCGAGGTCGAAGTTGTCGGCCGCGATCGGGTGCGTCGAGGGGAGCTGGTCCTGCCGGTAGGCCCAGTTCTTCCGGGCGTTGGTGAAGCCGGTCCACGCGTCGTCGTACTTGGTCGCCATGGTCATGGCGTGGTGCGACGCCCACTCGGCGAAGGACTCGTTGAGCCAGAGGTCGTCCCACCAGCGCATCGTGACCAGGTCGCCGAACCACATGTGCGCCATCTCGTGCAGGACCGTGTTGGCACGCTGCTCGTAGAAAGCATGGGTCTGCCGGGAGCGGGGGAGGTACTCGTCGCGGAACGTCACGCAGCCGGCGTTCTCCATCGCCCCCATGTTGTACTCCGGCACGTAGGCCTGGTCGTACTTGCGGCTGTTGCCGCTGCCGCCGAAGGGGTAGGGGTACTCGAAGGCCTCCTCGAAGAATGCGAAGCCCTGCTTGGTGATCTCGAGCAGCTCGTCGACGTCGAGGAACTCCACGACCGACTGGCGGCAGATGTGGCCAAGGCGGATGTCTCCGTGCGCGCCGGAGTAGGTGTCGTAGACGGTGTGGTACTCGCCGGCCACCAGGGCGGTGATGTACGTCGACATGCGCTCGGTCGTGGGGAACGACCACGTCGCGGTGCCCTCGCCTGCGGGGGTGGGCTCCGGGGTCTCGGCATTGGAGATGACGGTCCAGCCCTCGGGGGCGGCGACGGTGAAGGTGAAGACCGACTTCAGGTCGGGCTGCTCGAAGGTCGTGTAGACCCGACGGGCGTCCGGCACCTCGAACTGCGTGTAGAGGTACACGCGCTGGTCGGCGGGGTCGACGAACCGGTGCAGCCCCTCGCCGCTGCGGCTGTAGGTGCAGTCGGCGACGACCTTCAGCTCGTTGTCGGCGGCCGGGTTCGTGAGCCGGATGCGGTTGTCGGCGTACACCTCGGCGGGGTCGAGGGGCTCGCCGTTGAGCGTGAGCTCGTGGATCGTCGCGTCGACGAGGTCGGCAAAGGTCTCGGCGCCGGGCTCGCGGCACGAGAACCGGATCACGGTCGTGGAGGCGAAGGTGGTGTCGCCGGTGGTCAGGTCGAGGTCGACGGTGTAGGAGTCGACGTCGAGGAGCGCTGCACGGGTCTGCGCCTCCTCGCGGGTGAGGTTGGTTCCAGGCATGGGGTCATGCATACACCTCGCCCGACCCGGCTCCAACTTGCGGCATGCTTGCGTCACCGACGCGGGGTCGCCCGCGCGTTGCGGACTGAGGAGAGCCCCGTGCCCGACATCCCCTGGGAGATGATCAGCAAGTCACAGCGAGCCGCGGTCGGGATGTTCACCGGCTCGGTCTCCAAGCTCGTGGACATGGGCAAGGCGGGGGTCACCCGTCCCGACGAGCTGCTCCGGGAGGTCACCGCGATGGCCTCGGCGATCGGGGACCTCGCCAGCTCGACCGCCCGGCCGCTCGAGTTCTTCCTCAACAGCCAGAAGCAGCTCGCGGAGAGCATGGCGGCGTTCGCGGTGCTGCAGCGGCAGACGGCCGACGTCGTCGAGCAGCTGGCCGCCAGTCACGCAGCGGTCGTCGACGCCCTGGAGCTGTTGTCGAACCCCGTCATCGGCGTCGCCCACAAGCTGCGGGCCGAGGAGAAGAAGTAGCGGCCGTCAGCCTTCGCTGGCGATGAGGTACCGGCCGCCCTGCTTGACCAGGCCGAGGGTGTTCGGCTCGGTGACGACGCTGCCGTCGGTCCGCGTGTAGGTCGCCGTGTAGGTGACGGTCAAGGTCTCGGGATCGGCGGAGACCTCTTCGAGCTCGGCGGACTCGATCGTGCCCCAGAAGCCCTTGTAGTCGTCGATGCCGCCGGTGGAGGCCTGGAACTCAGGCGTCAGCCAGGTCCACGACGTGTCCGGGTCGGACGTCACGGTCGCCAGGTAGTCGCCGACGAAGGCCTCCATCTTCGCGGCGTTGCCCACCGGTGCCTCCGAGGCCGACTCCGACGGCGACTCCGACGGTGACTCCGACGCACTCGCCGACGGCGACTCCTCGGTGCCCTCGGTCTCCTCGCCGGACTCCGTGGGCTCGGTGGACTCCGTGTCGGACGGCGTCGCGGACGGGGACGTCTCGCCGGCGGTCGTGTCGGGTCGTGTGCCGTCACCGGGGTTCAGCAGCCAGAGACCCAGCCCCACGACCAGGGCGAGGACACCGACGAGCAGCAGGACGGGCACCAGCCAGCGAGGGAACCGCCTCTGCGAGGAATCGGCTGGGGTCGCAGACGAAGCGCGAGGGGCCGAGGTGTGTGCGGTGTCCGCCGTGTCCGCGGTGGCTGCGGTGGCTGCGGCGGCGCCCACCGGTGCCGCAGCCGTGGGCATCACGACCGTCGACTCCGCGGGCGGCGGTACCGGTGCCGCGGCGACCTTGGTGCGGTCACCATCGGCGAGGAAGTCGCGCACCTCTGCCATCGACCAGCGGTCGGCGGGGTCCTTCGTCATCGTGCACTCGAGCAGAGGCAGCAGCCAGCCCGCGTTGTCCGGACGCGGCGGGTCGGCGTGCACGATCTGGTAGAGCGCACCCATGACGTTGTCCCCGATCACCACGGGTGGCTGACCGGTGAGGGCGGTGTAGAGGGTCGCCCCCAGCGCGTACACGTCGCTCGCCGCCGTGGCGCTGCTGCCGCTGGCGACCTCGGGGGAGAGGTAGGCCGGCGACCCGCTCATCAACCCGGTCTGGGTGAGCGTCACGTCGGCGTGGGCTCGCGCGATCCCGAAGTCGCTGAGCTTCACCCGGCCCTCCGGGGTGACGAGCATGTTCGAGGGCTTGACGTCGCGGTGCACGATGCCGGCCTGGTGGGCGACGGCGAGCGCGGACGCGGCCTGGTGGAGGAAACGGGCAGCCTCGTCGGGGGACAGCGGACCCCGGTCCCGGACCAGCTGCGCGAGGGTCTGGTTCTCGACGTACTCCATGACGAGCCACTGCTCGTCGCCGTCGTTGACGAGGTCGAAGACGGCGACGACGTTGGGGTGGTTCAGGCTCGCCAGGAGCCGGGCCTCGCGCTCGGCTCGCGCGAGATCGGCGGAGACTCCGCCTGGGCTCACTCCGACGCGCTTGAGCGCAACCTCGCGATCGAGGACCTGGTCGATGGCACGCCACACGACGCCCATGCCCCCTCGGCCGACCTCGCTCACCAGGTTGTACCTGCCTGCGATCACGCCTGCCCTTTCCGTGCCTGCACCTGCCCGTGACGGTCCCATCGGTTTCTCATGCCCACATCACGCACCCATCATGCGGACTTCCCGGTGTCGTCTGGGCCACAACGGGCCGGCGGAACAGATGAGGCTTCAACCCTGTTGTCCCGGTGTGACCACGAACTCAGCTGCTGCACAGCCCGTTGCCACCTCGGTCGACTTCTGGTTCGACCCGCTCTGTCCCTGGGCGTGGATGACGTCCCGTTGGCTCCTGGAGGCGGCCGAGGTCCGGAACCTCGCGCCGCGCTTCCATGTGATGAGCCTGGCGGTGCTGAACGAGGACAAGGACATCCCGCAGGAGTACCGCGACATGCTCGCGAACGCCTGGGGCCCGGTCCGCACCTGCATCGCGGCCGCAGCCAAGGCGGGCGACGAGGTGCTGCTGCCGCTCTACACGGCCCTGGGCAACCGGATCCACCTGGAGGGCCGTCCGATCGACCGCGCCCTGGTGGAGGAGGCGCTGGCCGAGGTCGGGCTGCCCGTGGACCTCGCCGACGCGATGGACAGCGACGAGCACGACGAGGCGCTGCGGGCGTCCCACCAGCGGGCGCTCGACCTTGTCGGCCAGGAGGTCGGCACGCCGGTCATCCACGTCGACGGCGTGGCGTTCTTCGGCCCGGTCGTCACTCCGGCCCCCAAGGGCGAGGACGCAGGTCGGCTCTGGGACGGCGTCGTGCTCGTGGCGAGCACCCCTGGCTTCTACGAGCTCAAGCGCAGCCGCACGAAGGGCCCCGACTTCAGCTGAGCCCCGGAACCTAGGATCAGTTTCATGACCAAGGTTCTCTCCGCAGTTGCCTGGCCGTACGCGAACGGTCCCCGACACATCGGCCACGTGGCCGGGTTCGGGGTTCCCTCCGACGTGTTCAGCCGCTACATGCGGATGGCCGGGCATGACGTCCTGATGGTCTCCGGCACCGACGAGCACGGCACCCCCATCCTCATCGCCGCCGACGAGGCGGGAGTGTCGGCCCGGGAGCTCGCGGACCGCAACCACCGGCTGATCACCGAGGACCTGTGCAACCTCGGCGTCTCCTACGACCTCTACACGCGCACGACGACGCGCAACCACTACGCGGTCGTCCAGGAGCTGTTCCTCGGTGTCTACGAGAACGGCTACTTCGTCGAGCAGACGACGTACGGCGCGATCTCCCCTTCCACGGGGCGCACGCTGCCGGACCGCTACATCGAGGGCACCTGCCCGATCTGCGGGTACGGCGACGCGCGCGGTGACCAGTGCGACAACTGTGGCAACCAGCTCGACCCGCACGACCTCATCGACCCCCGTTCGAAGATCAACGGGGAGACGCCGGAGTTCATCGAGACCCAGCACTTCTTCCTCGACCTGCCCGCACTGGCCGACGCGCTGAAGAGCTGGCTCGACGAGCGTGAGTCCAGCGGCACCTGGCGGCCGAACGTCATCAAGTTCAGCCAGAACATCCTCGAGGAGATCCGACCCCGGGCGATGACGCGGGACATCGACTGGGGCATCCCGGTCCCGCTCGAGGGGTGGCGAGACAACCCGACGAAGCGGCTCTACGTCTGGTTCGACGCGGTCATCGGCTACCTGTCGGCCTCGGTCGAGTGGGCCCGACGTACCGGGGACCCCGAGCGGTGGCGCGAGTGGTGGGGCGACCCGGAGGCCTTGTCCTACTACTTCATGGGCAAGGACAACATCACCTTCCACTCGCAGATCTGGCCCGCGGAGCTGCTCGCCTACGCAGGCAAGGGCGACAAGGGCGGCAAGCCGAGACAGCTCGGGGTCCTGAACCTGCCGACCGAGGTGGTCTCCAGCGAGTTCCTCACGATGGAGGGGCGGAAGTTCTCCTCCTCCAAGCGCGTGGTGATCTACGTCCGCGACATGCTCGAGCGCTACCAGGTCGACGCGTTCCGCTACTTCGTCGCCGCTGCCGGCCCGGAGAACCAGGACTCCGACTTCACCTGGGCGGAGTTCGTCCGGCGCACCAACGACGAGCTCGTCGCCGGCTGGGGCAACCTCGTCAACCGGACCGCGAGCCTCATCTCCAAGAACTTCGGCGAGATCCCCGCCGCGGGCGAGCTGGCACCGGCCGACCAGGCGCTGCTCGACAGCGTCGCAGCCGGGTTCGACGTCGTGGGTGACCTCATCGCCCGGCACCGGCAGAAGCAGGCCGTCGGTGAGGCGATGCGGGTGGTGGCCGAGGTCAACAAGTACGTGTCGGAGTCCGAGCCGTGGAAGCTCAAGGGCGAGGACCAGCGCGAGCGGCTCGCGACGGTCCTGCACGTCACCGCACAGGCCGTGACGGACTGCAACACGATGCTGTCGCCGTTCCTGCCGCACTCGGCGAACGCCGTGCACCGGGTGCTCGGCAACGAGGGCGAGCTCCAGCCGATGCCGCGCATCGAGGAGGTCGAGGACCTCGACGGCGGCCCGGGCTACCCGGTGATCGTCGGCGACTACGGCGCGGCGCCTCGCTGGGAGCGGCGGCCGATCGTGGCCGGTACGCCGGTGCCGAAGCCGGCCCCGGTCTTCACGAAGCTGGACGTCTCCGTGGTCGACGACGAGCTCGCCCGCATGTCGGGCAGCTGATGGCGCTGCATCCGCAGGCCCGGGCGGCGGTCGAGCACAGCGCTGGGGACCCCAAGGTCTGGGAGACCGACATCGAGACCGCCCGCGCCGCGGCGCGCGACGAGGCTGCCCGACAGCCCCGGGAGGACGTGGCACGGGTCCAGGACGTCGACGCGGACGGGGTCCCGTGCCGGCTGTACGAGCCGGTGGACGCGGACGAGGGACTGGTCGTGCACCTGCACGGCGGCGGCTTCGTCTTCCACGACGTCGAGGTGCACGACGGCGTTGCTCGTCGACTCGCCAACCGCGTCGGCCTCAGGGTGCTCAGCGTCGACTACCGCCGTCCGCCCGAGCACCGGTTCCCGGCCGCCCCGGACGACGTCGACACGGTGCTGCGCTGGTGCGCCGCCCGCTCCGAGGACTGGCTCGGCGGGCCGACGTACGTCCACGGCGACAGCGCCGGCGGCAACCTGGCGTTGGTGGCGGCGCTGCGCAACCCCGGTCGGTTCCGCGCCGTGCTGCTGACCTACCCCTTCCTCGACCCGCAGGCGGAAGGCGAGTCGTACCTGACCGCCGCCGAGGGCTTCGATCCCCGCGAGGCGGCGTGGTACTGGGACCAGTACGCCCGGACGCCCGCCGACCTCACGGACCCGGACCTGGCCCCGTTGCTGTCCGACCGGCTGCACACGTTGCCGCCCACGCTCGTGGTCAGCGCCGAGCACGACCCCCTGCGCGACGAGGCCGAGCTGCTCGCGACCCGGCTCGCGGAGGCGGGCGTGGCAGCCGTCGGCATCCGGTTCCTCGGTCAGGTGCACGGCTTCTGGCGGCACTCCGACGTCTTCGACGCGGCTGAACCGCTGACCCGGACGCTGGCCGGGTTCGTGCGCACCCACCACCCCTGACACACTTCGCGCATGCGGGTGCACATCGGCTCCGACCACGCCGGTCTCGAGCTCAAGGACCATCTCCTGGGCTGGCTGGTCGACAACGGCTACGAGGTGGTCGACCACGGGCCGTTCGTCTACGACGCGCTCGACGACTACCCGGTCTTCTGCCTCCGTGCGGCCGAGGCCCTCGCCGCCGACGGCGACGAAGGGATGGACAGCCTCGGGGTGGTGATCGGAGGCTCCGGCAACGGCGAGCAGATCGCTGCCAACAAGGTGCGCGGCGTCCGCTCGGCACTGGTGTGGAGCGAGGAGACCGCGGCGCTGGCCCGCGAGCACAACGACGCCAACATGGTCGCGGTCGGCGGCCGGATGCACTCGCTCGAGGAGATGACCCGGTTCGTCGGAGTCTTCCTGCGCACGCCGTTCCCCGGCGACGAGCGGCACGTCCGGCGCATCGGGATGCTCACCGACTACGAGCTCACCCGCGAGCTGCCGCCGCTGCCCGACTCCGCCCTGGGCCACGGTCCGGATGACGACCTGGGTCACGACCAGGGCCGGGATGCCTGAGGGTCACACCCTCCGACGGCTCGCCGACGACCTGTCCGAGGCGTTCGCCGGCAGGGTGGTCGGGGTGAGCAGCCCCCAGGGCCGCTTCGGGGCGGAGGCCGCCGTGCTCGACGGCACGGAGCTGGTCGGCGCCGACTCCGCGGGCAAGCACCTGTTCCTCGACTTCGCAGGCGGACACGTGGTGAACGTCCACCTCGGCCTGATCGGCAGCTTCCGCATCGGCACCGGCCCGGCGCCCGAGCCCGTAGGACAGGTGCGGCTCCGGCTGGTCGCCGCCGGGGACGGTCGTGGACCGGCGTACGCCGACCTGCGTGGCGCCACCCGCTGTGTCCTGGTGACACCGGCCGAGCGGGCAGCGGTGATCGACCGGCTCGGTCCCGACCCGCTGCGGGCGGACGCGGACCCCGGTCGGGCGTGGGCACGGATCGGCAGGAGCAGCCGGCCGATCGGCGACCTCCTCATGGACCAGGAGGTGATCGCGGGGGTGGGCAACGTCTACCGCGCCGAGGTGCTCTTCCGGCACCGGGTCCATCCCCTCCGGCCGGGACGGACGTTGCGGCGCTCCCAGTTCCAGGCGATGTGGGACGACCTGGTCGTGCTGATGGCCGAAGGGGTCAAGGTGAACCGCATCGACACCGTCCGCCCGGAGCACACGCCAGAGGTGATGGGCCGAGCAGCCCGGAAGGACGACCACGGTGGCGAGGTGTACGTCTACCGGAGGCACGACCTCGACTGCCACGTCTGTGGCACGCGGATCAGGACCCAGGTGCTCGCTGGGCGGAACCTGTTCTGGTGCCCACGCTGCCAACCGAAGTTCCGCAGTCGCGCGCGGAGCTGACCCGCCGCGGCTAGGGTCGTCGCGTGCCAACCCCTCGGCCGGTCCGCGATCCGCGGCCTCCCGTCACGCTCGCGCACCGGTGGGACCTCACCCGGCGATGGTTCCGGGAGGACGACCGCGGAGCCGTCATCGTCCTGGTGCTGCTGACGCTTCTCGGCGCAGCGATGATGCTCCGGTACCCCACCTACTTCACGTCGGCGGTGCTCATGGTGCCCCTGCTGCTCAGCGACGTCACGTTGAGCCCGCGCCGCGTCCCGGGCTTCGCCGTCTTCCTCGTCCTTGTCCTCGTCGTGGAGACCTTCTTCGAGTTCCCCGGCGGGATCCCTCCGCGCCGCTGGGTGACCGCGATCATCGTCCTCCTCATGGCGTTCGTCGTCGTGGTGACGGCGCTGCGCCGAGCAGGGCTCGGAGTGCGGGGACGGACCGGCGACTCCATGCTCCTGGACCTGAAGGACCGGATCAGCCGGCACGGTGAGATCCCGGAGCTTCCCCGTGGCTGGATGATCGACGTCGCGACGCGGTCCGCCGGCAACACCCCCTTCGCCGGCGACTTCATGGTCGCCCACCGGTCCGGGCCCAACCTGTCCCTCGTGCTCGTGGACGTGTCCGGCAAGGGAGTCGACGCCGGCACCCGGTCGTTGCTCCTGTCCGGGGCCTTCGGCGGGCTCCTCGGTGCGGTGCAGCCGGAGAGCTTCTTCCCCTCGGCCAACGAGTTCCTCAACCGGCAGGCCTGGGACGAAGGGTTCGCCACCGCCATCCAGCTCTGTGTCGACCTCGGCACCGGTGCCTACGACATCCGCGCCGCCGGTCATCCGCCGGCGATCCAGTTCCGTGCAGGCTCCGGTCTCTGGCACGTCCACGACGACGTGCACGGACCGATCCTCGGGGTCACCACCGACCCGGAGTTCCCCGCCATGTCGGGTCGGCTGGGGTTAGGGGACGCGCTCCTGCTCTACACCGACGGACTCGTGGAGAAGCCGGGCCGGGACATCGGGCTCGGCATCGACAAGCTGATCGGCGAGGCCGAACGCCTCGTGCGGCAGGGGTTCGGCGGGTCGGCCCAGTGGCTCGTCGACCGGCTCGGTGCCTCGAACGACGACTGCGCGCTGATCGTCCTGCAACGCCAGTGAGGGCCGGCTGAGGACCGGCAGACGTGGCCGGCTCAGGAGGCCGGTGAGGTCGGAGCGGATGACGGGAATCGAACCCGCGTAGCCAGTTTGGAAGACTGGGGCTCTACCATTGAGCTACATCCGCGTGGCCGCTCGACCGCTCGCAGGTCGACGACGCGAGGCCATGGTGCCACAGCGGCTCCCGCCGGCCCGCAGCCGGGGAGCGCGCGAGACGCTGTTTCGACAGGCACCCACGCGCTGACTAGACTCCCGGAGGTTCTACACCGGGGCGTAGCGTAGTGGCTAGCGCGCCTGCTTTGGGAGCAGGAGACCGCAGGTTCGAGTCCTGTCGCCCCGACTGCCCGCCCGCTTGCGCTCGCTGCTTCGCGCCGCAGGTCGCTGCTGGTTGTACTGAGAGCACGACACCGACATGACTGAGGAGATCCCCCTGTGAAGAGCGCCGTCGAGACACTGGGCCCCACCCGGGCCAAGCTCACCGTCGAGGTGCCTTTCGACGAGCTCAAGCCGAGCCTGGACGCGGCGTACAAGAAGATCGCCCAGCAGATCTCGGTGCCCGGCTTCCGCAAGGGCAAGGTGCCTGCGACCCTCATCGACCGCCAGGTCGGCAGGGGAGCGGTGCTCGACGAGGCGATCAACGAGGCGCTGCCGCGGCTCTACGTCCAGGCGCTGCAGGAGAACGACATCCAGCCGTTGGCCCAGCCGGAGATCGACATCACCCGGCTCGAGGACAATGACACCCTCGAGTTCACCGCCGAGGTGGACGTGCGTCCGGAGATCACGCTGCCCTCGTTGGAGGGGCTCGAGGTGACCGTGGACGACGTCGCGGTCTCCGACGAGGACGTGCAGGAGCAGATCGAGAGCCTGCGCGAGCGCTTCGGCACGCTGCTCGACGTCGAGCGCGCGGCCGCCGACGGCGACTTCGTGACGATCGACCTCAAGGCGACCAAGGACGACGAGGTCGTCGAGGGCGGCGAGGCCTCCGGCGTGAGCTACCAGATCGGCCGTGGCGGGATGATCGAGGGCCTCGACGAGGCGCTGGTCGGCCTGAGCGCCGACGAGACCAAGACCTTCCAGTCCTCGCTCGCCGGTGGCGCTCTCGAGGGCGAGGAGGTCGACATCGAGGTCAAGGTGCTGGCCGTCAAGGAGCAGCAGCTGCCTGAGGTCGACGACGACTTCGCGCAGATGGCCTCGGAGTTCGACACGATCGACGAGCTCACCGAGGACGTCCGCAGCCGGCTCGGGAACGGCAAGCGCCTCGAGCAGGCCGCGGCCGCCCGCGACGCGGTGCTGGAGAAGGTGCTCGACCTCACCGAGGTGCCGGTGCCCGACGCCGTCGTCGCCGACGAGCTCAGGGCACGCCGGGAGAACATCGAGCAGCAGCTCACGTTCGCCGGGATGACGATGGAGCAGTACCTCGACAGCGAGGAGCAGACCGTCGACGAGTTCGAGGCCGAGCTCGAGAAGCGCGTCCGTGACGCCGTGGCCGCCCAGTTCATCCTCGACGAGGTCGCGAAGCGGGAAGAGATCGGTGTCGAGCAGCAGGAGCTGACCGAGCACATGATGCGCCGCGCGCAGCAGTCCGGGCAGAACCCGAACGAGTACGTCAAGCACATGGTCGAGCACAACCACATCCCCGAGCTCGTCTCCGAGGTCGTGCGCGGCAAGGCGTTGGCGCTCGTGGTGGAGCAGGCGGTCGTCACCGACGAGTCCGGCAACCACGTCGAGCTGAAGAACCTCCGCGGCGACGGCACGATCGGTGAGCCCGAGCCCGAGGCGGACCCCGAGACGGCCCCCGAGGCCGAGGGTGAGCCCCAGGCAGAGGCCGACACCGAGTCGCGGGCAGAGGTCGAGGCCGAGCCGGAGTCCTGATCCAGCTCTCGTGACGAGAACCGCGCCTGGTGCGCGGTTCTCGTCCTTTTTCCCTGGCTCCTGGAGACGGTACGGCGCACCAGCCCGTCGTTTTGCTCTGCGGGACGACCGCGTGCCGGGTTGTCGCACTCGGTGTACACCTGGACACTGAGGCGATGAGCACCCGGCCGATGACGAACGTCGCCGTCCTGTCCCACGGCGAGACCGAGGACCCCGAGCACCCGGAGCCGGGGGTCGTGGACGCGCTGGCGCTCGCCGCGCTGTACGCCGAGGAGCTGATCGTCGGCACCGCGAGGGACACCCACCTGGCCTTCGCCGACCGTGCCTTCGGGCTGGCGAACCGCGGCACGATGCGGGCTGCCAGGGTGCCGCAGGCGGTCCACGACGCCGTCGCGGGAAGCATCTACACCTCGATCAGCCTCGCGTTCACGATGGCCGCGACGGGGCTGGCGAAGGTCGGTGCCGACGGCCTGGGGCCTCGCCTGAACGACTCCCCGCAGGGTCGCGTGCTGCACACGGCGGTCAACGGGCTGATCGGTGAGAAGCTCCGCGACGAGCACCCGCACCTGGCCCTGTCGATGACGGTGCGCGTGGACGGAAGACCGGTCCGGCTCGACGCTGCCGGCCTCGCGGCCGCGTTCCCGAGGGCGACCGACCGCCTGGTGGTGTTCATCCACGGGCTCGGTGAGCACGAGGACCACTGGAACGTGCGCCGCTACGAGATGGGCGGCAGCTACGGCACCCGGCTCGAGGCGGCGGCGGGGTGGACGCCGATCTACCTCCGGGTCAACACCGGCCTCTCGGTCGCCGAGAACGGCGTCGCGCTCACCGCCCTGATGCAGCAGCTCCTCGACGGCTGGCCGGTGCCGGTCCGGCAGATCGCGATGATCGGCCACTCCATGGGCGGGCTGATCATCCGCGCCGGCTGCGCCGTGGCGACCGAGGACGAGGCGCCGTGGACCGACAAGCTCAGCGACGTCATCACGCTGGGGACCCCGCACCTCGGCGCCGACCTGGCCCTCGGCGTCAGCCACGGGTCGCGGCTGCTGGCACTCGCTCCCGAGATCGCCGCCTTCGCCCGGATCCTCGAGCACAGGTCCCCGGGGATCCGCGACCTGGAGCGTGGCCTGCCGGAGCTGCCCGCGTTGCCGCACGCCCGCTACCGCCTGGTCTCGGCCTGCCTCGGCTCGGCCCGCAGCCCGCTCGGCCGGCTGCTCGGGGACCTGCTGGTGCGGCAGAGCTCCGCCAGCGCGACCCGCCGGGCGCTGAGGCTCTTCCCGGACGCCGACCTGCTCCACATCCCGAACGCCGACCACTTCTCGCTGCTCAACCACCCCGAGGTGTACCGGGCGGTCAAGGGCTGGCTCGCGTGACGGGGCCCGGGACCCCGGACGGCGCCGCAGCCGGACGGGCCGACCGTGAGCCCGACCGCGGGGCCGATCGTGAGCTCCGTGCCGAGGTCGTCGTCCGGGCGACCCCCGAACGCGTCTGGCAGGTGCTGACCGACTTCGGGCGCATGCCGCAGTGGAGCCCGGAGCTGGTGCGGATGGTGCCGATGAGGCGTGGAGGGCTGCGGCTCGGACAGTCGTACCTCGGCGTCAACCGCCGGGGAGCGGTGGTGTGGCCGACGCGCAGCGTCATCGCGGTCCTCGAACCGGGCCGGACGGTCGCCTGGGACACCCGGTCGAGCGGTGCGCGCTGGATCTACGACCTGGAGCCGCACGAGGACGGCACCCGGGTCACGGTGACCCGGCCGGTGCCTCGCCGGCTCACGCTGGGGTCGAAAGTCTTCGCGAACGCACTGCTCGGCGGTGCGGTCAACCACGCGGACGAGCTCGAGGACGGGATGAGGCAGACCCTGGACCGGTTCAAGGTCGCGGTCGAGGGCGCCTGAACCCGGACCGAACCCGGACCGACGCCTCCACGTCCGCTGTCCGCGAACAACACGGCGTTGCCCGTGGAAGTGTCCGTCCGTCCGGCTAGGGTCGCTCTCGTGACTGACATCCAGATGAACGGCGGCGGCACGTCGTACGGGCTCGACGAGCACATCTACCAGCGGCTCCTCAAGGAGCGGATCGTCTTCCTCGGGTCGGAGGTGCGCGACCAGAACGCGAACGCGATCTGCGCGCAGATGCTTCTGCTCAACGCGGAGGACCCCGAGGCGGACATCTTCCTCTACATCAACTCGCCCGGTGGCTCCGTGGACGCGGGCATGGCGATCTACGACACGATGAACTACATCTCCAACGACGTGGCCACGGTCGGCATGGGCCTCGCGGCGTCGATGGGCCAGTTCCTCCTCTGCGCCGGCGCGAACGGCAAGCGCTACGCCCTCCCGCACGCGCGCATCATGATGCACCAGCCTTCCGGGGGCATGGGCGGCTCGGCCTCGGACATCAAGATCCAGGCGCAGCAGTCGCTGCACATCAAGAAGGTGCTGTTCGAGCTGATCAGCCAGCACACCGGCCAGCCTCTCGACCGGGTCGAGCAGGACGCCGACCGCGACCGCTGGTTCACCGCCGACCAGGCCCTGGAGTACGGCTTCATCGACAAGGTCGTGGCCAACGCCGACCAGGTCGCCGACGAGGGCCGACCGGCTCACAAGGACTGAGGAAAGAAGCGATGAACTACTACATCCCGCAGTGGGAGGAGCGTACGTCGTACGGCTTCCGCCGGATCGACCCGTACGGCAAGCTCTTCGAGGACCGGATCATCTTCCTCGGCACCCCGATCAGCGACGACATCGCCAACGCGGTGATGGCCCAGCTCCTGTGCCTGGAGTCGATGGACCCCGACCGGGACATCCAGATCTACATCAACTCGCCCGGCGGATCCTTCACGGCGCTGACCGCGATCTACGACACGATGCGGTTCGTCAAGCCCGACATCCAGACCGTGTGCCTGGGCCAGGCCGCCTCGGCGGCCGCGATCCTGCTCGCCGCCGGCGCGCCGGGCAAGCGGCTCGCCCTGCCGAACAGCCGGATCCTGATCCACCAGCCCTACACCGAGGGCACCTACGGCCAGTCGTCGGACATCGAGATCCAGGCCAACGAGATCCTCCGGATGCGTGAGCTGCTCGAGCGGATGATCGCCGAGCACTCGGGCAAGGCCCAGGAGGACGTCAGCCGCGACATCGAGCGCGACAAGATCCTCACCGCCGAGCAGGCGGTGGAGTACGGCTTGATCGACTCGATCCTGGCTTCGCGCAAGGGTGCGCTGGCCGTCAGTTGAGTCAACCTTTCCCAGGAAGGGATGGAGATCCCCGTGTCCCCATCCCATTCCTGGGTCAGGAGAGGTAATTTCGTCCGGTACGTGGTTGAAGCACAGTCGAAGGGCACCTTCGGGCGGAACGCGCCCGGTCCCTCGGCCTGAGTCGTGAGGAGGCGTGCCTGTGGCACGCATCGGTGACGGTGGCGACCTGCTGAAGTGCTCTTTCTGTGGAAAGAGCCAGAAGCAGGTCAAGAAGCTGATCGCAGGTCCGGGTGTCTACATCTGCGACGAGTGCATCGACCTCTGCAACGAGATCATCGAGGAGGAGCTCTCCGAGGGGTCCGAGGTGGGCCTCGAGGAGCTGCCGAAGCCGAAGGAGATCTTCGACTTCCTCAACTCCTACGTCGTCGGTCAGGAGAACGCGAAGAAGTCGCTCGCGGTCGCCGTCTACAACCACTACAAGCGGGTCCAGGCCGGGTTGGGCGTGGCCACCCACCGCCACCGCGCCGAGGACGCCGTCGAGCTCGCGAAGTCGAACATCCTGCTGATCGGCCCGACCGGGTGCGGCAAGACCTACCTCGCGCAGACGTTGGCGCGGATGCTCAACGTGCCGTTCGCGATCGCCGACGCCACGGCGCTCACCGAGGCGGGCTACGTCGGCGAGGACGTCGAGAACATCCTGCTCAAGCTGATCCAGGCTGCGGACTACGACGTCAAGAAGGCTGAGACCGGCATCATCTACATCGACGAGATCGACCGCAAGAGCGAGAACCCGTCGATCACCCGCGACGTCTCCGGCGAGGGCGTGCAGCAGGCGCTGCTGAAGATCCTCGAGGGCACCACCGCCTCGGTGCCGCCGCAGGGCGGCCGCAAGCACCCGCACCAGGAGTTCATCCAGATCGACACGACGAACATCCTGTTCATCGTGGGTGGCGCGTTCGCCGGCCTCGAGCACCTCGTCGAGCAGCGGATCGGCAAGAAGACCCTCGGCTTCGGCGCGACGCTGCCGACCAAGGAGGAGCGCGACCTCGACAAGATCTTCTCGGAGGTCATGCCCGAGGACCTGCTCAAGTTCGGGCTGATCCCGGAGTTCATCGGCCGGTTGCCGGTCATCGCCACCGTGGACAAGCTCAACCGCGAGGCCCTCGTCCAGATCCTCACCGAGCCGCGGAACGCGCTGGTCAAGCAGTACCAACGGCTCTTCGAGCTCGACGGTGTCGAGCTGGAGTTCACCCAGGACGCCGTGGACGCGGTCGCCGACCTCGCCATGATGCGGGGGACCGGGGCTCGAGGTCTCCGCGCGATCATCGAGGAGGTGCTCCTCCACGTCATGTACGACGTCCCGTCCCGTGAGGACATCGCCAAAGTCGTGGTGAGCGCCGAGGTCGTGCGCGACAACGTGAATCCCACGCTGATCCCACGCACGCCCGAGGCCAAGAAGAAGAAGACCGCCTGAGTCCCGGCCGGTGACCGAAGCACCTGCGCCCCTCGCGCTCCCGCCCGCGGACGGCTACGGGCCGTGGCTGGCCGAGCGGTGCGACCACCACCTCGACCGCGTCCGCGACCTGGTCGAGCGGTTCCGCGGGCTCTCGGCTGCCCCCGCGCTGGAGGTCGTCGAAGCCTGGAACGACGTCACCCTCGCGCTCGGCAACGTGTTCTCGGCGGCGTCGCTGCTGTCGAACGTCCACCCCGACGAGGAGGTGCGGACGCAGGCCGAGGCCGCTGAGCAGGACGCCCACCGGCTGCTCACCGAGCTCAGCCTCGACCGCAGCATCTACGACGTGCTCGCGGCGGTGGACCCCGAGCCTCTCGACCGCCAGGCGCGGAGGATGCTCGACAAGTCGCTGCTCGACTTCCGGCGCTCCGGTGTGGACCGTGGCGACGAGACCCGGGAGCGGTTGCGCCGGCTCGCCGAGCGGCAGACCGAGGTCGGGCAGACCTTCTCCAAGAACATCCGCGACGGCGTCGGCCGCTTGCAGGTCGCGTCCGACCGGCTCGCCGGCCTGCCCGCGGACTTCGTCGAGTCGCACCCGCCGGGCGACGACGGGCTCGTCGGGCTGACGACGGAGTACCCCGACTACGTGCCCGTGATGACGTTCGCCGAGGACCGTGAGCTGCGGCGGGAGATGGCGACGGCGTTCCTCAACCGGGCGTGGCCGCACAACGACGACGTCCTCCGCGAGCTCCTGGAGCTCCGTCGGGAGAACGCCGACGTGCTGGGTTACGCCGACTGGCCGTCCTACGACGCCGAGGTCAAGATGATCGGCTCCGGACCGGCGATCCCCGAGTTCGTCGAGCGGATCAGCGCGCTCGCCCAGGGGTCCGCCGAGCGCGACTTCGCGGTGATCCGGGACCGGCTGCGACAGGACCACCCGGACGCGTCAGGCGTGGACGCCGTCGACAAGGCGTTCTACTCCGAGGTGGTCCGCCGCGAGCGGTTCGAGGTCGACGCCCAGGAGGTGCGGCGCTACTTCGACTTCGCCAAGGTGCGCCGCGGCCTGCTCGAGGTCACCGGCCGGCTGTTCGGCCTCGAGTACGTCGAGCTTCCGGACGCCCCGCGCTGGCACGACGACGTCACGGCGTACGACGTGGTCGGCGACCTCGACAGGACGGGGGAGCCGCGACGGCTCGGCCGGATCTACCTCGACCTGCACCCACGCCCGGGGAAGTACTCGCACGCCGCGCAGTTCGACCTGGTCGCCGGCGTCGAGGGGACCCAGCTGCCCGAAGGGGTGCTGGTCTGCAACTTCCCGAAGGGGCTGATGGAGCACGGCGACGTGGTCACGCTCTTCCACGAGTTCGGCCACCTGGTGCACCACGTGCTCGGCGGCCGGCAGAAGTGGGCCCGGTTCTCGGGTGTCGCGACGGAGTGGGACTTCGTCGAGGCGCCGTCGCAGATGCTGGAGGAGTGGGCCTGGGACCACTCCGTGCTCGCGACCTTCGCCACCGACGAGGCGGGCGACCCCATCCCCGAGGAGCTGGTGGCGCGGATGCGCACCGCCGAGGAGTTCGGCAAGGGGTTCCTCGCCCGGACCCAGATGTTCTACGCAGCGGTCTCCTACCGCCTCCACGCGGACGTCCCCGACGACCTCACCGCCGCCGTCCGCGAGCTGCAGGGCCGCTACGACCTCTTCGGCTACGTGCCCGAGACGCACTTCCACGCGTCGTTCGGCCACCTCGGCGGCTACACGTCGGCCTACTACACCTACATGTGGTCGCTGGTGATTGCCAAGGACCTGTTCTCCGCCTTCGACAGCGGTGACCTGTTCGCGCCCGAGGTGGCGCACCGCTACCGGGACCGGGTGCTTGCGCAAGGCGGCTCCGCCGACGCAGCCGACCTCGTCGCGGACTTCTTGGGCCGTCCCTACGGCTTCGACGCGTTCGAGGAGTGGCTGTCGACCTGACCCCGCGGCGGCTCACCGTCGTGGGCGACGACCTGTCCGTGTTGCTAAGTCGTCTCGACGAGCTGCCGGTCGTCAGCCGCCTCCAGATCGGGCTGACCGGACCTCCCGGCGTGGGCAAGTCAACCCTCGCCGCCGCGCTTGTCGATCAGCTGCGCGTCCGCGCGGCCGTCGTACCGCTGGACGGGTTCCACCTCGCCGACGTGGAGCTGGAGCGCCAGGGCCTCCTGGGTCGCAAGGGGGCGCCCGAGACGTTCGACGGCTGGGGGTACGCAGCGCTGCTGCACCGGCTCAGCGAGCGGCCGGACCACGTGGTCTACGCGCCGGGGTTCCAGCGGGACCTCGAGCAGCCGCTCGCAGGCGCGGTCCCGGTCGCGCCGGACGTGGACGTCGTGATCACGGAGGGCAACTACCTCCTGCTCGACCTTCCCCCGTGGCGCGCTGCCCGCGACCGCCTCGACGAGGTCTGGTACGTCGACAACGCCCCTGATCTCCGTCGCGAGCGGCTCGTCGCCCGGCACGTCGCCCACGGCAAGGAGGCGGCAGCCGCAGCGCGTTGGGTCGAGGAGGTGGACGGCCCGAACGCCGCGCTCGTGGACGTCTCTCGCCGTCGCGCGGACCTCGTGGTCGACGTCACCGGCTGGACCGGCGGCCGACCCGGTCAGAGGTAGTAGTTGTCGTGCCGCTCGCAGAACTCCTTGAACTCCTCGGGGGAGACCTCGTTCCCGGGCTTGAACATCTCGACGAGCCCCTCGAAGTACCACTCCCGCGGAGCGCCGGGGGAGAACAGGATCAGCATCGACGCGGGCTCGTCGGAGTCGTTGCGGAAACCGTGGACCCCGCCTTCAGGAACGAAGACGAAGTCACCGGATCCGGTCTCCAACCAGTCGTTCCCGTCGTAGATGCGGACCGAGCCGGAGAGCACGAAGAACGACTCCGAGAAAGTGCGGTGGAAGTGCGCTCCGGGCCCGCCCGCCTTCGCCTCCATGTCCCACTTGAACAGCCCGAACTGACCCCGGGTCGCCTGGCCGGTGGCGAGGTAGTGCGCGTAGCCGCCGCCGGTCCGGAGCTCGGCGGGCGCATCGGCCCTGCGGAGCCAGGCGGTGGCCTCGGGAGCGTCCTCGAAGTACGTCGTCTTCGGGTAGCTGCTGCCGTCGCGGCGGGGGTCCGGATAGCTCATGGGGCGACGATATGTTGACACGCTCCTCCCGGCACGGTTACGTGACAGCGACGTCCGGACGCCCGCTCCGGCCACCGACTCGGAAGGACCACATGAGCGAGAAGGCACAGCAGGAGTCGCAGGAGAACGAGTCGCAGGACCAGGAGCCGCAAGCGCACGACGTGCAGGGAGTCGACACCGATCCCGACGGCGGCAAGAAGTCCATCGAGGTCGACACCGACGAGCGCCTCGAGGGGAGGGACGACGAGGAAGACTTCGACGAGATCCCCGTCGAGGAGCTCGAGAAGGAACGCGACGAGCGTCTCGACCCGGAGAACCGCCCGGAGACCGCCGAGGTGGACAACAGCCAGCGCACCTTCAACCCCGAGACCGGGCTGTTCGAGGACAGCGACGTCGATCCCCCCGAGGGGGCGCCGTTCTCCACGACGGAGGGCGAGACGGCCGCCGCGAACAACGACTCGGGGTCCGACGGCGACAAGGACTCAAAGGACTCAGGCGACCTGGACCCGATGGACGCCGCCGACGAAGGCTCGGAGGATCCCAAGGACCGCACCGAGGCGACCGACGCCGAGCAGTCAAAGGAGTCCAAGGAGTCCAAGGGCGC
>CADCUK010000135.1 GCA_902805865.1 uncultured Nocardioidaceae bacterium | reverse complement strand
CCCCGCGAACTCGTCCATGAGTCGTCTTGCACCCGGCAAGCCCAACCCTAGGCCGTTGTAGCTGCTGTAGCCGTCGGCGAGCGCTGCCTCGACGTCAGGGATGCCGGGGCCGGTGTCGCGCGCCACTATGCGCACACCGCGGCGGGGTTGCTCGAGCAGCTCGACCACGACTTCGCCCCCGTCGGTGAAGCGAACGATGTTGCGTGCCATCTCCGAGACTGCGGTGGCGACGACCGTCAGGTCGGTCCGGGAGAAGCTCAAGCGCGCCGCCAGCTCACGAGCGCTCTGCCGCGCCATGACGATGTCGGCGTCAGTATGGATCCGGATGCGGACCTGGTCGTCGCTGCGCTGCCCGCGCTCGAGCAACGGCTCGCTCAGCTTCTCGCACAGGTCGCACTCGAGAAGATGTCGCGCCGCGTCGACCTCCCGCTGGCGACGACGATCGCCGCTCGACACCGCGAAGAGCACCGGGCGGCAGCGGTCAGTGAGGGATCGCTCCGGCTCCAGCGCGAGGAGGTACTCGACCCGCAGGCGTGCGCG
This sequence comes from uncultured Nocardioidaceae bacterium, assembly GCA_902805865.1. GTDB lineage: Bacteria > Actinomycetota > Actinomycetes > Propionibacteriales > Nocardioidaceae > Marmoricola_A. The sequence goes on along the minus strand of CADCUK010000135.1, from coordinate 4,916 downwards.
TGAGCGGTGCAGTTGCGCGGCAACAGCCCCGGCGGTAAGTCCGAGCTCGTCCGCCAGGGAGTGGGTGTCCTGACCGGAGACCTCGTGGGCGACAAGCGTCCGGCGATCGCGCTCCGACAGCCGTCCGAGGGCGGCCGCGACCGCACCCTTCTCCTCGTTCTCCAACAAGCCCTCGTCGGGTGCGTCGGGAGGACGCAGATCGATGATCCGGTGCTGGTTGCGACGATGGCGCTCCTGCTCCTTCCACATCGACGCAATCAGGTTGCGAGCGGTGACGATCGCATAGGGCTCGACCATGCCCGGCTCCACCCGACCTGCTGCGGTCAACGTCCGGACGAGGGTCTCCTGGACCAGATCCTCCGCGGTGGTCTCATCGGACACCCGGGAGTGGACGTAGCGACGGATCATGGGGATGAGGGCGGCAACGTCTGAGTCGTCACCTGGAGCAGGCGATTCGTCGGCTGCCTGCCCAGCGCTCATGCGAGCAGACTACGTCGGGGCGGTTCCTCGGGGAACGCGTTCCGCTCAGTCGGCGACGTCGACGTGGACGTGGTCCCGGTGCTCCAGGATGGCCCGGTCGCCGCCGGAGGAAGTGGGCACGTCGTAGTCGGTCCACCCGTCGTCCGAACGGGAGCCGGCCTTCCAGATGCGGTCGTCGAAGATGACGGTGTTGATCGACAGCCGGTCGGCCTGGGCCACCAGGTAGGACGCCACCGCCCAGCCCCGCTTGCGGTTCTCGGCGCTGACCGGGCGGAAGAAGATGTCCACCGCGCGCCCTTCGTAGTGCGCGGAGCCCGCCATGTGACCACTCGACACCCCGCCCGGCTGGAAGCCGCCGAGCGACAGGGTGCCGAAGAGCGATTGCAGCTCCTCGCGCACCACCGCTGCCCGCTTGACGAGGCCGGCGTCGTCGAGCCGGTCGCCGGCCTCCTCGGCGTCGCCGCTCGTCTCGCACCAGAAGGCGCGCGGGCTGTTGCCGGTCAGGGCCGACGCGATGACCCGGGCGTCCTCCTCGTGGTCGGCGTAGGCGTCGGGATAGGCCGAGCGCTGGACGGCCTGGGCCGCCTCGGTGATCTCCATCGTCTCGTAGCCCTCGATCTCGAGCAGCTCGTCGTAGAACGCGTTGCTCGAGTAGACCGGGTCGAGGATCTGCTCCACGGTGCCCCAGCCCTGGGAGGGCCGCTGCTGGAACAGCCCGACCGAGTCGCGGTCACCGAAGTCGATGTTCTCGATGTCCGACTCCTGGTAGGCCGTCGCGAGCGCGATGCTGGCGGCGCGGGCAGGGAGTCCCCGCTGGATCGAGATGGCCGTGATGAGGGCCGCGTTCTCGGCCTGCTCCTGCGAGAGCTCCACCGTGACGTCGCCGACCTGGGCCGTGCAGGTCGAGGGACGCGCCAGCGGCCCGACCCCCCGATCGGTGAGGACTCCGACCATGACCGCGACCAGCAGGATCGCGAGAGCGGCGACCGCCAGCGTGCCGATCACCCCTGCCCGGGGTCCCGGCCGCAGCTGTCTGCCCATCCTCAGGCGTTGGTGTGGAGGGCTGAGTTGAGGGCGATGCCGTCGCCCTTCCACGGCACGGCCTCGATCGCGCCGCTGACCGAGTTGCGGCGGAACAGCACGTTGCTGGCGCCGGAGAGCTCGAGCGCCTTGACGATCTTGCCGCCGCCGGCAGCCCCGTCAGCAGGCCCGTCAGCAGGCCCGTCGGCAGGCCCGTCAGCAGGCCCGTCGGCAGGCAGGGTGACCTTCGTGCCGGCCGTGACGTAGCACCCGGCCTCGACGACGCAGTCGTCACCGAGGGAGATCCCGATGCCCGCGTTGGCGCCGAGCAGGCAGCGCTCGCCGATGGAGATGATCTGCTTGCCGCCACCGGAGAGCGTGCCCATGATCGAGGCGCCGCCGCCGATGTCTGACCCGTCGCCCACGAGCACACCGGCGGAGATGCGCCCCTCGACCATGGACGCGCCCAGGGTGCCGGCGTTGAAGTTGACGAACCCCTCGTGCATGACCGTCGTGCCCTCGGCCAGGTGGGCCCCGAGGCGGACCCGGTCGGCGTCGGCGATGCGCACACCGGTGGGCATGACGTAGTCCACCAGCCGCGGGAACTTGTCGACCCCGAAGACCGTGACGTGCTGGCCGCCGGCGCGCAGCCGCGCCCGGGTGTCCTCGAACCCCTCGACGGCACACGGGCCTGCGCTGGTCCACACGACGTTGGTGAGCAGCCCGAAGACGCCGTCCATCGAGATCTCGTGCGGGCGCACGAGGCGCGTGGACAACAGGTGCAGGCGCAGCCACACGTCGGCGGTGTCGGCCGGCGCCGCATCCAGGTCGGCGATCTCGACGAGCAGCACCTCACGTCGTACGCCGCGGGGCTCGTCCTTGCCCACGAGGGCATTCAGCGCCGGCGGGGCATCGCTGCCGTCGTGCTCGCCGAGCGCGGGGGAGGGGAACCACACGTCGAGGACCGTGTCGTTGGCGTCGAGGGTGGCAAGGCCGTAGCCGCAGGCGGAAGTCACGCGCCAACCCTACGGAGTGCGGTCATACGGACCGAACGACCCCGGTTGAGGTGTGGACACGCGGGTCAGCCGTGCCTTCGGCGCCGTTGGGTCCGTTCGGCGGCAGCCATTCCGGAGGGTGGAACGGGCCCGCGCCACAGTCGAACCGCCGTCAGATCGAGCGCGACGAGGTGGCCACCTCACTGGCCCGCGCGTCCGTCGATGCACTCTCGGATGAGGTCGGCGTGGCCGCAGTGCCGGGCGTACTCCTCGATCATGTGCACGAGGATGTCGCGCACCTCGATCGGCTCACCGTGGACGTCGACGACCTTGTCCAGGTCGGTGCGCTCCAGCACGGTCCGCGCGTGGTCGACCTCGTCGCGCCACAGGGTCCAGGCCTCGTCGACCAGTGCCTCGTCGGGCTCTCCGTCCCAGCTGAAGCCGGCGTCGAGGCGGTCGTCGGCGAACATCCGCGGGATCTCCATCCGCTCCTCGATCACCCGTCGGAACCAGCTCTGCTCCACCCGCGCCATGTGGCGGACGAGCCCGAGGAGCGACATGTTGGACGGAGGAACCGAGCGGGTGCCGAGCTGGGCGGGCGTCAGGTCCTGGCACTTCAGCTCGAGCGTCGTGCGGTAGGCCTCGAGGTAGCCGATCAGGGTGTCACGCTCGCCGCGCACCGGCCCGGCCTGGTTGCGGGGGTCCTGGTCCTGGGGGAGCCAGCTGCCGTCATATCCGGGGTGTGCCATGCCGTCAGCCAATCGCGTCCGGTCGCGCAGGGCAACCGCGTTCGCCGCGGCGTGGAGCCGGGCCAACTGATTGGCGCAGGGACGCGCGGGCGCCGTACGATCGCGACCAAGGCGTCTGAGCCGTCATCAGCGGCGAGCCTTCCGGAAGAACAGTTCCCGCGAGCCGGCGGTGGACCCACTAGAACCGGACGGGTGGCCCGTCACAGCCAGCAACGAGCGGCACCGCCGGGAGGCGGCGCAAGCGAGGTGGTACCGCGGCATCCGTCGTCCTCGTGGCAGCAGCCCGAGCCGACCGACGAACCGCAGGAGCCCCACGATGACCTACCCCCAGGTCTCCCACACCTCTTCGACCGCGGTCCCCAGCGCGCCGAGCTTCCCGGCCGTCGAGGAGGCCGTGCTGTCCTACTGGGATGCCGACGGCACCTTCCAGGCCAGCATCGACCAGCGCGACGCCGAGACCGACGGTGAGTTCGTCTTCTACGACGGGCCGCCCTTCGCCAACGGCCTGCCGCACTACGGCCACCTGCTCACCGGCTACGTCAAGGACCTGATCCCGCGCTACCAGACGATGCGCGGCAAGCGCGTCGAGCGCCGGTTCGGGTGGGACACGCACGGCCTGCCGGCCGAGCTCGAGGCGATGCGCCAGCTCGGCCTCAAGACCACCGACGAGATCCACGAGCTCGGCGTGGAGAAGTTCAACGCCGCGTGTCGCGAGTCGGTGCTGAGGTACACCGGCGAGTGGCGCGACTACGTCACGCGTCAGGCTCGTTGGGTCGACTTCGAGAACGACTACCGGACCATGAACCCGGAGTTCATGGAGTCGGTCATGTGGGCCTTCAAGCAGCTCCACGACAAGGGTCTGATCTACGAGGGCTTCCGCGTCCTGCCCTACTGCTGGAACGACGAGACGCCGCTGTCCAACCACGAGCTGCGCATGGACGACGACGTGTACAAGACGCGCCAGGACCCGGCCGTCACGGTCGGCTACGACGTCACCACGCCCGGTGAGCTCCGCGGCGCGAAGGTCCTCGTGTGGACGACCACCCCGTGGACCCTGCCCTCCAACCTCGCGGTGATGGTGGGCGAGGACATCGACTACGTCGTCGTGGAGTCCTCCGCCCCCACCGGCAGCCCGGAGCGCTACCTGATCGCCGACGCCCGCCTGGCGTCGTACAAGCGCGAGCTCTATCCCGACTCGGACGAGCCGACGGTGGTCTCGCGCCACACCGGTGCAGAGCTGGTCGGGCTGGAGTACGCGCCGCCGTTCTCCTACTACGCCGGGCACGAGCGGGCCTTCCGCCTCGTGCCGGCCGAGTTCGTGACGACCACCGACGGCACCGGGCTGGTCCACACCGCCGGCGCCTTCGGTGAGGACGACAAGGTGGTCACCGACCGCGAGGGCATCGAGGCCGTGATGCCGGTCGGCAAGGACGGCCGGTTCACCGCCCCCGTCGACGAGTACGCCGGCATGTTGGTCTTCGACGCCAACCCGCACATCATCGACCACCTCAAGGCGGCCACCCTCGGCGAGGCGGGAGGGTCGGTCACACCCGGCACGGTGCTGCTGCGCCGCGAGACCTACGACCACTCCTACCCGCACTGCTGGCGCTGCCGCGAGCCGCTGATCTACAAGGGCGTCTCGTCGTGGTTCGTGGAGGTGACCAAGGTCAAA
>CADCUK010000134.1 GCA_902805865.1 uncultured Nocardioidaceae bacterium | reverse complement strand
GCGCCCCTGCCGCGGCGCACCGACCCGAGCCGAAGCTGGAAGCCCCGGAGGGATGGCCCTTCGACCAGCGGCTCTCGAAGACCTCGGGCACGGGACGGCTGCACGACGGCGCGTCCTACTGGTCCGACTTCGTCTACGACGACCACGGGGCAGCCGTTCCGAGTGCGTTCACGACCGACAACGTCGCGAAGCTCGCCCCCGAGCAGGGTGTGTACGAGTACCCCGCTGGACCCGCCAAGGGCAACGGCGCCGACGTCTTCGTCGCCGCTGCCGGAGCGACCGACAGGGCGACGTACTGGCGTGTCGACTGGAACACGCTGGCCGACCCGAGCGTGCCGATCGCGGTGTGGACCTTCGACACCGACCGCGACAGGAGCACGGGTGAGGCCACCTGGCCCGCCGAAGCCGGTGTCACATCGGCCGGCATGGAGCGCGCGCTCGTGGTCTCGAGCAAGGGCGCCTGGCTGCACGACCTCGCCGAGGGGACCGAGATCGACGTCACCGATGTCGGCGGCAGCCTCACCGTCGACCGGGCGACCCGCTCGTTCGTGGTCCGGATCCCGCGCAGCGTCCTGCCGGCCAACGGGCAGTGGCGGGTCAGGATGGCTGCCGGACTGGCCTCCGCGGACGGGCGCACCATGGAGGTCCCGACCATGGGCGACGGTCTGCCCGCCGAAGGGCGGCCCAGGGTCTACAACCTCGCCTTCCGCAGCGTGAAGCAGGAGCCGCCGGTCTTCACCGACTCGATGACGGCCGCACTCCAGGCCGCGTTCCAGGAGCAGGCCGCGAGCACGCCGCCGTTCGACCAGCTGGGAGCAGACGGTCTGGCGCGCTACATCACCGGCAACTTCTGGATGGAGGACAACCAGGCCGACACGCTCTTCGGCGGCGACGTCTCGAAGTTCTCGCACGTCGTCGACTGGTCCCGGCTGCGCAGCCGCGCCAGCACGCGCGAGCCGCTGGTGCGCGGCTACAGCAACCGCTGGTACGTCTCGCGGCTCGACCTGGGGCAGGGGGTCGTCGCGAACAGTGGCGGTGCGACCGGCGACGGCAAGCCGAACTACCTGAGCCCGATCCAGCCGTACGGCGTCTACGTCCCGACCACCTACGACCGCGACCAGGCGACGCCGCTGACCTGGATCTTGCACTCGCTCGACGTCAACCAGAACCAGTACGGCGGCTACAACCCTCGGCTCATCGAGCAGCTGTGCGAGGAGCGAGGCTCGATCTGCGCCACCACGCTGGGACGTGGACCGGACGGCTGGTACTTCGACGAGGCCGAGGAGGACTTCTGGGCGGTCTGGCGCTCGCTCGGCGCCGGCTACTCGCTCTCCACGAGGCACACCCAGCTCACCGGCTACTCGATGGGCGGCTATGCGGCGTACAAGCTGGGACTGTCCCACCCCGACCTGTACGCCGGGGCGATCAGCCTCGCGGGTCCGCCGATCTGCGGCGTCTCCCTCGACGGTGACGACTTCGGGAACCCGGCCTTCGGGGGCCGGTGCGCCTCGGACGGGGACACGGCCGCGCTCGTCGAGAACGCCCGCTGGACGCCGTACCGGATAGGGCACGGCGTCCTCGACCAGCTGGTCCCGTTCACCTCGGTGGAGGCGCAGGTAGGGCGCTTCGACTCGCTCGGCCTGCGGCACCGGTTCGTGCGCTACCCGACCGAGGACCACCTGGCGTTCGCGACCCAGGACCGGTTCGACGCCGTCGTGGAGGGGCTGAAGCGCCCGGTCGTCAAGCGCAACCCGAACCTCATCGACTACACCTGGCGACCGCACCTGAACCGACGCGGCCTGGGGATCGGCACGACGACCGCGTGGTGGACCTCGCAGCTGACGGCACGCGACGACAGTCCCGGGTCACTCGCACACGTGCGCGCGGCGTCGCACCACCTCTACGCGAAGACGCACGACGTCGTGCGCACCGGGCCCGAGCCTGTGACGTCGCCGCTCCCGGGATTCGTCTCGCAGCTGACCTGGACGATCGGGGAGCTGCTGACGCAGGAGGAGCGGCTCGAGCTGGACCTGACCAACGTCGCAAAGGTGACCGTCGACATGGGCAGGGCCCGCCTGCCGTGCGCGAAGGTCGTGGCGCGCACCGACGGGGACACGACGTTGCGCCTGACGGGACTGGAGGGCCGCGACCGCACCTACGAGCTGACCGCTGGTCGTCAGCAGTTCCGCGTGCCCTGCTGATCACGTCGGGCGTCCCCACTCCACATGCAGGCACCATGACAGACATGCCCCTGGTGACTCCCACCCTGCACACCTCTCGCTTGCGACTGCGGCCGGTGGCCGATGAGGACGCGGAGTCGCTCTACTCGCTGCACAGCAACGCTCGGGTCCTGCGCTACTGGGATGCTCCGGCCTGGGAGGATCTCGCGCGGGCTCAGCGCTTCGTCGCCGCCTCCCACCAGCTGGCCGAGGAGGGCGCGGGGGTGCGGTTGGTCATCGAGCACGCCTCGCACCACGCCTTCGTCGGCTGGTGCACCCTCACCCGGTGGAACCCCGTCTACCGCAGCGCATCGATCGGCTACTGCCTCGCCGAGGCGGCGTGGGGACAGGGCTACGCGACCGAAGCGGCGCGGACCCTGCTGCGGTGGGGATTCGACACGCTCGACCTCAACAGGGTGCAAGCCGAGACCGACACCCGGAACCGGGGTTCTGCCCGCGTCCTGGAGAAGCTGGGCTTCGTGCGCGAAGGGACGCTCCGTGAGGACTGCGTCGTGAACGGCGAGGTGTCGAACTCGTGGGTCTACGGGCTCCTCAGCCGCGACTGGCGGGCGTCGTCCGACACCGATCCCGGCTGAGTCCGGGACCCCTCCACGCTCGGGTCGTCACTGGTTCTCGAACGGCACGTACTCCCGGCAGGGCTGGTTCCGCAGGCTGGGGCACGGGGGAGCGTCGGAGTCGATGCTCACCCCAGGCACCACCGGCAGGATCAGCCGGGACGGTCGCTTCATCGACGACAGCACGTCCACGGTGGACACGCCCTTGGGTCGCGCCTCGGCGAACGACCAGATCGGCTGCTCACCACCGGGTGCGGAGACCGTGACGCGGATCTGCGAGCCGGCACGGTAGGCGTGCGCCTGGTAGTACAGCGGCACGACGACCTTGGTGTACCGGTCGCGGGGCATCGGTCGCACGTCGCGCTCCCGCAGCGTCGGGATCGGCGCGAGCAGCGTCGGCCGCTGCTTCATGATGTTGTTGCGGTCGGTCGCCAGCTTCCGCACGCTGCCTCGCAGCCAGCCGCTCTGCACGAAGGTCTCGTGCCCGTCGCGGACCTCGCTGACCGTCACCTGGAAGTCGAGGTCACGGGTGGAGGACTTCACCCACAGGTGCATCGCGCCGGCGCCGACGGTGGTGACGCCTTCCTCCAGAGCAGGGGAGACGTAGGAGACGGCAGTGCCGGGTGACCGCTGCTTCCAGTCCCAGCTCCACTGCGAGGCGTTGCCCCACAACCCGCCGGTGCCGGTGCTGCCGTTGAAGTCGGTGCCGGGCAGGACGTCGGGATCGGACTGGTACCGGTCGAGGTTGCGCTTGGCCGGCGCCTGCTCGAGGAGCGCACTGTCGCTGCCGAGGAACCAGGACATGGCCTTGGTGCCCGGCACCGGCAGCGAGTCGAAGGAGTGCTCGTACGCCGGGTAGGGGTCGCCGGGCTGCTGGGTCCTCGTCGGCGACTCGCCCGCGCCGTTGTCGAACAGGATCCGCACTCGCTTGAACTTCTCGAACTCCTCGAGCGCGGTCTCGTAGGTCGGCTGCATCTGCACCGGGTCCGGTGGCAGCGTGATCGGGTCGTCCTCCGGCGTGCCCAGCGCCGACTGGTAGATGACCGGCGCCGCGGCTCTCAGCGCGGCGGCGTTCTCAGCCGGTGCCTGCTTGGCGACGTAGAGCATCAGGAAGTCGTAGAGGCGGTTGAGCGTCTCGGGCGCGAGCGAGTCGATGTGCGGGCCGTTGGTGAACGTGAACCACTTCTTCTCCGTGCCGGTCATGTTGCGCACCAGCGCGGGACAGTGACCGCCGGTCTGCTCGTCCTGGAACTGGCAGGCCATGAACGTCGGCACGTCGATCTTGTCGACGAACGACACCGGGTCGAGCGGGTCGGCCACCTTCGGCCGGTAGTGGTCGTTGCGCTCGATCTTCTTCATCAGGTCAGCGGCCTCAGGGTGCAGGACCTGGTTCGCCTCGCACGTCTCGTCGCCCTCGGCGATCCGCTGCTCGGCGTACGGCTGGGTGCCCTCCGCGCCGGTGCCAGCCGGCTGTGCCTGCTGCTGGCGCTCCTTGGCCCAGGCCACCGCGAAGCCATCGTTGCGGATGCCCCCCGGGTAGAGCGTGGTCGCGGTCGCGTCGATGACCGACAGCGGTGAGATCGCCGAGAGACTCGGAGGCTTGGTGGCGGCGGTGAACAGCTGGCTGATGCCGCCGTACGAGATGCCCATCATGCCGACCTTGTTGCCCTTCACCCACGGCTGACGGGCGACGGTCTCGACGATGTCGTAGCCGTCGAGGGACTGCAGCGGCTCGAAGAAGTCGAACGCGCCGCCGGAGCAGCCCGTGCCCCGCATCTGGATGTCGACGACCGCGAAGCCCATGATGTTCGCGATCGCCGCGATGCCGCTGTTCGGCCCTGAGGGGTCGGCGTAGCCGTAGCCGGAGTACTCGATCAAGGTCGGGTACGGCGGTGCGTAGCTCGTCCCGGCCGGCACCGGCAGCGTCGCCCCACCGATCCCGGCGGGCTTCGTCGGCGGGTGCACGGTGTAGGCGAGCTTGGTCCCGTCGCGGGTGGTGAGGTAGCCGTATCCCTCCTCGGGGATCTCCTGGTCGTAGATGCTCTTGTTCCACTGGCGTGGCCTGTTGCCGTGCACGGTGAGCGGGCCGGACGTCGCGCCGCCCCCACGGACCCGGTAGCCCTTGCCGGGATCGACGCGGCGGAAGAGCACGCCACCCAGCGCGTTGACGCGTCGCTTCCGGACGACGGCACCGTCGGCGTCGAGGAGGGACACCCTCGAGCCCGCCGGGAGACCGGTGGCATAGACCTGCCGGGCACTTCCCGCAGCGGTGAAGTCGTCGGCGGCTGCCTGGGCCGGCGCACCGGTCACGGTGGCCAGGCCGACCAGCACGAGGGTCAGCGCCGAGATAAAGGCGACGACGGCACGGGATCGCGCGGTGGGCTGGGCCACGGACATCCTCCTCGGATCGCGCCGGCCGTCCGGTGGGGACGGTCAGCTGCGGTACGAGTGCCCAACGAGGCCGCCGTGTCCCAGGTCACGCCCGGCGCACCTGCGCGCGCTTCGCCCTGTGCGATCCTCGACGCCATGAGCGAGCTGAGGATCCCGCGCGACCGCGACGACGACTTCGGGCCGGAGCCGATCAAGGCGCGGCAGCAGCTGATCCGCGAGGAGACGGGCTCGACGCTCGACCACGCTTCGGCGTACTCGTTGGACCCGTCGACCCTCCCTGGGAAA
>CADCUK010000133.1 GCA_902805865.1 uncultured Nocardioidaceae bacterium | reverse complement strand
TGCGCTTCCCGTTCCGTTTCGCCGCGACCTACCGGCTGCCTGCTCTGGCGGTGGGCGTGACCCCGATGACCGCCTACGTCGAGGTGGGCGAGTCCGAGCTCGTCGTGCTGTTCGGGCTGTGGCGGCTGCGGACCGAGCTCACCAACATCGCCGGGGCCCAGCGCACCGGGGGATTCGCCTACCTGAAGACTGCCGGCCCGCCGCACCTCAGCTTCACCGACAAGGGCGTCACGTTCGCGACGAACGGCGAGGACGCCGTGTGCGTCCGCTTCCACGACCCGGTCACCGTCCTCGACCCGACCGGCCGGGTGCGCCACCCCGGCGCCACGATGACCGTGGCCGACCCTGAGGCGCTCCTGGCGAGGCTCGACCTGCGAGGGTGAGCGGATGCCCCCCGCTGACACGCACGTCGAGCCCTTCGTCCACCTCGTCGACGTCACGCACGACGGTGCGCTGATCGCGTGGGGCGGCTTCCACTTCCGCCGCGACCAGGTGAACGAGCGGTGGGAGATCGTCGACGACTCCGACCTCCAGGAGCGTTTCGGGCGCCACACCTGCATCGGTCACGGAGCCGAGCCGTTCGGAGAGGCAGTCGTCCAGGTCACCGACACCGACGGCCGGGTGGTCGCGGAGGCAGGCACGAGCGACCGCACGTGGGTGTGGGTCGAGGGGCTCGAGGCGGACACCGAGTACCGCTACCGCGTGATCGTCGACGGGACCGACTGGGCCGCCGGGGAGCGCTGGGACTGGGTCGAGGACGAGCGCGGAGGGTACGACCTGGCGAAGGCGGGCCGCGAGTACGACCTCCGCTTCCGGACGTGGCCCGACCCGGACGACCCGACCCCACCGCTGTCGTTCGTGGCGCTCGGCGACTACGGGGTCGGGATCCGGTCGGACTCGGAGTCGAGCCGACGCCAGCGACGCATCGCCGAGGTGCTCGACCGCGTCGTGGAGACCCATGACCCGCGCTTCGTGATCTCCCTGGGCGACAACATCTACCAGGGCGAGAGCGGTGCGGTCGACGACGAGACCGGGGGAGAGGACGACGACTGGTACTCCAGCTACTTCCAGCCCTACCGGTACGCCCTCGCCCGGGTGCCGGTGTTCCCGACGATCGGCAACCACGACACCACCGACACCGAGGGCAGCGACGACCGGGAGCAGATGGAGGACAACTTCCACCTCGGGTCGCGGTTCGACCGTCCCGGCCGGTCGTACGCCGGTCCCGGGCTGTTCTACAGCGCGCGGTTCGGCCGTGACCTCGAGCTGGTGTGCTTCGACACCTCGCAGGATCCCGAGGAGGGCGTCCACCGGCACTTCCAGGGCGAGCGCCAGCAGGACTGGCTGGCCGAGCGGTTCGCGGCTCCGGACGTGACGTGGCGGATCCCGTTCTCCCACCACCCGGCGTACTGCGCCGGCCCGCACCACGGCGACGACGACGAGATCATCGAGTCGATGCTGCCGCACTTCGACCGCGCCGATGTCCGGCTGGTGCTCGCCGGCCACGAGCACAACTTCCAGATCGGGGAAGCGGGCGGACGGACCTACGTCGTCTCCGGTGCCGGGGGGAAGGTGCGCGAGGAGCAGCCGGAGCGGCTCGGGGAGACCGGTGCCGATGCCTGGGCTGCCCACGCCCACCTGCTGCTCGTCGAGGTGGACGGCGATCGCGCGGAGCTCACGCCGGTGTCAGGGCTGCGCCCCGACGGCTCGCTGCACCTGATGACCGCGCAGGCGCGGGACCGGCAGCTCCGGCGCCCGCCGTTCACGGTCACCGCCGGCACCGCCGGCCACCAGGGCACCGCCGGCGAGTCGAAGGACCTAGGTCCCACGGTCCCTTAGGTCCCGAGAAGTCCTGATTCGGGCATAGGCCCTAGAAGCGGACAAAGCGCTGCGTCTACCTTCAAGTCACCGCCAGGAAGGGCGGGGACGACGCAGGAGGAGCAGCAGATGCGCACTCGAGGAATCCACCGGACATCTCACCGGGCCGGCCGTCAGGCCGGCGCTGTGGCCCTGGCGGGTCTGACGCTCCTGGCGATCGGTGCCGGCTCGCCGGCGCAGGCCGCCGACCAGCCCGCGCCCGGCGACGGCGCACCGACGAAGGCGGCCCCCGAGAAGGCTCCCAAGCCAGTGCAGGACCTCACTCCGCCGCAGAGGCCTACCTTGGGGGAGGCCACCATGGTGGCGGGCGGCACGGTCCGCGTCGACGTGCAGGCGGAGAGCGGCTCCGCGCTGGTCGTCCGCGAGGGCGCCGAGGTGGTCGCCAGTGCCTCCGCCCTCGGCTCGACCCAGACGCTCACCTGGGAGTCCGGGACCGGCCCGCACACGTTCCTGGTCGTCGCCACCGACGCAGCAGGCAACGTCAGCGACGCGGCGCCGATCACCCTCGAGGTGGACGCCACGCCGCCGGCGGCGAAGGACTTCGCGGTCGTGCCGGGCACCGACCGTGACTCGCGGAGCCGGTGGACCGTGACGACCGACCCCGGGACGGCGTACGAGCTGGTCGTGGACGGCACCCCGGTCCAGGAAGGCGTCACCGAGGGTCGCGGCGTCGACGAGCACCTCGTCCTCGCCGACGGCGACCACCGCGTCGAGCTCGAGCTGCGCGACGAGATCGGCAACCTCCGCACGCTGACCGACACCGTGGCCGTCGAGATCCCGGCGCTGTGGGTCGCCGCGAAGGACGTCTCCCGGACCAACGACACCGAGCGCACCTTCAAGGTCGCTGCGGCGCCCGGGACCCGCGGCTTCCTCCGCATCCCGGGTGGCGCCAGCGCACGCTTCGAGCTGCCCGAGGGCCGGGCCGAGGTGACGGTCGAGGTCGAGGAGGGCAGCTACGAGGCGCCGGTCGTCACCGTCGCCGACAGCCTGGACCGCAAGGGCAACGTCGAGCTCGCGCCGTTCGAGGTCGACCTGACCGCTCCGGCGCTCGAGGTCGTGGCCACCCCCGGCGCCGGCGAGCGCGGTGTGCTCTCGGCGACCATCACGGCCGGCGAGGGCGACGAGGTCACCTGGCGCCTGGTCGACGACCGTGGGGTCCCGGCGATGTCGGGCGAGTTCGTCGCCGACGGCACCGCACAGCTCCTCGAGCGAGAGGTCGCCAAGGGCTCCTACGAGCTCGAGGTCACTGCGACCGACGCCAAGGGCAACATCACGGTCGAGCAGCTGGACGCCTCCGTCGACGCCAAGCCGATCGTCAACCCCGACGTCGTCCCGGCGCTCACGATCACGCTCGTCCTGTGGATCCTCGTCGGGGTGGCGGTCTACCTCCGTCGTCGCGCCAAGCGCTTGACCGATCGGGCCGGCAGCGCCGCTCAGGGTCGGAAGATCCGCACCAAGCGGGGTCTGCACCGGGCACAGCACGCACAGGCCGTCGTGCAGCACGAGGAGCAGCTCGCCGCCTTCGCCGAGGAGGAGCAGGTCTGGGAGCAGCGTCACGCAGAGCTGGTCCAGCTGGTCGCCGTCGCACGGGGTGGCTCGGTCGAGCCGACCGGGACCGCGATCCAGGTCGGTGCCCAGGAGCGAGTGCTCTGCACGCTGCCGGCCACGCTGGTCGAGCTGGTCGAGGTGCAGCACGGCGAGGGCGCCGAGCCGGTCGAGCTCGAGGAGGGGTGCCTGCTGGTCAGTCGTGACCGGGTCGTCTTCTCCGGTGCCACCGCGACCCGCGAGTGGCGGCTCGACGAGCTCGGGCAGCTCCGGCACCAGGGCCAGCACCGCACGATGCTCGCGGTGGGCGACGAGGAGGTCGTCTCGGGGGTGGCGTACGGCGACGACCTGGTCCGCCTCTACCTCGAGCTGGCGGTCGCCGAGCGCGACGGTGACAGCCGGTCCGTCCGGCTGATGCTGGAGCAGGGCGTCCGCAGCCACGAGCTCCGCCGGCCGCAGCCGCCGGCCGCGGTCGCTCCGGCTCCGAGGTCCGGCCGCGAGGGTCGCCGCAGGAAGGCGCGCGCCGCGCACCAGGTCACGGTCGCCGAGCAGATCAACAACGAGATCGCAGCAGCCAAGGCGGCAGCTGCTCCGGTCACTGCAGCCACCGAGGTTCCGGCGCCGGTCGTGTTCGCCCAGCAGGGCGAGCCCGCCGACGAGCGGATCACCAAGGAGCTCGTGCTGCAGCGCTGAGCAGGTACGAGAGAGCCCAGGGGTGGGGGGTCAGTGGCCGCGGTCTTCGAAGACCGCGGCCACGAGCTCGTTCAGCCCGAGGCCCCGTCCCTCACCGGTGGCCCGGTCGTAGGCGTCGTCGCCCAGCGCGGTCCTCGCCGACTGCTCCGCCGATGCCCGCAGCGACTCGTCGGGCAGGTAGTAGCCGTAGACCGACGAGCCCACCGTCTCGCGCAACCCCGCCGCGGCACCGAGCAGGGTGGCGACCCGGGTGTGGGCGCCGGAACGGGACTCGATGACCGCCAGGGTCTCGACGAAGAACGCCAGGTTCGCGAGGTCCCGGGTCTGCTCGGAGAGCTCGATGCCCTCCTCGACGTGGCGTCGTGCAGTCGCGTCGTCGCCGAGCGCCAGTGCGGCCTGCGAGAGGTTGTACAGCGCGACGTACGTCGAGAGCCGGTCGCCGCGGCCGCGGGCGAGCTCCAGCCCCCGGCCGATGTCGGCGACGGCGGCCGCCGGCTCGCCCTCGAGCAGCTGGGCGGTGCCGACCCAGACGTTGACCAGCGAGCGGATCCAGATGCCGTCCTCACCGGCCCGTTCGCCGTACTCGTCCGCGGAGCGGAAGCGTTCCTTGGCCAGCGTCAGCTCCCCGTCGCCGAGCGCCGCAAGCCCGGTGCCCCCGCGGGCCTTGGCGATCAGCTCGGGGTTGTCCAGCCCCAGGGCCAGCTCCTCGGCCGTGGCCCAGTGCTGTGCCGCGGCGGGGTGGTCGCCGCCGGCGTAGGACATCGTCGCTGCGGTCAGCCGGACGCACGGAGCCACTGCGGGGGACAGCGGTGCCTCCAGGCAGTGCTCCGCCATCCGTCGGCCGACGCCGAAGCGGCCGCGCATCCACCAGTAGAGCCACATCGCCCAGGTGATCCGCCCGGCGGTATCGGGATCGCCGAGGTCGAGCGACCGCTCGATGGCGACGAGGATGTTGGCCTCGTCGGCTCCGATGCGACCGAGCCACTGCACCTGGGCGGCCATCTCGTAGCCGACCGCGGCCTGCTCGGTGAGCGCGAGGAACGCCGCTGCGTGGGCGCGACCGATGCGGGCGGCTCGTTCGCCCAGCAGCAGGCTGCGGGCGTACTGCCCGACCGGCTCGAGGAGGTCGAAGCGCGGCGTTCCGTCGGGGCCGGACCGGGTGAGCACCAACGACTGCTCGACGAGCTCCTCGAGGAGGCCCAGCACGGCCTCGGCGGGAAGGTCGTCACCGGACGAGGCCACGGACTCGACCGTGGGGAGGTCCGCGCCTCCGCGGAAGCTGCCGAGCAGCGTGAACAGCCGTTGCTGCTGCGGGGTGAGCAGCCCATAGCTCCAGTCCAGCGCGGTCCGCATGGTGCGCTGCCGCGGAGGGAGGTCGCGGGCGCCGGAGGCATTGATCAGATCGGAA
>CADCUK010000132.1 GCA_902805865.1 uncultured Nocardioidaceae bacterium | reverse complement strand
CCAGTCCGCGAGCTGCGCGGGCCCGGTGAACCACGCGTCGCCGGTGCCGGCGACCTGGATCCCGAAGTCGGTGCCGTTGCGGGCCATCGCCACGACCATCGTCGACCCCTCCGTGCCGCGCGCGGCGTCGAGGGCGAGCTTGCAGGCCGGCATCGCGAGGTTGAGGAAGAAGTGGTCGTTGCCGCCGACGAACCGGAGCGCCTCGGCCGCGTCGGCGGGGTCGTGGCCGGCGGAGACCATCGCGGGGGAGAGGTCCCGCAGGAGCATCAGCGTCCCGGCGCGGTTGCGGTTGTGGGCCTCGTCGCCCATCTGCAGCATCTGCGTGAGGATCCCGGTGACGTCGGTCGGGCCGGTCGCGCGGACCGCGTCCCGGAGCAGGGGCCCGAGGACGGCCGACATCCATCGGAGCCGCTCGAGCACCTCGGGTCCGTAGGCGCCGTACCGCAGCACCTTGCCGAGGCCCTCGTTGAGCGAGCAGAACGTACGGCGACCGGAGGCAGGGTCCTCGAGCACGAACATCCACATCGACGGCGACACCACACCGGCCATCGGACCGACCGTGCTCCGCGAGTGGCACGGAGCGAGCGTCACCGAGTCCCCGGACTCGAACAGCGACGGGGCGTTCTCCGGGTCGTCCACCAACCCCTCCAGTGCGGCCGCCCCCATGAGCGCGCCGCGCATCGGCCCGGATGCCCGGTCCCAGGTGATCGGCGGACCGGCGTGCAGGAACTGGCCGGGCTCCAGTCCGAGGAGCTCCGAGGCCGGAGCGACGTCGACGAGCATCGCCTGGACCGCCAGCATCGCCTCGACGGCCCGTGCGTTCGCCGTACGCCGGAGGGGGTCGGCCGCCACCGTCGCGAGGTCGTCGGCGGTGCCCTCCATGGGAGGTCGCCACTCCACCCGCTCGACCTGCACCGACTGTCCCTCCACCGCTGAGGCGAGGAGGTCGGCGCCGACCGTGACGACGCCTTCGGGGAACCGGGTTGGCTCGTTGCTCATCGTGCCACCCCTGCCACGAGCTCGACCGCTCGCGCTGCGGCCCGAGCGTTCGAGAGGTGCACCTCGGCCCCGGCCTCGGCCAGGACACGTGCCTGGCGGGTCAGTCCCTGCGGGTCGTGCTCGGTCCCCACGCAGGCGACGACCACCGGCAGCGACCGGCCCTGGGCCTGTGCGGTGCCGATGGCGTCGGTGATCGCCGGGCCGAGCAGCGCGGCGGGGTCCGGCTCGGCCCCGTGACCGAGGACGACGTCGAGGAGGACGACTCCGGTAGTTGGGTCGGCCGCGGCGCGGGCCAGGTGCTCCAGCCGCAGCGTCGGGTCGATCATCGGGTGCGCTCGGCCCTGGGTCATCTCGTCGTCCCCGAAGTCGATCATCACGTGCTCCGCGAGCCCGGTGAGGTCGGAGGGTGCCCGGAGCTCCTCGCTGAGCGGGATGTTGCTCAGCACCGGTCCCAGCCGCTCGGCGGCGACCAGCATCGCCTCGTCGCAGAGGGTCCCGCCCACGAAGAGGCCGCGGAGGTGGCCGGTCCCCACGGCGTGGTCGCGACCGGCCGAGCCCCAGGTCGGCCAGTCCGGAACGGACCTGCCCATCGCCGACAGGAGGGACTCCGCGGCGCTCGTGAGGTCAGGACGGCCGCTACCGAGCAGCGCGAAGTCGACCGGCGTCGACAGGCCGGCTGCGTACTCCTCCAAGGCCGACGCGACCTCGGCCGCCGGCGGCTTGGACACCACCACCACGCGGCTGATCGAGGGGTCCTCGTCGAGCCGCCGCAGCGCCTCCCTGGTCGAGATGCCGCCCACCGCGGCGGACAGGTCCCGACCGCCGACGCCGAGCGCCGCCCCGACGCCGACCCCCGCCGCGGCGAGCAGGCACATGAGCTGCTGGCACCCGGTCCCGGAGGCAGCGACGATCCCGACCTCCCCGGGCTCGGTGACGTTCGCGAAGCCCAGCCCCACGCCGCCGACGACCGCGGTCCCGCAGTCGGGCCCCATCACCAGCAGCCCGCGCTCCGACGCGAGCCGTTTGAGGGCGACTTCCTGCTCGACCGGGACGTTGTCGCTGAACACCATGACGTCACGGTCCGCGTCGAGGGCGTCGATCGCCTCGACCATGGCGTGGCTGCCCGGCACCGACACCAGCGCCAGCTCGGCTCCCGAGCGGCGCAGCGCGCTCGCCGTCGTCCTGGGCGCGACGGTCTGGCCGGCGGTGGCTGCACGGCCGCCTGTGGTGGCCGCGAGGGCCGCGGTGACCGCAGCCAGGGCCGTGGGCAGCTGGTCCTCGCTGTCGAGCCGCAGCGCGACGACCATGTCGTTGGGTGAGCACGCAGGCACGTCGAACCCCATGCCGGTGAGGACCTCGAGGTTGAGCGGGGTGCCCATCGCGACCTGCGCGGCCTGCACCCCGGGGCTCGCGGCGACCTCGCGGCTGACCTGGAGGAGCGCCACGGAGTCGGCGTAGGCGCTGCGCACCTCGACGTGGAGGTGACCCTGCGGTACTTCGGGGGTACCGCTCATGCCGCTGCCTCCAGGGCCAGGAGGGCGCCCAGCAGGAGCCCTTCGCCGGACGTCTCCCCGACCCGGAGGATCAGGTCGACGGACTGCTCGACCGCCGGCACGTTCCCGCCGGCCACGCCGCGGAGCAGCGCGCGGAACTCCGGGACGCCTTCGCCGCGTGCGGCGCAGCTGAGCAAGGTCGCCGACAGGGTGGTGGTACGCCGACGACCCTCGAGCTCCACCGTGCTGCGCACGTCGTCGATGGCCGGGTGCCGGTGCGACACGGCGGCGGCGAGCCAACCGCAGAGGACGTCGTCCCCCAAGGGGGTGAGCCCGGGGCCCAGGCCGAGGAGCGAGGTCACCGCGTCCGGGTCGCCGGACGCCAGCTGCGTCAGAGCCGTTGCGGGCAACGCCTCCCGGGTCGATCGGAGCCGCGGCGAGGCGAGCCTGGCCAGCTGCTCCCCTCCCCAGGCGGCGGAGTCCGCCGAGAGCACCGGGACGGTGGTGTCGACGATGTCGGTGACCATGACCTCACAGCCGGCCAGCTCGATGGAGCCGTCGAAGGCGACCGCCTCGTCGCCGGCTGCCACCTGCGGGAGCGCGGGCAGCATGGTGCGCACCCCGCACGGCACCTGGACGGCGCGCGCGGCGAGCACGGCGATGCAGCTGCCGGCGAGGTCGACGTACACGGCACTGCGGCCCGCGTGCAGGACCTGCGCCACCCGGCGTGGGCCGGCCACCTGCCCGAGCACCCAGATCGACGCGGCACCGACCACGTGCATGGCGGGTGCGGTCGTCATTGGGGTCACGTTAGCTGGCTGAACGGCGGGCATAGTGTGGCCGATGTTGCCAATGTTCCAGCGAGTTCTCGGGGAGCCAGGTCCATGACGAGCGAAGCACCCCCGCGGGAGAGGGCTGAGGTCCTCGAGCGCATCGACGCCCTGCACTCGATGCTCGCCCGCATGGTCCTCGAGGGAGCGGGCCTGGACAGCATGGCCGCCGAGGTCACCCGGGTGCTCGACGTCGGCATCGTCATCACCTCGGTCGACGGCAGGGAGCAGGGGGCGTCCGTCACCGGGGAGCAGCGCGCCCTGCTGGCGGACGCCGACCTCGTGGACCACACCGGACGGGTGCGGGTCGAGCGGCTCAGGACCCAGGAGGACCCCTCCGGTGCACCGCTCGGCGACGGCGAGGTGCGGCTCGTGAAGGTGGCTGCGGCGGGCGCCGACCTGGTCCGGCTGATCTGCGTGAGTGCCGACCGGCTGATCGCGCCGGACGACCTGCAGGCGCTCGAGCGCGCAGCCACCGTCGTCGCCCTCCTGGTCACCCAGCAGCGCGCGGTCGCCGCGGTGGAGAACAAGTACCGCGGCGACTTCCTCCGCGACGTGCTGCACGGCGAGACGGAGGACCACGCGCTGGCCATCGAGCACGCGCGCGGCCTGGGGTGGGACCTCGACCGGCCGTCGGTGGTCCTGGTCGCGCAGCTCGACCCGCCCACGCCGCAGGAGGGGCCGGTGCCCCCGGAGCTGCGCAGGGAGTGGCATGAGCGGTTCGCGCAGGCGTGGTGCCTGGTGTGCCAGGCGCGCGACCGGTCGATCCCGACAGCCGACTTCTCGACCGAGGTCGTGGCGCTCGTGCCGATCCCCGTGCACGAGTCGGAGCAGGAGCAGCAACGGCTGATGCGGGCCGAGGTCGCGCACCTCGTCGGTGAGGTGGCAGGGGACCGGGGCGGCGGACGGCGCCCGTTCTCGGCCGGGGTGAGCCGGCCGGTCGACGCGATCGCCGGGCTGCCCACGGCGTACCACCAGGCCCGGAGGGCCACCTCGGTCGGACGCCGGATCACCGGCGGCGGCTACGCCACCTGGTTCGACGAGCTGGGGCTGCACCGGCTGATCGCCCTGGTGCCTGACGACGCGGAGCTCCAGAGGTTCGCGGACGACGTGCTCGGTGAGCTCGCCGGGGACACCCCCGAGGCGGGGGAGCTGCGCACCACCCTGCAGGTCCTCCTCGACTCGAACTTCAACGTCGCCGAGGCGGCACGCATGCAGTTCTTCCACTACAACACGATGCGCTACCGGGTGGGCAAGCTCGAGCGGCTGCTCGGCCCGTTCACGACCGACCCGCACCTGCGGCTGAACGTCGCCGTCGCCCTGCAGGTGCTGGACTTCCGCGGCTGATCGCCGATCGGCCCCGCACCACGCCGACACGCCCGGGCGTCGATCCCGAGCCAGGTCGGCCTGCGACGCGCTTGTGGGGAGCACCATGTTCGGAGCACGCTGCCAGAGCACGAGCGAACGAGGAGCTGCTCATGTCGATGTTCAGGTGGACCGTCGTCCACGACGGCAAGACGCCACCGCCGGGGAAGTCGGTCGCACCCGACGAGCGGTTGTCGTGGGGCAGGACGGTGGGGCTCGGCGCGCAGCACGTCGTCGCGATGTTCGGCGCCACCTTCGTCTTCCCGCTGATCATGGGGCTGAGCCCGCAGCTGGCGATCATGATGAGCGGCATCGCGACGATCGCGTTCCTCCTCATCGTCTCCGGGAAGGTCCCGAGCTACCTGGGGACCAGCGCCGCGTTCGTCGGCGGCGCGTTCGCGATCTACGGGCAGGGCGGAGACCCCGCCGACGTGACGGGAGCCGTCCTGGTGGCCGGCGTCGTGCTCGCCCTGGTCGGTGTGCTCATCCACTTCGTCGGCGCAGGGGCCCTGCACCGCGTGCTGCCTCCGGTCGTCACCGGCGCGGTCGTGATGCTCATCGGCTTCAACCTCGCCCCGGTGGTGGCGAACATCTACTGGCCGCAGGACCAGTGGATCGCGCTGCTCACGATGGCCGCGGTGATCCTGATGGCGGTGGGGCTGCGCGGCTTCCTCGGCCGCATCGCGATCCTGCTCGGGCTGATCTTCGGCTACGCCCTCTCGTGGGTG
The DNA here is from genome assembly GCA_902805865.1 of uncultured Nocardioidaceae bacterium. GTDB lineage: Bacteria > Actinomycetota > Actinomycetes > Propionibacteriales > Nocardioidaceae > Marmoricola_A. The sequence continues at coordinate 169 of CADCUK010000132.1, read as the reverse complement.
TTCGACCAGTTCGGCACGGTGAACTCCGTACTGCCCGGCCAGAACCTGCTGGACGCGGACGGCAACCCCTGCTCGCCGGAGGGGACCTATTGCGTTGCCACCGCCTTCGACCACAACAGGGTCAACTGGGACGCCGTGAAGGCGGCCGACTGGCTGGGCTTCCCGCCGG
>CADCUK010000131.1 GCA_902805865.1 uncultured Nocardioidaceae bacterium | reverse complement strand
GCGCCGGTCGCGGGGGTCGGGGAGCCGCTCGACGAACGCGCGCGCCACGAGCCGGTAGACCCGGTTCGTCATCGTGCCGCTGGTCACGAGCGTCTCGCGCAGCAAGCGGCCGGGGGACAGCTCGTACGGCGTGCCCGCCCGCCGCAGCGCCGCCAGCACGTCGAACTCCCACGGCTCGATGTCGTGGGCCGCGAAGGCAGCCCGTCGCGCGGCGTCGAGGTGGTGGTCGAGCCGGCTCATCCGGCTGAGCACCTCCATGGGGCCCAGGTCGAGGTCGGGGCGCTCGCGTCCCCATGCCTCGACCAGCCGGTCCACCTCGTCCTGCACCCCGCCAGCCTACCGTCAAGAATCTTGACGTCGAGAGAACCGACGGCGACCATGAGCCGATGGACGACGAGCGAGGGCGCCGGGACCGGCACACGTGGGACCCCGCTCGCTACCTCGAGTACGCCGGCGAACGCGGGCGACCCTTCGTCGAGCTGCTGGCGAGAGTCGGCGCCGAGCAGCCGCAGGCCGTGGTCGACCTCGGCTGCGGACCCGGCAACCTGACCGCACTGCTCAAGCAGCGGTGGCCCGAGGCCGGCGTCACCGGCGTGGACTCCTCGGCCGAGATGGTCGCTGCCGCGGACCCGGGCCTGGGCGTCGAGTACGTCGTGGCGGACCTCCGCACCTGGCGTCCAGAGGAGCCCGTCGACGTCCTGGTGTCGAACGCGGCGCTCCAATGGGTCCCGGGGCACCTCGACCTCCTGCCGTCGCTGCTCGCGAACGTCGCTCCCGGAGGGTGGTTCGCCTTCCAGGTGCCTGGCAACTTCGACCAGCCCAGCCACACGCTCCGACGGGAGCTGGCCCAGGACGCGCGCTTCGCGCCGTACCTCGGCGGCGTCGCCTCCCCGGATGCGTTCGGTGCCGAGACCTACCTCGAGCGGCTGGCCGCTCTCGGTTGCGAGGTCGACGCGTGGGAGACGACGTACCTGCACGTGCTCGCCGGCGACGACCCGGTGTTCGACTGGGTGGTCGGCACGGGCGCCCGGCCGACCCTGGAGGCGTTGCCCGCCGACCTCCGGCCGGCCTTCGAGGAGGAGTTCCGCGTCGCGCTGCGGGCGGCGTACCCGAGGCGGGCGCACGGCACCGTGCTGCCGTTCCGCCGGGTCTTCGTGGTCGCCCGGGTTCCCGCCGACCGGATTGCGTAGGCTGACCACCGCCATCCCCGGTTGGTCTGTCGGCAGGGCCCGCCGCACTTTGAATGCGGATAAAGCGACGTAGGTTCGACTCCTACCCGGGGAGCGAGCGAGAGCCGAGTCGAGCTTGCTCGAACTCGGCCGAGCGAGCGAGCCGGGTCGACCGAGCGCAGCGAGGGAGCACCCGGGGAGCACCGGTTACGCGGGCGCAGACCCGGCCATGTCGACCACGGGAGTGTTTCTTGTGAGAACGCCCAACCGCCCCGCCGCCGTCATCGTGCTGGCCGCCGGGAGCGGCACCCGCATGAAGTCGAAGCGGAGCAAGGTGCTCCACCCGCTGTGCGGCCGGACGATGATCGGCCACGTGCTGTCGGCCGCCACCGCGGTCGACCCACGCCAGGTGGTCGCGGTCGTCGGGCACGGCCGGGAGGAGGTGGGACCGCACATCCTCGAGGAGGTGCCCGACGCGGTGCTGGCTGTCCAGGAGACGCAGGAGGGCACCGGTCACGCGGTCGCGGTCGCGCTCGAGGCGCTCCGCGGGTCCGGAGGTACGCCGTCGGGCACCGTCGTGGTCACGATGGGGGACACCCCGTTGCTCCAGGGCGAGACGCTCGCGGACCTGGTGGCCGACCACGAGACCACCGGGCGTGCCGTGACGATCCTGACCGGCGAGCTGCCGGACCCCTACGGCTACGGGCGCGTGGTCCGGGACGCGGACGGCGCCGTGCTCGAGGTCGTGGAGGAGCGGGAGGCCGACGCGGTGCAGGCGGCGATCCGCGAGATCAACTCCGGGATCTACGCCTTCGACGGCGACTTCCTCGCGGACGCGGTCACCCGCATCACCAACCAGAACAGCAAGGGCGAGTACTACCTCACCGACGTCGTCGGCATCGCGCGGTCGGCCGGCGTCGCGGTCGGCGCGTACCTGACCGGCGACATCCTGCAGACCGAGGGCGCGAACGACCGGTCCCAGCTGGCCGCCCTCGGGGCACGGCTGAACGCCCGGACCCTGGACCGGTGGATGCGCGCCGGGGTGACCGTGGTCGACCCGACCACCACCTGGATCGACGTGACGGTCTCGCTGGAGCCCGACGCCACGATCCTGCCGGGGGTGCAGCTGCTCGGCGCGACGGTGGTCGGCGAGGACGCGGTCGTCGGCCCGGACAGCACGTTGAAGGACGTCGAGGTGGGTGCTGGGGCCAAGGTCGTCCGCACGCACGGCGAGCTCGCGGTCATCGGGGCGGGCGCCGCCGTCGGCCCGTTCTCCTACCTGCGGCCCGGCACCGTGCTCGGCACCGGCGGCAAGATCGGCACCTTCGTCGAGACCAAGAACGCCCAGATCGCCGACGGCGCCAAGGTCCCGCACCTGTCCTACGTCGGCGACGCGGAAATCGGCGAGGGCGCCAACGTCGGTGCGGGGACGATCTTCGCCAACTACGACGGGGTGGCCAAGCACCGCACGACCGTCGGGCGGCACGCCAAGACCGGCTCGAACAACACGTTCATCGCGCCGGTCGCCATCGGGGACGGCGCGGTGACGGGCGGCGGGACCGTCGTACGCGAGGACGTGCCGCCCGGAGCGCTTGCCGTCTCCGCCGGACCGCAGCGCACCATCGAGGACTGGGTCGCGCGAAACCGGCCGGGGACCGCAGCCGCGGACGCAGCATCCCAAGCCTCGGCCCGGGGTGCGGCGACCGAGGGCTCTGGGTGACAATCGACGCAGCCCGGAACGAGGCCTCGATCGAGGCCCTGGACGAGGAGTGCCACGCGTGACGAGCATCAAGCGCACCACCGAGAAGAACCTCATGGTCTTCTCCGGCAGGGCACACCCGGAGCTCGCCCAGGAGGTGGCCTCGCTCCTCGACATCTCGCTGGTGCCGACGACCGCCTACGAGTTCGCGAACAGCGAGATCTACGTGCGGTTCCAGGAGTCGGTCCGTGGCTCCGACGCGTTCGTGATCCAGAGCCACACCGCGCCGGTGAACGAGTGGATCATGGAGCACCTGATCATGGTCGACGCCCTCAAGCGGGCGTCTGCGAAGCGGATCACGGTCGTGATGCCGTTCTACGGGTACGCCCGTCAGGACAAGAAGCACCGGGGTCGTGAGCCGATCTCGGCGCGATTGATGGCCGACCTGTTCAAGACCGCCGGCGCGGACCGGCTCATCGCCGTCGACCTGCACACCGCGCAGATCCAGGGGTTCTTCGACGGACCCGTGGACCACCTGATGGCGCTGCCGATCCTCTCGGAGTACGTCAAGAAGAAGTACGCCCACCTCGACATGGCCCAAGAGCTGGCGATCGTCTCGCCGGACGCGGGCCGGATCAAGGTCGCCGAGCAGTGGTCCGCCCGCCTCGGCGGGGCGCCGCTGGCGTTCATCCACAAGACCCGCGACATCCACCGGCCCAACGAGTCCGTCGCGAACCGCGTCGGGGGGGAGGTCCAGGGACGCACCTGCATCCTCGTCGACGACATGATCGACACCGGCGGCACGATCGTGAAGGCGGCCGAGGCGCTGGTGAAGGAGGGTGCTGCCGACGTCATCATCGCGGCGACGCACCCGATCCTCTCCGACCCCGCCGTGGACCGGCTCAAGAACAGCCCCGCCTCGGAGATCGTCGTGACCAACACGCTCCCGATCGCCCAGGACCGGCACTTCGACAAGCTCACCGTGCTCTCGATCGCCCCGCTCATCAGTCGGGCGATCCACGAGGTCTTCGCCGACGGCTCGGTGACCTCGCTCTTCGACGGCCAGGCCTGACCGGCCGGGCGCCGATTCGCGCTCGACCAGACGGGTCGCTAAGATTCCCAGGTTGCCTCGGCGAGGGAGACCAGGTCCCCGGGCTTGCTCCGTGATCGACGCGGTCGCGCTCCACGCACTTCTGTGCGTGTGCAGCGGCCCGCCTCCTCTCACCGCAGACGACCACCAACGTTGCGAGAAGTCGATCAGAGGAGAACCCCCACATGTCCGAGAGCAGGCTCCAGGCCGAGTCCCGTACCGAGTTCGGCAAGGGGGCCGCACGCCGCATCCGCCGCGAGCACAAGGTGCCCGCTGTGCTCTACGGCCACGGCACCGACCCCATCCACGTGACCCTGCCGGGCCACGACACGATGATGGCGCTCAAGCACGGCGGCGCGAACGCGCTGCTGTCGATCGAGCTCGACGGCGACACCCAGCTCGCGCTGCCCAAGCAGGTGCAGCGCAACCCGATCCGGGGCGAGCTCGAGCACCTCGACCTCATCCTCGTGCGTCGCGGTGAGAAGGTCACGGTCGACGTCCCGATCCACGTCGTCGGCGAGGCCGCCGCGGAGACGGTCGTGACGCTGGAGAACGCCACGATCTCCCTCGAGGCCGAGGCCACGCACATCCCCGAGTTCATCGAGCTGTCCGTCGAGGGCGCGGAGGCCGGCACCCAGCTGCTGGCCAGCGACCTCCAGCTGCCGCAGGGCTCGTCGCTGCAGGTCGACGAGGAGCTGCTCGTCGTCAACATCACCCAGGCCTTCGAGATGGAGGTCGAGAGCGACTCCGACGCGGTCGAGGAGGCCTCCGAGGAAGAGGAGTCCGGCGAGGAGACCGTCGCCGCGGTGGCCGGTGACGCAGGCGAGGCCGGCGAGGAGCAGGCCTGAGGTTCTTCAGGAGGGCCGGGGATCCCGTGAGCGGCGACGCGTGGCTGGTCGTCGGGCTGGGGAACCCCGGCCCTTCCTACGCCTCCACCCGGCACAACGCCGGTTACCTCGTCACCGACGAGCTGGCCCAGCGAGTCGGAGGTGGGTTCAGGGCTCACAAGTCCGGACGGGCCGAGGTCGTCGAAGGCCACCTGGCGCCCGGCGGACCCCGGGTGGTGCTCGGCCGGGCACGTGGCTACATGAACGAGAGCGGCGGCCCGGTCGCCGCGCTCTGCGCGTTCTACAAGATCCCCGCTGATCGGCTCGTCGTCGTCCACGACGAGCTGGACATCCCGTTCGAGGCCATTCGGGTGAAGTGCGGGGGCGGGGACAACGGGCACAACGGGCTGCGCTCGATCCGGGCGTCGATCGGGACCGGCGACTTCTACCGGGTCCGTGTGGGCGTCGGCCGCCCCCCGGGCCGCCAGTCGCCGGCGGACTTCGTGCTGTCGTCGTACACCGCCGCGGAGCGGAAGCTGCTGCCGCTCCAGGTCGACCGAGCAGCGGACGCCGTCGAGAGCCTGATCACCTCAGGGCTGGACCGGACGCAGAGCACGTTCAACATGTGACATTCCAGCGGGCCTCGTTGACGCACCGGTCTGGGTAAAAACCGTCCAAGGCGGACAATAAACAGCAGCCGCTGTTGTTTAGCCACCCGGATGGGTGGGACACTGACGTCAATGCCGGTCCTGGGGGAACAGGGCCCGCATGTCTTATTGGGGAATTTTACGCACTACCGGGGGGTAATGCGCTGATGTCGTATTTGTGTGGGGGCGCCCGGACCTGGGCTGGCGTCTCCCTTTCCAGCTGTCTGCCGTCCGCGGCTCTGCTCCGAGCAGGGCTGGCCGATGACTGACGTCGGGGTCAAGGCACCACCAGGTGGTCTGACTGTCCCGCGTCAGCGTCAGCGCCGGTCCGTGCGGGGCATCCTCGACCGGGGTGACGACCGGACGGCGCCGGTGCTCGCCCCCGCGGCTGCCGAGTCGACCGCCACGGTCCTCGTGCCGGCACAGCGGCGGGCCCCTGCGGCCCCCGGGCCGGCGCCCGCGGGTCGGGTCCCCGAGGTGGTGCGGCTCATGGCTGCTGACGTGGCGGCCGGATCCGTCACTGCGGTTGCGGCGTGGGAGCTCGGAGCTGTCGCTGCCCTTCTCGCGGTCCCTGCGATGGCTGCGTCCGGGCTCCAGCGACGTCGCTTCAGCCCATCGGTGCTCGACGACGCGCCGCGCATCCTCCGTTCGTCCGCCTTCGTGCTGACCGCCTTTCTCCTCGTGTGCGTCGCAGGCGCCGTATCGCTCACGCAGGTCCTGGTGGCGTACGCCGTGTACGTCGCCGCTGCGATCGCGTGCCGCGCCCTGGCCTACCGCTGGATCAGGACCGTGCGTCGTGACGGCGACCTCACCTACCCGGTCCTGCTCGTCGGGGACGAGGAGGGCGAGCTGGCGCGGCGCATAGCCGAGCACCCTGAGACCGGTCTCCGCGTCGTGGGGAACGCCGACGTCACCGGGACGGTCTGCCACCCCGACGGCAGCACCGAGACCGTGGGGACCGTGATGGCTCGCGACCAGGTGACCGACGTGATCGTGCATCCCGTTTGCGCCGGCCCCGAGACCTCCGCATGGGTTCGTCGGGTGGCGTGGAGGGCGGTCGCACTGCACCTGATCGTGCCCGAGGTCGGGGCTGCTCCTCGCCGCGGGTGGGACGACCACGTCTGGGGCGTGCCGGTGCTGAGGATGCAGACGGCGCTGCACTGGCGGCGGGCGCGGGTCCTGAAGCGGCTGACGGACGTGGCGGTCTCGTTCGCCGCGCTCGTGGCGCTGACACCGGTGCTCCTGGTCGTCGCCGCTCTCGTCCGTCGGGAGGTCGGTCCCGGGATCCTCTTCCGCCAGGAGCGCGTCGGCCTGGACGGACGCACCTTCGACGTCCTCAAGTTCCGCTCGATGCGCAACCTCCCGCCGGGGGTGACCAGCCCGTGGAGCGTGACCTCGTCCGATCGCATCGGCCCGGTGGGTCGTTTCATCCGTCACTACTCCCTCGATGAGCTGCCGCAGCTGTGGAACGTCCTCAAGGGCGACATGAGCCTGGTGGGTCCGCGCCCCGAGCGCCCCGAGTACGTCAGCCGGTTCTCGGAGGAGTTCCCGCACTACCAGTTCCGTCACCGCGCACCCGTGGGACTGACGGGTCTTGCGGCGGTCGAAGGACTTCGTGGCAATACTTCGATACACGACCGGGCTTACTTCGATAACCTGTACGTCGAGAGCTGGAGCTACTGGGCGGACGTCAAGATCATCGCCCGCACAGTGCTCGCAGTGGCGCGAGGCACTGGGAGCTAGAGGGGACTTTCATGCCGCGCAAAGCCGCAGTACTCGCCACGGCAATCGCGACAGGGCTCATCTCGGTACTGGCGGCAGGCGGCTCGACAGCCGCTGAGCACAGTGCCGTCGTGAGCGCTGATCCGGTTGACTGGACCCCTCAGGTGCTCGACGGACGGGTCCGTGGCATCGCGACGGTGGGCACGACGACCGTCGTGGTCGGCGACTTCACCCAGGTGCAGCAGGTCGCGGGCGACCCGGCTGATCCCGGCGCGTCCGGGCAGACCCTGGACCGGAGCGACATCTTCGCCTTCGACGAGCAGGGCAAGGTCAGCACGTCCTTCGTCCCTGAGATCGAGGGGTCGGAGGTCTTCGACGTCATCCCCAGCGGCGACGGGCAGTCGGTGTACATCGCCGGCTCGTTCCGGTCCGTCGACGGGCTGCCGAGCACGGCTCGCGTGGCACGCGTCGACGTCACGACCGGCAAGGTGCTGGAGTCTTTCAAGGCTCCCTCGTTCAACAACAAGGCGACCGCGTTGGACCTCGTCGACGGGGTGCTCTACGTCGCCGGCTGGTTCACGCGCGTCGGTGGCCAGCCGCGCACGCTGCTGACGGCTCTCGACAGCGAGACGGGCGCCGACCGGAACACGCTCGACCTGACCTTCCGCAAGACGTGGAACGGCGGCGTGATCGGCGCTGCCGAGATGACGGTCGCAGCGGACGGCTCGTCGCTCGTGGTGATGGGGAACTTCCGTCGCGTCGAAGGTCAGTACCGTCCCCAGGTCGCGATGGTCAACCTCGAGCGAGCGACCGCGACGCTCGCCCGTTGGTCGACGACGCGGTACGCCTCGCAGTGCAACCGTGCACAAGAGACGTACATGTGGGGCCTCGACGCGTCGCCGGACGGCCGCTACTTCGTCATCGGCACCACGGGTTCCTACTCCGGAGGTCCCATGACCGGGACCCTCTGCGACACCGTCGCGCGTTGGGAGTTCCGTCCACGGCGTCCGGACCAGCAGCCGACGTGGATCGACTACACCGGCGGCGACACCGTGACCGACATCGAGGTGACGGGAGCCGCGATCTACGCCGGTGGGCACTTCCGCTGGTTCAACAACCCCTACGGCATCAACGTCGAGGGGCCGGGAGCGGTGAGGCGGATGGGGTTGGCTGCCCTGGACCCCCGCAACGGACTGCCTCTCGCTTGGAACCCGGGTCGTCAGCGTGGCTGGGGCGTCTGGGGGTTCGCCTCGACCGACCAAGGGCTCTGGGTGGGTCACGACACCGACCTGGTCGCCAACGAGCTGCACCAGCGCCTCGCGCTGTTCACGGTGGACACCGTCACCGGCCAGCGGGCACCGGACAACACGGGGACACTGCCGGGCGAGGTCTTCCTCCTCGGCCAGCAGCACGACTCGGGCTTCGACGACGCCGTGACCGAGAGGGCGTTCACCGAGACGTCGGCGGGACCATTGACACCGGTGGACGCGGGAGGTGTGCCGTGGTCGCAGGCGCTGGCGGCCTTCATGGTCGACGGCGACCTCTACGCCGCGTTCGCCGACGGCACCCTGGTGCGCCGGGGATACAACGGCGTCAAGTTCGGAGCGCCCCGCACCGTCGAGCACAACCAGCTCACCGCCTTCTCGCAGGAGCTGGCCCAGATGCGCTCGATGTGGTTCGACCGAGACACGGGCAGGCTGTACTTCACGCTCGCCGGCAGCGGCAACCGCCTCTTCTACAGGTACTTCACGCCGGAGAGCAGGGTCGTCGGAGCACTCCGCTACCAGGTGGACGTCGGCACCTTCCGGGCCGACCGCGTCACCGCCGGCTTCCTGGCCGAGGGCAGGCTGTGGTACCGCACCGCCAGGAACCAGGTACGCAGCGTCACCTGGAACAACGGTCCGGTCGCCGGCACGATGACCAAGGTGTCGGGACCGGGCGTGGACGACGCCGTGTGGGGCTCGCGGACCCTGTTCCTGTATGCCGAATGACTCGGGGTCCGGGAACGCGGACCCCAATGATCTAGGGTCCGGGAACCCGGACCTGGACCGGCTCGTCGCACGCCTGTGGTTGGAGCAGTCCTCGGCGTCGGCGCTCGTCGTCACCACCGGGCGGCTGCCCGACACCCACGTGGTCGCCGAGGAGTACGTCGTCCTCCCCGACCTGCGGCGTGCTCGGTTCCTGGTGCCTGTCGGTGCTCCGGCCGCGGTCCGTTCCGCCTTCACGTCCCACCTCTCGACGGTCTCGCGGAAGTCGCGCGTCATCGGCCAGCTGATCGGGCAGGGGTTCCGTTCGGGAGCCGCCGAGCGCGTGCTGAGGGACCGGCTCGTCGTCGGCATCGACCGGTGCGTGCCGCGTGACCGGTGGCGCGAGCACCTCGTGCTCAGCGAGCTGGCGGCGCTCCTGGGCCATGACGACCTGGTCGCCGTCCACCCGGTCCGCCGCTTCACGCCCAATGCGAAGCCGACCGTCCGCCTCTTCGACCGTGGCGGCGTGGCCCGCGGCTACGGGAAGCTCGGCTGGTCCGCCCCCACCCGAGCCCTGGTCCGCAACGAGACGGCAGCGCTGGAGGCGCTCGACGGGGGCGTGGCTGGTCTGACCGTCCCGCGTGCGTTGCTCTCCGGCACCTTCGACCGAGCAGGCTCGCCCGAGCTCGAGTACCTGGTGACGACCGCCCTCCCGCCCGGGCTGCGGCCCTGGACGCAGCCGCCGGAGAACGATGCCGAGCTGCTGCTGCGCATAGCGGAGTCGGGAGCGGTCGGCACGTCGACCCTCGGCTCCTCGCCGTACCTGGACCGGCTCCGACGGCGCATCGAGGCTGCGCAGACTGCCTGTCCCTCGGAGGCGGACGCACTCGCAGGCTGGCTGGCCCGGCTGGAGCTCGACCAGCAGCAGCTCCGCTTCGGACGCTGGCACGGCGACTGGGTCGCCTGGAACCTCGCCCTCACCGGTCGCGGTGTCGCGGCGTGGGACTGGGAGTACAGCGCACCGGACGCGCCGGTCGGGTTCGACCTGCTGCACTGGCACTTCCAGCACCGGCTGGCTGCCCCGGGAGGAGACCTCGACACGGCGGCAGCGGAGCTTGCCGCGCGGCTGCCGGGCCTGGGCAGGCTGGCCGTTCCGGAAGAGGCCCGCGAGCTCGTCGGCGCCCTCTACCTGGTCGAGATGCTCACGCGTGCCGCCGGGCTGGCCGCCGAGGGCAGCGGGTGGAACCCCAAGCTGCACCCGCGTCTGATCACGTTCGCCCGCGAGCGGGCGACGGCGTCAGCCTCGCGGTGACTGACGGACTCTGAAGTCCTCCTCCGCACGGTCGCGGACCGGGGGCTCGCCGAGGTGCTGTGCCCGGTGCCGTGCCCAGTCGGCTGGTGCAGGAAGGGACGCCGGGGCCGTTGCCGGCCTCGGGCTGGTCAGTGAGTAGCGCTCCGTGCCTGCTGGTGTCCCCAGCACGACCGCGCCCAGGTTGGCGGCCCCGACATCGTGCAACCGTTCGGCTGCGGCGCGCACGGTGGAGCGCCGCGACCGGCCGAGCCGGGTCACGAGGAGGGTGGCGTCGACGATGGCCGCCACCTCGAGGGCATCCGCGAAGCGGGCGTTGGGGGAGGTGTCGACGACAACGAGGTCGGCGTGCTCGGCCAGCGCAGCAAGGACCGGCCGCATCCGCGTGGAGGCGATGAGTCCTCCCGGGTCGTTCGGCACGTTGCCAGCCGGCAGCACGGACAGGCCGTCGACCGGCCCCTCGAGGAGCAGGTGCTCCACCCGGCGCCCGGCCGTCAGCACGTCCGACAGACCGGCATCAGCGTCCGGCAGTCCGGGCAGTCGAACGCCGGAGCCGCGACGCAGGTCGGCGTCGACGAAGACCACCCGCATCCCCACCTTGGCGGCCGCGACCGCGAGGTTCACGGCGACGTCGGTCTTGCCCTCGTCGTCCTCGGCAGAGGTGCACATGAGAACGGCACCGCGTCCGGTCGTCTCGGGGATGCCGATCACGAGGAACCGGAGACGTGCGACGAGCTCCTGGAACGCCTGGCTCGAGCGGGACAGCGGCCTGGTCAAGGTGACGAGCCGGTCCTCGGGGGAAGCAGCCTTCCACCGGGGGACCCGGCCGAGCACCGGCAACGGCTCCAGGTGGGGGACCAGGGCGGCCTCGTCGTGGGCCACGCCGTCGAAGCGGTCCCGGGTGAGGGCCAGGGCGAGGCCCGCGAGCAGACCGATGAACAACGACAGCACGCCGTTCAGGAACGGGCTCGGTGCGACCTGCGAGGTGGTCTCCTCGGGCTCGGTGAGGAGCTGCCCGCCCGCACCGCCGGTCACAGCGATGTCGAGATTCGCGAGCTGGGTGGTGATCTGCCCCAGCTGGCTCTCGAGGTCCCTGCGCTCAGCGGCAAGCGTGCTGCTGTCCAGCCGGTCGAGGGCATTCGTGATCTGTTCCTGCCGGTCGGTGAGCGCGCCGGTGACCTCGGCCAGCGTCTGCTGGGTGTTCGTCTGGCGGTGGGTGAGGTAGGCCGTGGCGACCGACCTCGCGATCTCCGCTGCCTCGTCGGGATGGGAGGTGCGAGCCGTGAACCGGAGCACCCGCGAGCTGCCCAGCGCCTCCACCGTCACCAGGTCGTAGAGCGACGGCACCGATGCGAGGCGGAGGTCGTCACGGACGAGCTCGGCCACCGGTTGCGAGGTCGCGACCTCCACCTGGGTGGCCATCTCCTCGGGAGTGAGCTCGGTGCTGCCGCGCTGGATGTCGTACGCCGTGGCCGACAGCAGCACGTCCGAGCTCGAGCGGTACTCCGGGACGCGGAGGAGCGAGTACGCGAGGGAGGCGGCCACCGCGAGCAGGGCGACCAGGGCGATCAGCGGCCAGCGACGCCGAACCGCACGAAGCTGTTCACCGACTACCGAACGGGGACCTGGTGCAACGGACTGCTGGTCCACGAGCCCACCCCTTGTCCTGTCGACCCGTCCGTGAGCGAAGGGCGCTTTATTAGGCGACGAGTCGAACACAAGCCCACCCGAGTGCAAGAATACTGCACTCAGGGAGGGAGCAGGCGAAGTTGGACTTGACGCTCGCTGCCACCTGCGCGACCGGCCTGCTGGTCGGGTGCTTGCTGCTGTTCGGCCGATCGCTCGTGCGGGGACCCCGCGACATCGTCCTGGTCTTCCTGCTGGTGGTGGGTCAGTTCTACGTGCTGCGCCCGGTCCTCCTCGTGCTGGGGCTGGACGGTCCGTCGCCGGACGAGCAGTTCACGGTGGCCGAGAGCTCGGCGGTGCTCACCCGCACGGTGCTCGGAGTGGTCATCTACCTGGTGATGGTGCTGGCCGGCGTCGTCGTGGTCCGCAGGTCCGGTGTCCAGGGTTGGGGTCCGTTCGTCCGGGGCCACGTCGACCTGCGGCGTGCCGCTCTGGTGAGCTTGCTGCTCACCGCGGTCGGCACCGCGATCTCGCTGGTCCTCCTGTGGCGGTTCGGCGGGATCAACGGCGTGGTGACCGCGGCGAAGGTGGACAAGGCCCTCGCGGGCCTCTTCGTCATGCGTGCCGTGCCGGCGCTCGGGGCGATCGTCGCGGTCGGCACGTACCTCGAGGCGCGCGGTCAGCGCGCTTCGCGCGTGCTGACCACCGTGGCGCTCGTCTGTGCCTTCCTCAACGCTGCCTCGGTCTTCCTCTGGGGGAGCCGCAGCCTGCTCGTCGTCGTCGCGGCGACGATGGTCCTCGGTCTGGGAAGGCGAGGGTTCCGGGGCACGAGCTGGCGTGCCGGCAGCGCCAGCCGCTGGCAGATCTTCCTGCGCCTGACCACCGCTGCGCTGCTCGTCATCACGATCGCCGGGGGCCTCCGGATGACCCGGGACACCCTGATCAACGGCGCGGTGCAGGACGTGTACGCCCAGGCGGGGCCGGCTCGCCAGGTCTCGCTCTCCCTGAACGCCACGTACTTCGACGCCGCGATGCTCGCCGGTCGCGACTGGCCGGCCGAGCACGAGTACCGCTACGGGGAGGACTTCGTGGTCGGGCTCCTCGGGCTGGTGCCGCGCTTCCTGTGGGAGGGCAAGCCTGACGCGATCGCACCCGGCGTCTGGTTCAGGCAGGCCTACGAGCCGGAGAAGGTGAACGGGTGGCCGATGGGCGCGGCCGGGCTCTGGTACCTCAACTTCGGGATCCTGGGACTCGTCCTGGGAGGGATGTTGAGCGGCGCGCTGATCGGCTGGCTCTCGGCGGCGCAGCTGCGCCGACCGGACAACGGCTTCAACACGGCGATCGCCGTCGCGGTGGGGATCTACGTTGTCGGGCTGGGCGTGGACTCGGACCTGCTCGTGCGGTGCGTCCTGTGGCTGGTGCCTTTGTGGGCGATTGGGAAGTTTGTCTCCCCGGCACCCAGGGTATTTGTCCCAGTTCGCCCGGCGCCGCTCGCTAATTCAGGCGTGCGCACGCATAATCGAGACTTCACTCGTTCTTGAGTTGTCTCGTTCCGAGGGGTCGGAGCGTTGGGGGAAATATCTTGTCCAGAGGATTCTTGCGCCTAGCGACCGTCCTGGTCGCGCTGATCGCCCTTTCGCCCGTGGCCTCGGCCTCAGCGGTGGTGACCTACGGCACGGAGCCTTCGGGGACCCAGGTCCCCAACGGCCGCGTGTACGCTATCACCCGCGACGCCGCCGGCGGGACCATCATCGGCGGCACCTTCACCCGCGTGAAGAACCCAGTGACGGGCACGTGGGTGAACCGCGCCCGGCTGGCGAGGTTCGCCGCGGACGGCAGCCTGGATCCCGACTGGAACCCAGGGGCTGACGGGACCGTCCGTGCACTGACGGTCAGTGATACCGGGGTCCTCTACGTGGGTGGCGACTTCACCACCGTCGGCGGTATCACCGCTCCGCGCCTGGCGGCCCTCAGCCCGAGCGGAGCCGCTGTTCCTGACTTCTCCGCGACGCCCAGCGGGAGTGTTCGTGACCTCGCCGTCGTCGACGGCGGCCTCTACGTGGCTGGGAACTTCGGGACGGTCAGCAGGGCGGGCACCAGCTTCAACCGAGTCGGCGTCGCGAAGCTCGACCCGGGGTCCGGAGCTGTCTTCACCAGCTGGAACGCCAGGGTCGGCATGGGCCGGGTCGTGGCGCTCGCGCCCGATCTCGAGCGCGGCCAGCTGGTCATCGGGGGCAACTTCAAGAAGGTGGCCGGTGCGGACGTGCTGTTCCTCGCCGCAGTCAACCTCGCAGACGGCAAGCGGAACCTGAGCTGGAACCCGCCGAGGATCTGCGACACCTGCAACCTCCTCGACGTCACGGTGGGTGACGGCAAGGTCTTCGGCGCGGCCGCCGGGGGTGGCGGAGGCCGAGCGGCCGCGTGGTCCCTCACGGAGGCCGCTTCGAGCAGGTTGTGGATCAGGCCTGCTGACGGTGACGTGCAGGCCGTCGACTACCGGGACGGCATCGTGTACTTCGGCGGTCACTTCGCCGGGGACTTCTACGGGTACGACCGTCACCAGCTCGCCGCGGTCGACGCTGAAGGCACCGTCCTGGACTTCAGGGTGCCCTTCACCGGCCTCGACGATCCCGGCATCTGGGCGATCCTGGCCGAGGAGGACGGTCTCTACATCGGGGGCGGGTTCCAGGGCATCTACGGTTCGAAGGCAGCCCGATATGGGGTGTTCTCAGCCGCTTCTGAAGTCTCGCCGACAGACACGCCCTGAGCCACTAGGCTGGGTTGGTGCCGCTGGCCAGGGAGAGCCTGCGGTGCACAACCGAGCACAGGAGGGTCGGATGGCAACCGGCGCAGCCGCGTTCCTCAAGAGGGTGACCCCCGACTGGGCCAAGGAGATGTCGCGACCCGCGTTCAGGTCCATCGGGCGCGCGTCCGTCGATCTGCGTGCGCTGCCGGACTTCCTGATCATCGGCACCAAGCGTGGTGGCACCACGTCGATGTTGAAGTACCTGCAACGGCACCCGGACATCCTGCCGATGTGGCCCGGCGTCGAGAACGCCAAGAAGACCCACTTCTTCGACCAGAACTACCACCGCGGGCAGCGGTGGTACCGGTCGCACTTCCCCACGGACCTGCAGCGACGTCGGGTCCGCCGGGCCACCGGCGTGTGGCCGATCACTGGCGAAGCGGCGCCGTACTACATGTTCCACCCGCTGGTCCTCGGGCGGGTCGTCGAGACGATCCCGAGCGTCAAGGTCATCGTCCTGCTGCGCAACCCGGTGGACCGCATCTGGTCCCACTACCACGAGCGCGTCAACGCAGGCGCCGAGCAGCTCGGCTTCCGGGAGGCGCTCGACGCCTAGGAGGACCGGATGCGCGGCGAGGCCGAGCGGATCGTGGACGAGCCCGGCTACTACAGCGAGCGGCACGACTTCTCGAGCTACCTCTCCCGTGGCCGGTACCTCGAGCACCTGGAGCCCTGGATCGACCAGTTCCACCCGCACCAGCTCCACGTGGTGCGCAGCGAGGACCTGTACCGGTCGCCACACACCGCACTGCCGGCTGCGCACCGGTTCCTCGGGCTCCCGGAGATCGCCCCGCCGAGCCCTCACCGGTTCAACTACGTGCCTGCGTCGAAGATGACGGCCGAGGACCGGGACTGGCTCGCCTCCTACTACGCGCCTCACGTCGAGCTGCTCGAGAAGCGGCTGGACCGCTCGTTCGGCTGGGACCTCCGCGGCGGCGGAACCTTCGACTGAACGCTGCGGCACGCAACAGGGACTGAGGTCCTGTCCTTCCCGGGTCGGACGGCGCCCCGTCCGAGCCCTGCCGGATGATTGACTGGCAGCCGTGTCGGCCGGAGGCTGACGACCACCGGGGGAGTAGTCGATGAGCGTTCGTCTTCGTGCCGTGTCCGTTGCCGCCTTCCTGGTGGCCCTGCTGCTCGGCGCGCCCGCGCCCACCGTGGCGGCGGAGTACGAGACGACACCCAGTGCGGCGCAGTCCTGGGTGCCGAACGGACGGGTGTACGACATCCTCACCGTCGGCGACACCGTCTACGTCGGCGGCACCTTCACCCGGGTGCGCAACCCCGTCACCGGGCAGTGGCTCAACCGCGAGCGGCTCGTAGCCTTCCACCGCACGACCGGGGTGCCGACCGCGTGGAACCCGGGCGCGAACGGCACCGTCCGCGCCCTCGCAGCAGGGCCTGACGGCGTCGTCTACGTCGGGGGGCTCTTCACCGCCGCGGGTGGCTCCGCCAACGTCAACGTCGCGGCGATCCGGCCGGACGGCTCATCGGTCCCCGGTTTCAGGTCGACCCCGAGCGGCGAGGTCCGCGACCTCCTGCACACCGCCGCCGGCCTCTTCGTCGCCGGCAACTACGGGCGCGTGGACGGGGTCACCCGGGTCGGGGTCGCCAAGGTCGACGCCTACACCGGTCGCCTGGACGCGATGTTCAACGCACGGCTCGGCTACGGCAACGCCTTTGCGCTCGGGGAGGCAGGCGGCGCCCTGGTCGTGGGTGGCACCTTCAAGACCGTGAACGGCCAGCCGCACCAGTTCCTCCGCACGTTCGATCCGATGACCGGTGCGATGTCGGCATGGACACCTCCGGTTGTGTGCGACACGTGCCTGATCCTCGACCTCGTCGTCGACTCCGGACGGGTGTACGCCGCCGTCGGCGGCCCGGGCGGCGGCAGGGTGGCCGCTTGGGACCTGGTGAGCGGTCAGCGCCTCTGGGTCCAGCACGGTGACGGCGACGTCCAGGCGCTCGACGTCGCCGACGGCCGCGTGTACGCAGGGGGTCACTTCGGACCCGGCTTCGCCGGCGTGGAGCGGCACCAGCTCGCTGTCCTCGACACCGAGGGCAAGCTGCTGGAGATCACGGTCCCGTTCGTCGGCACCGACGCACCCGGCATCTGGGCGGTCGATGCGGAGGCCGACTACCTCCGGCTCGGCGGCGGTTTCCAGGGCATCGAGGGGTCGATGGCGGCGCGCTACGCATCGTTCAGCGCCGCGCTCACCGTGCCCCTGCCCTGAGGCCTGTCTAGGCGGGCGCCGGGATCCGGAGGACCTCCGACGGTGATCCCTCCGACCCGATGAGCAGGTCGCCGTTCTCCAGGAGGACGATCGACTCGCCCTTCGCCGACTGCGGCAGCTCAACGACGATCGGCTCGGTGTCGTCGATCGCGGCGTAGACGAAGGCCTGGCGGTAGCTGCGCATCACGAGGCTCTCGCCGTCCGGTGCGAAGGACGCGCCGGTGATGTTCGGAGGCGCGTCACCGATGCGTTCGAGGGGGTTGACCTCGCCCTGCTTCAGCTTCTCCGGGGCGGCGTAGATCCCACCGGTCGGTGAGTCCTTCGTGACCAGGTACTTCCGCCGGTCACGCGGGTCGATCAGCAGGGCCTCGGCGTCGTGCTCACCGTCCGGGTATCCCAGGCGGAACGACAGCCATGGCACCTCGCCGTCCGTCACGGTCTCAGTCTCGCGGAACCACACCAGAGACACCTCGGCCCGTGGTTCCTCGTTGCCGCCGGTGTCCCCGATCCAGACGTTGCCGCCCTGCAGGACCGTCATGTCCTCCCAGTCGACATGGGGTGCCCCGACCAGGTCGATGACCGCCTGCACGACGCCGTCCTCGCCCAGGGCGAACAGCTGCGGTCCCGACCCTCGGTCGTTGTGCGTGTAGTAGAGGTCGGGGTGCGCCGTGCTGGCTGCGAGACCGCTCGACTCCGTGACGCGCGGGTCGGTGATCACCATGAACCGGTCGTCCTCGGACCGCAGCAGGGTCCGCTGCGGGTCCCGACCCAGCCCACAGCTCGCCAGCAGGGCGACCGAGAGGCCGGCGGCGACGGGCGCCATCCAGGGGTTCATGGGTCTCACGTTAGCCACCTCACCGGTGCCAGCTGGGAGGAAGGGGTTTCGACAGCACCTCTTGCAGCCGGCCGAGGTCCTCGCGGAACAACGGTGCCAGCTCTCTCACCACGTCCGGCGCCACGCCGGTGGCGGCGAGGTTCGAGCTGCGGATCCGCTCGCGAGCCTCGAACGGGACGACGGACTTGACCACCCGCCGGAGCGTGGTGCTCCGGGACGCGACCTGCATGCCCGCGGCGAGCCAGGGTCGGCGAGGCGTCCCGGACGCGTTGACGCGCCCGGCGCTCAGCTGTGAAGGGGCGGGGGCGAGCCCCAGGAAGGCATGGATCTCGGAGAGCGTCTGCTCCTCGTCCGCGATGAGGTCGTCGTACCACCAGGCGCGGACCGCACCGTCGGGGAACGTGCGCAGCAGGTGGTCCATCGCGTCGGCGTACCGGCTCATCGCGGTGTAGTGCCACAGGTGGTGCCACCCCGCGGCGACGCGCTCGGCCTCGAGTGACACCGCCTCGAGGAAGTCCGGCACCGGCTCGTAGCCGCGGTTCACCAGGTACTGGTGGCTCGAGTGGGCGCGGGACACGGGCTCGCGCAGGACCACGACGACCCGTGCCTCCGCGTTGAGCTCGAGGAGCCGTCGGGCCGCGTCCTCGAAGTAGTAGAGGGTCGACACCGATCCCTCACCGGTCAGCGTGCCGGGAGGAGCCTCGGAGAAGAGCCGTTCGTACTCCTCGCGGCTGTCGACGATCACCTTGTTGATGGTCAGGTCGTCGCCGGGGCCGGTGAACACAGGACCGACGCCGCTGAGCGCGAGGTAGTGCGGTTCCTTGGGCTGGGTGATGAAGACGTCCGGGCGCTTGCGGAGCGACTCGACGACCGCAGTGCTGCCCGAGCGGGCTGCGCCCGCCACGACGAAGCCGGGCACCCGGTCGATGCTCATGCCCTCCCCCTCATCTGCTCGCCCGGTGGACGGCCAGAGCCTCAATGTAGACGTTCTCGATGCGCCGCATGACCGTCTCCGGGGAAAAGAGCCGCACCGCGCGCTCCCGTGCGACGGCCGCCTCGGACGCCACCAGCTCGGGCTGCCGCTGTCTGGCAGTCAGCTCCGACATGACCTGGCGCAGGTCCCCGACAGGTACGACGGCACCGGCCGGGCGTTCGTGCTCGTGGGCGACGGCCTCCCTCGCACCGTTGACGTCGGTCATGACGACCGGGACCCCGCACGCCAGTGCCTCGGCCATCGCCACCGACTGTCCCTCGTACAACGACGGCTGCACCGCCACCGACGCCGCCCACAACCACGGCCGCACGTCGTCCTGCGCGCCCGCGCAGAGGATGCTGGCGCCGTAGGTCCGCGGGGCCGCCTCGGCGATCTCGGCCGGATCACCCGGGCCGACGAAGACCAGCTGTGCGCCCGGTGGTGGGTCCGCCTCCCACGCCGCGGCCAGCAGGCTCTGTCCCTTCTGCCGCGACAGGCGGCCGACGCAGACCGCGACGAAGTCGGCGTCGAGACCGAGGTCGCGTTGGTAGGTCGCCTGCTCGGACTCGCGGGGAGCGAAGTGGGCCGTGTCCACGGGGAGTCCGACGACCGTCGTCGGCAGGACGATCCCGCGGCTGCGCCCTTCCGCCTCCTCGTCGTGGCAGTTGGTCACCATCCGGTCCGTGTGCCGGCTCATCCGTCGTTCCGTCCGGGCGATCAGCCCGGCGGCGGCAGGCGGCACGGCCTCGAAGGCGAAGCTGTGCGGCTGGTAGACGACCGCCGCCGCCGACTGCAGGGACCGGGTCCGGCCCAGGACGCCGGGGACGAACGAGTGGAGGTGGATCACGTCCGGTCGGAGCGCGTGGGCGACCTGGTGGAGCCGTCGTTCGGCCCGGAGCAGAGCCCATGGGTTCCGGCGGACGGGACTCCAGTCGTGACGGACCGCCGGGACGTCGTCGACCTCGGGGCGGAGCAGGGCGTGGACGTCGTGACCGGCAGCGGCCTGGTGCCGGCTGTAGGTGTCGACGAGAGTGATCACTCCTCCGTGGGTCACCTCCGCCACGTGCAGCACCCTCATGGCCGGGAGCTCCCCAGCACGTGGCGGTAGGTGCTCTCGAGCACCTGCAGCGAGTGTTGCGGGGTGTGGCTGTCCTCGTAGAGGGCTCGGCCGCGCCGGCCGGCGTCCTGCAGCATCTGGTCGTCCGCAAGCAGCTCGCTCAGCCGGCACGCAAGATCCTCGGCGTCGCCCATCCGGAAGGTGCCGCCCGCCCCGAACTGCACGACGCCGGCGCAGATGTTCTCCAGGTCGCTGCAGAGGACAGCGGTCTGCGAGGCGAGAGACTCGAGCAGGACCAGCGGGGGACCGGCTTCGTACCACTCCGACGGGACGACGGTCAGCTTCGCCGTCCGCTGCTCCTCGAGGAGCTCCTCGGGCGACAGCCAGCCGAGCGGCCGGATCGACGGGTCCACCGCTGCAGCTTCCTCGACCATCGGGCGCAGGGTTCCGTCGCCGCACACCCGCAGCTCGTAGCCGTCGTGGCGGGACCGTCGCCACCCCTCGAGGAGGGTCCGGATGCCCTTCTCGTCGACGAGTCGGCCGGAGAACAGCACGTGCTGTCGCCGGTCCGCCCACGGAGCAGGAGGCCCCGGATCCTCGACGTGGTTGGGCTTCACTCCCACGTGCTCGGGCGGGACGCCGTCGCGCACGAGGATGTCGCGGGCGAAGTCGGTCATGGTCAGGAACCGGTCGACCCGGGCGCTGAACGTGCCGATGGTGTGGTGCAGCGTCAGCGAGGTGGCGAGGCTGGCGCTCGCGGCGGTGCTGTCGTGGTAGCAACGGTGCCGGACCGCCGGCGCCTTGACCTTCCGCCCCACGCAGTCCTCGCAGATCGCCCCGTCCCGGCGCAGGGTGCCGGCGATGCAGGTGTACCGGAAGCTGTGCATCGTGGCCACGGTGGGGACGCCCAGTCGGTGGGCCGCGCGGAACACCGTCGGGGACATCAAGGGGAAGGGCGTGTGGACGTGCAGGACGTCGGGGCGGAACTCCTCGACAGCTTGCGTGACGCGGCGGACGGTGTCCTGGTTCCACACCGACCTCACCGCGCTGCGGACGCCGGCGTCCTGGACCGCCTCGGTCACCAGCTGACGCACCTCGTGACCCGCCTCGGACAGCAGCCCCTGGTCCTGGTCCATGACGACGTCCGCGCCGCCACGGGTGGCGTGCCTGTTGTGGGCCTGCAGGATCCTCATCGTCAACCGGCCACCTTCCCGAGCAGTCGGACATGGGGTCGCAGGGTCGCATGCGTCACCACACCGACGTGGCTGCGGGCATGGAACCACATCAGCGCGTAGACGAGCACGGTGACGACCGACGAGGTCACCGCCACGCCCACCAGCCCGAACTGCCACGCGGCGAAGGCCCCGAGCGCCACCCGGCAGACGACGCCGATCCACTGGACCCGAGCGACGTAGCCCTCGTGGTGCGTCATCGACAGCGTGATCCCCGACATGCCCGAGACGGCGTTCATGAAGTAGGCGCCGGCCAGCAGGACCAGGACAGGTGCGGCGTCCCGGAACGCCTCGCCGAAGACGAGGTCCAGCGGCAGCGTGGGTACGACGAGCATCGGGATGCAGGCGATGCCGACCAGCGCCGTGGCCAGCGTCGAGCCCGTGCGGACCAGGCGCTGGAGCTTTCCGCGGTCCGGGTCGGCGCTCAGCCTGGAGATCGCGGGGGAGAAGACCACCTGCATGGCGGTCATCGGGATGAGCAGCAGCTGGGCCAGTCGCTGCCCGGCCGCGAAGAGGGAGGCGGTGCTGGCCGGCAGCAGCAGGCTGCAGATCCACAGGTCGACGGTCGAGTTCGTGAAGCCGCCGAGCTGGCTGACCGCGAACTTCCAGTCACGTGCCAGCACGATGCGGAGGGAGCGGAGGGCACCCCGCGGCGCAGCGGCACCTCGCCACCTCCGTGCCAGGAGCAACCAGGCGAGCACGACCGGAGGCAGGAACCCGAGGGCAGCGGCCGCGAGAGCGCCCACCAGGCCCCACTCGGGCCGGAGCTGCCAGACCAGCACGACCAGCAGGGCCTGGCCCAGCGCGACCGCCGCGCCGCCCGAGCGACCCTCGAGGAGCCCGGAGATGCGAGGGTGGCCGAGCCCGCGCAGGTAGTTGGCGAGCAGCTTCTGCTGTCCGGACAGGTACGTGAGGGCTGCTGTGGCGACTGCGGTGCCCAAGGCCGTCGCGTCCCCCCGGTCCTGGCTGAGGAAGAACGCCGCGACCCCCGTCACGACCGCGGCGAGGGGGAGGGTCGTGATGGAGACGGCGACGACGCCCCCGCGGAGCCGGCCGAGGCCCTCGAGGTCGTCAGGGGCGAGGCGCGCCGCCTCCCTCAGCCCTGACCGGTGCACACCGAAGAGCCCGAGCTGACCGACCAGCGTCGCGGCGGTCATCGCCACCACGAACGCCGCCAGGCCCTCGCGGCCCAGGAGTCGCGCAGCGGCGGCGTTGAGCAGCAGGTAGCCGATGATGGCGACGCCGTACGGCCCGGCGAACCACGCCAGGGCCTGGGCGAGCGAGGCAGGCCGCTGCCTGCCCCGTGCCTGCTCCGGCTGGGTCGACTCCTCGTCCTCCTGCCCGGTGGTCACGCCTCGCCACCGCTGACGCAGGCACGACAGTCGTAGAAGGCGACGGTCTTTCCGTAGGAGTTCGTGATCGAGTTGCCGACCGACCACACCCGGTCCGCCTGCTTCACCAGCAGGCCGTCGCGTCCACTCTCCTCGGGATCGCCGCGTCCGTCGAAGTTCTGTCCCGCGTCGCGGATCTCGTTGTCGACGATGCTCACGTCGGCGGACCTCCACGGCTGCTTCGTCGCCGGGTTGAGGCTGAACGACCGCGTGGAGGGTGCGACCAGGACACCCGCGGAGTGGGTTCGTTGAATGACGTTGCCCACCACGCCGACCCGGCGGGACGCCATGACCAGGATCCCGCGGCCGAGGAGGTGGCCGTTGGGGTTGCCCGACCACCCGCGGATCACGTTGTCCTCGATGAGGATGTCGTACGGCAGCGCGTCGCGGTTCGCGAGGTCACCGGGGGTCCCGATGACCGCGATGGCGTCGTCGCCGACCCTGGTGATCTCGTTGTCGCTGACGAGGATGTCGTGCATGTTGCGGATGTGCCAGGTCCCGTTGATGCCGTCCCGGCCGGAGTCGTGGATGCGGTTGCCGACGATGGCGCCGTTCGAGCAGCCCTGGTGGATGATCGAGATCCCCGGCGCGTAGCCGATGTCCAGCCCCGATATGCGGAACCGGTCCACGAGCCTGAGGCGGATGGCGGGGACACGCGGTTCGTGGTGCAGCTCGTTGAGCCCTGCCGGCAGGCCGGAGCCGGCACCCACGATCGCGAAGTCCGTCAGGGTGATGTCCTTGTTGCCGTCGTCCACCTGGTCGCGGTTCCCCAGGTAGAACCCGTCGTGCTCGTCGTCGTTGAAGCGCCAGGTGAACTCGAGCCTCGACGACGGGCCGGAGCCGCTCAGGTGGGTCCCGTCCGGGAGCAGCAGCGAGCGGGACACGACGTACGTCCGGTCCGGTGCGAGCCGGACCTCGGAGCCCTCGGCCGCACCGGTGTCGATGGCACGTTGCAGGGCCGAGGTGTCGTCGGTCTCCCCGTCGCCACGGGCGCCGAAGGACTCCACGGTGAGCGGGGTGCCTCGGGGTGCAGAGGGCGGGGCCGGAGCAACCGACGGTAGGGGGGCCTGTGCGGCGTCCGGGATGACCGTCGCCGTCGGGGACCCGGACGCGGGCCGGGAGCCGGCGGACTCGGAGCGCCCGGAGGAGTCGGGCGACGTGCTGCACCCGGTCAGCGCCAGGAGCGTGAGGGTGAGGACCATGACGGCGCCGCGCGACCCGTCCATGGCCCTCCCCTGTCGCCGTTTCCCCTGTCGTGCCCGGCCACCAGCGTAGAGGCCTTCAGCTCGTCGTCACTGCGAGTTGCCCTCGACCGAGCAGCTGCTGCACCCGGAGAAGTCGTACGGCGAGGAGAACGCCGCCTTGTTGCCCCGCACCGTGGAGCTCCGCGTCTTGATGATCGCGATGGCTCCGGGGCGGCTGCCCCCGGTCGAGTGCTCGATGACGTTGTTCAGCAGCTGTGCGCCGGCGGACCACCAGTCGGTGCTGCTGCCGTTGCAGATGTGCGGGTTGCAGCCCGTCAGCAGGATCCCGGTGCTGTTGGGGTGCGACAGCGTGTTGTTCTGGACGAGCACACCGGCCACGCCGTTGAGGGCGATGCCTCGGCCGAGCAGCTCGCCGTTCGGGTCGCTCTGCCACCCGCGGATGACGTTGTCGGCGATGGTGATGCGCTTCGGCAGGGGGTTCGACCCGTCGCTGGGGACCGGGATGTTCTGGCCCGGCACGAGGCCGTTGACGGCGATCGAGTCGTCACCTGCCTTCTCGATCAGGTTGTTGGCCACCACGATGTCCGTGACGTTCACGGCCGAGCTCCGGTAGACGGTGATGCCGTCGCGGCCCGAGTGGTGCACGTAGTTGTACCGGAACGTGCCGTTGGTGCATCCCGAGCAGGAGACTGAAAGCCCTTCTGACTTGCGCAGCTCCATGTGCGTGACGGTGAACTCGTCGACGAGGCTGAACCTGATCAAGGGCACCAGCCCTTGGGGGTTGTCGGCGTTCAGCCCGCTGGGCAAGCCGTCGCCCCCGCCTTCGAGGACGAAGTTGGTGAGGTGGATGTTGCGCGCCGTCACGCCCGCCGCCCGGACGTTCGAGCCGCCGCCGGAGTCGGCGGTCGTCACTGCTGTCCAGGTGAACCGCATGACGGACGTCTTGCCGGCCCCCATCACCGTGGTGTTGCTGGGCACGGCGATGGTCTTGCTGATCGAGTAGGTCTTGCCGGCCGGCAGCCACAGCGTCTTGCCGGCGGCGGCGTTCAGCGCGCGCTGCATGGCGACCGTGTCATCGGTGGAGCCGTCACCCTTGGCGCCGTACTGCTCCGGCGTCACGAACGGGGTGGCGGGAGCGCTCCGTGCCACCGGCCCGAAGCCGGTCGGTGTGGTCGGGGGCTCCTCGGTCGGCTCCTCGGTCGGCTCCGGGTCGGGCCTCGGCGTGGAGCCCGAGGGCACGCCGGTGGACATGCTGTACACCGGGCTGTTCGCGCCCTCCTGCCCCAGGTAGACGCGGGACACGGTCGTCGAGTAGGTCAGCGACTCGCCCTGTCCCATGGAGGGCAGCACGATCTCCTTGGGAGTGCCGGTGACGGACGAGTAGAGGTACCCGCGGGTCTGGGTCCGGAGCATGAAGCTCGCTCCGTCCGGGGCGAAGTCTCCGGCGGTGATCCGACCCGGAGCCGTGCCCACCTTCACGAGCGTGTTGGTGGTGCTCGGGTTGAGGGTCGCCGGCGCCTGGTAGATCGCTCCGGGGCCGCCGTTCAGCTCCTTGGTCACGACGTACAGCCGGCCGGTGGCGGGGTTCACCATCAGCGTCTCGGCGTTGTGCGGTCCGTCCTCGAAGGCGAGCGTGTACCTGGTCGACGGCACCGTGCCGGACGTCGGTGCGGCCGGCTCGGTGAGGCTGTAGACCTGGATCGAGGTGCGCGACTCGGCGTTGTCACCGATGTCGCCGACCCACAAGGTGTGGTTCGGGCCGGCTGACATGTCCTCCCAGTCGCGCGCGCTGGCCCCACCGAGGGTCAGCGTCGCCTTGACGGCACCGGACTGGGTGACGCCGAAGATCCGCGGGCTGTCGCCGCTGTCGTTGTGGGTCCACAGCAAGGACGGGTCGTAGCTGCTCAGCGCCAGGCCGCTGGACTCCCTGATCGCAGGGTCGGTCAGCGTGCGGTCGAGCTTGTACGTCCCCGCCGGCTCGACCGGGGCCGGGGTGGTCGTGGGGGTGGTGCTCGGGTTGAGGGTCGCCGGCGCCTGGTAGATCGCTCCGGGGCCGCCGTTCAGCTCCTTGGTCA